>NZ_CP073078.1:4943308-5248389 GCF_018135625.1 Phenylobacterium montanum
GGCAACTGCGTCGGCGTGCCGACCGTGGCCGGCGAGACCAATTTTCACAAGGGCTATGACGGCAACATCCTTGTCAACGCCATGTGCGTGGGCCTGGCCGACGCCGACAAGATCTTCTACTCGGCCGCCCCCGCCGCTGGCCTTCCGGTGGTCTATTTCGGCTCCAAGACCGGGCGCGACGGCATCCATGGCGCGACCATGGCCTCGGCCGAGTTCGACGAGGACTCCGAGGAGAAGCGTCCCACGGTCCAGGTCGGCGACCCCTTCGCCGAGAAGCTCTTGATCGAGGCCACGCTGGAGCTGATGGCGACCGGCGCGGTGGCCGCGATCCAGGACATGGGCGCGGCCGGCCTGACCTCGTCCTCGGTCGAGATGGCCGGCAAGGGCGGGGTCGGCATCGAGCTCGACCTCGACGCCGTGCCCCAGCGCGAAGAGGGCATGACCGCCTATGAGATGATGCTGTCGGAGAGCCAGGAGCGGATGCTGGCCATCCTCAAGCCCGGCCGCGAGCACGACGGCCAGCGCATCTTCGAAAAATGGGGCCTCGACGCCGCCACCATCGGCTGGACCACCGACACCGGCCGCATCGTGCTGAAGCATCACGGCCAGGTGGTCTGCGACCTGCCGCTGGCGCCCCTGTCAGACGACGCCCCGCTCTATGACCGCCCCTGGGTGCAGCCGGCCCTGCAACCGCACCTCGACCCCCGCCTGGTGCCGGCGCCCACAAACTGGACCGAGGCGGTGCTGAAGGTGATGCGTTGCCCGGACGTGGCCTCCAAGCGCTGGCTGTGGGAGCAGTACGACCGCCACGTGATGGCCGACACCCTGGAGGACAGCGCCACCGGCGCCGACGCCGGCGTGGTCCGGGTGCATGGCACGCGCAAGGCCCTGGCCGTGACCTCGGACTGCACCCCGCGCTATGTGCAGGCCGATCCGTTCGAAGGCGGCAAGCAGGCGGTGGCCGAGGCCTGGCGCAACCTGACCGCGGTGGGCGCCGACCCGATCGCCATCACCGACAACCTCAATTTCGGCAATCCAGAGCGGCCCGAGATCATGGGCCAGATCGTCCGCGCCATCGACGGCATGGGTGAGGCCTGCCGGGCGCTCGACTTCCCGGTCGTGAGCGGCAACGTCTCGCTCTACAACGAGACCAACGGCGCGGCCATTCCGCCGACCCCGACCGTGGGTGCGGTGGGCCTGTTGCCGGACTACGCCCTGCGCATGGATTTCTCGGGCCTGCGCGGCGGCGACACCCTGATCCTGATCGGGGTCAGCCATGGCGAACTGGGCCAGAGCCTCTATCTGCGCGAGGTGCTTGGCCGCGAGGACGGCCCGCCGCCGCCGGTCGACCTGAACGCAGAGCGCCGCAACGGCGACTTCGTCCGCGGGCTGATCCGCAACAGGCGGGTGACCGCGGTGCACGACCTGTCCGACGGCGGCCTGGTGGTCGCAGCGGCGGAGATGGCGCTGGCCTCGGATATAGGCCTGACCCTCGACGCGACCAGCGTAGCCCACGCCCATCCCTTCCTGTTCGGTGAGGACCAGGGCCGCTACCTGATCGCCACCCGCCAGCCCGAGGCGGTGATCGCCTCGGCCATCGAGGCGGGCCTCAACGCCGCCCTGGTCGGCCGCGCTGGCGGCGAGGTGTTCGCCTCGACCGGTCTGTTCGGCATCCCGCTGGCCGAGCTGCGCGCCGCCCACGAAGGCTGGATGCCGGCCTTCATGGAATAGGGCGCGGCCCGTCCATCCACGGCTGGCGGCTTTTGCGGCGCCGTGGCGTTCCGCGCGGCGTCTCTGCGCTCGATCGAGGTCGTTCCGCGCCGGCAGAGATTTTTCTGCCGGTGACGGGAACCGTTCGCGCGCTGGCGCGTTCTGAAACGAATACCGGCAAAGCTGGAAGTATATCCAGCCTCGGTGGGGCGAGTTTTACAGTTTAACTTCACCTAATTTGCGCGCCGGTCCGTTTGCGCGAGCGACGGTTGCTGTTCTCCACGAATTTCGTTTACCATTTTTAAGTTTATTTGAAGTTGAATCGCGGCGGCGCATAAGTGTCATATTGTCGCAGAACGTGAATCTGTCGGCGTTTTGGCCCGTTTCAGCCTCGGATGTCACAAGCTGTAAGCTTGATGATTAAAGCCAATTCTGCTGAACATCGATCGGGGGGATTCCCGGCATCGCTACCTTGCGTGGCGCCGTTCTAACACGCGCGGATCTGCTGCATGGCTTCTGGCTACTACGACTATGACGGCGTCTGGCTGGCGGCCAGCGCAACGCCGACCACGAAAATCTGGGGTGTCGGGGTCAACACGATCACCGCCGGTTCGGCCGCTACGGAGCTGTATGGCAGCGGCCAGGGCACCAAGATGGTCGGCGGCACGGCCGACGACATCTTCTGGCAGGACAATCTGAACGACCAGATCATCGCCGGGACCAGCGGCGTCGATACGGTCATCGCCACCTTGAACTACGTCCTGCCGGCGGGGATCCAGAACCTGACCCTGAACGGGACCTACGAGAACGTCGTCGGCATCGGCAACGCGATGGCCAACATCATCACCGCCGACAAGGCGGGCGAGACGGTCATGGGCGGCGGCGGAGACGACGTGATCATCAGCGCCGGCGGAGACACCTTCCTCTACGCTCCCGGGGCCGCCAAGGACATCATCTACAATTTCCACACCGGCGGCGCGAACGGCGATGTGGTCCGGCTGACCGGCTACAGCTTCAACTACTTCGCCGAGGTCCAGGCGGCGATGACCCAGGTGGGGTCGGACGTGGTGCTCAAGTTGTCGTCGACCGACCTGATCGACTTCAAGAACACCACCATCGGCCAGTTCACCGCGGCCAACTTCCAGCTCGCCGTCGACACCAACCAGATGACGATGACGTTCGACGACGAGTTCAACAGCTTCAGCGAGTGGAACCCGGCCACGGGCGCCGGGACCTGGCGCACCTATTACGCCTGGGGCGGCCCGAACTCGGAATCCAGCCACCTGATCCCCAACGCCCAGGAGCTGGGGATCAATGTCTCGTCCAGCTTCACCGGCTCGGGAACCACGGCCCTGGGGCTCAACCCTTTTTCGGTGAGCAACGGCGTCTTGACCATCACCGGCGCCAAGACCCCGACCGCCGACCTCGGCGCCCTGTGGAACTACCAGTACACCACCGGCGTGATCACCACCCAGCCGCACTTCGCCCAGACCTACGGCTACTTCGAAACCCGCGTCGAGTTCCCTTCCACGCCTGTGGGCCTCTGGCCGGCCTTCTGGCTGCTGCCGGCCAGCGGCGGCGGGGACAACGAGATCGACGTGTTCGAAATGGTCAACGACCAGCCCAACACCGTGCATGAGACGGTGCACTGGGACACCTCGACCGGCGCCAAGACCTACACCAGCTTTTCGACCTATGTGCCGAACCTGCTGCAGGGCTTTCACACCTACGGCGTCCTGTGGACCGCCTCGACCATCACCTGGTTCATCGACGGCGCGGCGGTGGGATCGCTCGCGACGCCGGCAGGCATGAACACGCCGATGTACATGATCACCAACCTGTCGGTCGGCGGCAACTGGCCCGGCGCGCCGGACTCGACTACGCAGTTCCCGGCCAAGTACCAGATCGACTACATCCGCGCCTATTCGCTGGGGACCTCGGCGCAGAGCTTCACCGCCTCCGCCAGCGGCGGCGACACCTTCTATGTGCACAATTCCGGCGACATCATCTCGGTCCCGGCCGGAACGCCCAACGAGTCGGTGGTCGCCGACGTCAGCTATGCGCTGCCCGCCAATATCCAGAACATCACGGTCAGCGGCTCCGGCCTTACGGCGACAGCCAACGGCATGGGCGACCACCTGACCAGCACGGGCGGCGCCAACACCCTGGTCGGTGGGGCGGGGATCGACACCTTCTACGTCAACAACACCGGCGACAAGGTGGTGGTCGCAGCCGGCCAGACCGCCGACGTCATCATCTCCAGCGTCAGCTATGCGCTGAGCGGCGATCTGCACATCCTGCGCCTGACCACCGCCGGCCTCACCGCCACCGGCAATGCAGCGGGGCACAACTACCTGACCAGCCTCAGCGGCGGCGACACCCTGATCGGCGGCGCCGGCGGCTATGACGTCTTCACCGTCACCAATTCAACCGATGTGGTGCAGGTCGCCGCCGGCACGCCCGGCGAAACCGTCAGGGCCTATGGCAGCTTCACCCTCGGCGCCAACATCCAGAACCTGGTCGCCGCCGGCGGCGCCGTCATGACTCTGACCGGCAACAGCATGGACAACGTCATCGCCGCGGGTAAGGGCGCTGACACCCTGACCGGGGGCGGCGGCAATGACATCTTCGTCTTCGCCCCGGGCGACAAGGTCGAGACCGTCACCGACTTCAACGCCACCACGGCCCACGACCAGATCGACATCAGCGCCTACCAGAGCGCCGGAATCACCGAGACCTTTGTCGATCACGGGACCTATTCCACGATCAACTTCTCCAATGGCGACGTGATCACCCTGGACGGCGTGCATGCTTCCAGCCTGTCGATCAGCGGCCACTACATCATCTGAGGGGGTGCGATCACGGGTTCGTGAAGGTGGTGGCGCTGGAGCGCGGAAACGAGTCGTTATCCATATTTCGGCAGCATGATCCGTGTTCAAATGCAGGCTCGCCTGCTTCGCGTTGGATTCGAGTCTCCATGCCCATGACCGCCGCCGCCCTCGAAGCCGAGCTTCGTGCGGCCTTCCCCGACGCCGAGATCGCCATCGACGACCTGGCGGGCGATGGCGATCACTACAAGGCGCGGATCAGCTCCACCGCCTTCTCCGGCCTGCCTCGCGTGCGTCAGCACCAGTTGGTCTACGCTGCGCTGAAGGGCAAGGTCGGCGGCGAGTTGCACGCCTTGGCGCTGGAGACCTCAGCGCCCCCGCCGAAGGGCTGAGCGGGCCATGCGCTACCGTCCGCTCGGGGTGACCGGGACGGTGGTTTCATCCGTCTCCCTGGTGCTGGCGGACAGCCAGGCTCGCACCCGCGCCCAGGACTGGGAGGAACTCATCTATGCGGCGCTGGAAAACGGCATCAACTGCTTCGAGATCACCGGCCGCAGCCCCCTGATCGTCGAGGGGGTGGCCCGGGCGATCCACGCCATCGAGCGCAACCTGGTCTTCCTCGCCTGGCGGCTGGGCGCTAGCCACCCCTTGAGCGGCCAGCCTCTGCGCGACTTCAGCCCCGAAGGGCTGCAGCACAATGTCGAGGCGATCCTGTCGCGGACCGGCTTTTCCTATCTCGACGCCATCATCCTGGACGATCCCCTTTCCGAGGAGCTGTCGGGCTATGCGCTGGGGCGGCTGAAGGATTTCCGCGCCACCGGGCGGGTGCGTCGGCTGGGGGTCGCCGGCCAGGACGACGCCATGGACGCCTACATCACCACCGGCGCCTTCGACATCCTTTGCACACCCTTCAGCCTGATCTCGGGCTGGAAGGAGCGGCTGCGGCTGAAGGCCGCGACCGCGCAGGACATGGCCATCATCGGCTACGACTTCCATCCCGACCGCTTCCAGCGCGGCGGCGCCGCCGGGCCCAAGCCGGGAGCCGCCAATCCTCTGGCCGGCGCCGGGACCTACGCCTTTCTGGAGCGCACGCCCGGCTGGTCGGCCGAGGCGATCTGCCTTTGCTACGCCCTGACCGAGCCGTCGCTGGCCACCATCCAGATCGTCACCGACCGGCCCGACAAGATCGCCGCCCTGGCGGCCGTCGTGGAAAAGGACATGCCGCCCGGGGTCGCGGCCCAGATCGAAATGGCCCGCTTCAGTCCTGCCGGCGGGGCCGGCGGCCAGCGCAGAGCTTGACCTGACGCCCCCCGGTCCCTAGCTGAGGGGCGACTTGACCTATTCATTCGGCGGAGCATCAGCCGTGACCGACCTGTCTCCCGAGATCGCCGACAAGGTGAACGACTTCATCGCCCGGACCGTGGCCGAAAACCCGGTGGTGGTTTTCATGAAGGGCGAGCCGGACCAGCCGCGCTGCGGCTTCTCGGCCGTGGTGGTGCAGATCCTGGATCACCTGGGCGTCGAGTACGCCGGTGTCGACGTGCTGCAGAGCGAGCCCCTGCGCCAGGGCATCAAGGCCTTCAGCGACTGGCCGACCATTCCCCAGCTCTATGTCGCCGGCGAATTCGTCGGCGGCTCGGACATCGTGCGCGAGATGTTCCAGTCGGGCGAGCTGAAGACCTTCATGGTCGAGAAGGGCCTGCTGGCCGCATAGAGCGCGGCGTGAAGCCGCTCGAGCCGCCTGCAGGACAGCAGGTCTTCGCCTATTCCATCGAGCCCGCGGCCGAGGACTTCGACGTCAACGGCCACGTGAACAATGTCGTCTATCTGCGCTGGGTGCAGGAGGCGGCGACCAGCCATTGGTCGTCGCGCATGAACGAGGCCGAGCAGGCGGCCTGGGCCTGGGTTGTGCTGCGCCACGAGATCGACTATCGCCGCCCGCTGCTGCCGGGCGAGACGGCGCAGCTGCGCACCTGGGTGGGCCCGCGCCGCGGCCCGCGCTTCATCCGCTACGTCCGCATCGACGGCCCCGACGGCGAGGTCTGTGCGCAAGCCAGTTCGGACTGGTGCCTGATCGACGCCGAAAGCCGGCGGCCCGCTAGGGTTCCCGACTGGATGGCGGAGCGGTTCGGGTAAGTCCTTTCTTCTGCTCGCCTTCTCTGGGCGTCGCCCGGGAAGGCGCCCCGGTCACCCGCTTCCCCACGTGCTGCTCCAGGGCGTCCGAATGGACGAAGCCGGAATTGCTGAGCGGCTGTTGCTGTTCGAAGCGGCTATTCATGGCGGAGCCTCCGCGCGGACTGGCTCCGACTATAAGGCGCGCGAACGCCCATGGGTTGTGCGAACCCAGATCAATTTTTCGGCAAATTCAGCGCGAGAAGCCGGCCTCGGCGAAGTCCAGCATGCGCCGGATCAGGGCCTCGGTGTCGTCCTCGCGGGTCAGGCCATCCGACAGGGTGTTGAGGCGGTCGAACTCGGCGAAGCGGTTGTTGTGGATCATGCCGAGCACGAAGTGCAGCCGCCAATAGACCTCTTCTGCGGGCAGGTCCGGCCGGGCGGCCAAGAGCGCGTCGGAAAAGCGCCTCAGGTGCGAGACGTCGTTGCGCAGCACCTGGCGCATCTCCTCGGTGCCTTCGCTCCTGGCCCGGATCAGGAACTGCAGCGAGATCAGCCGCTCGCCCTTGGGATCCAGCCAGCGCACCGGCGGGGCGATCAGCGCCTCCAGGATCGCGCGCACCGGCGGCTTGCCCTGATGCGCGTCGGCCGCCTCGTGCAGCATCCGCGCACGGGCCCGGTTCAGCTCGGCGGTGCGGCGCAGGAAGATGTCCAGCAGCAGCGCGTCCTTGGAGCGGAAGTGGTAGTTCACAGAGGCGAGGTTGACCCCGGCCTCGGCGGTGATGTCGCGCACCGAGACCTTCTGGAAGCCGTGCACGGCGAACAGCCGCTCGGCGGCGGCGAACACCAGGTTCTTGGTCGCCGCCTGGCTCTCCTGATCGGTCTCTTCGTGGTCCAGGTCGGCCGGATGCGGGTCGCTCAACGCACGAGCTCGCGCATGGCCTTGTCCAGGCCTTCCAGGGTCAGCGGGTACATGCGGTCGTTCATGATCTGGCGGATGACACCGATGGAGGGGGTATAGTCCCAATGGCGCTCGCCCGTAGGGTTGAGCCAGACCACGCTATCGTAGATTTGCGTGACTCGGTCCAGCCAGATCGCGCCGGCCTCCTCGTTCCAATGCTCCACCGAGCCGCCCGGATAGGTGATCTCGTAGGGGCTCATGGTCGCGTCGCCGACGAAGATGATCTTGTAGTCGCGGCCGTACTTGTGGAGCACATCCCAGGTGTCCATCTTCTCGACGTTGCGCCGGCGATTGTCCTTCCACACGCTCTCATAGAGGCAGTTGTGGAAGTAATAGAACTCCATGGTCTTGAACTCGGTCCTGGCCGCCGAGAACAGCTCCTCGCAGAGCTTGATGTGGCTGTCCATCGAGCCGCCGATGTCGAAGAACAGCAAGACCTTGATGGTGTTGCGGCGCTCCGGCCGCATGACCACGTCCAGATAGCCCTTGTTGGCCGTCTCCTTGATCGAGCCGTCCATGTCCAGCTCGTCCGGCTGGCCCTGGCGGGCGAATTTCCGCAGGCGGCGCAGGGCGACCTTGATGTTGCGGGTGCCCAGCTCGACGCTGTCGTCGAGGTTCTTGTACTCGCGCTTGTCCCAGACCTTGATCGCCTTGCCGTGGCGGCCCTTGTCCTGGCCGATGCGGATGCCTTCCGGATGGAAGCCATTGGCGCCGATGGGCGACTGGCCGCCCTTGCCTCGGCCGCCGCCCTTCTTGCCCTCTTCATCGCCGTCGCCGTCGTCGCCCTCTTCCTTCTGGCGGCGCATCTGCTCGGCGATCATCTCCATCAGCTTGTCGAAGCCGCCCATGGCCTCGATCTGCTCGCGCTCCTCAGGGGTGAGGAACTTGTCGGACAGGGCCTTCAGCCACTCGGCCGGGATGTCGGAGAGGACGCCGTCGCTCATCTTCTCCAAGCCCTTGAAGACGTGGGCGAAGACGCGGTCGAACTTGTCCAGGTTGCGCTCGTCCTTCACCAGGGCGGCGCGCGAGAGGTAGTAGAAATCGTCCACCGAGCGGTCGATCACGTCGCGATCGAGCGCCTCCATCAGCATCAGATATTCCCGCAGCGTCACCGGCACCTTGGCCTGGCGCAGCTCGGTGAAGAAGTTCATGAACATGGGACTGTCCCGGTCGTTCGAACGCTCGTTTGGAACAAGATTGAACGCGGCCGGCTCCGAAGTCCAGCGCGGATCAAGCCGATAGGGTGCGGCGCGGAGGATGTTCGCTCGCGCTACCCCCGACGGCGCAGGATGAACTCGTGGTCCCGGGTCTTGCCGACCGGGAACTCGTATTCGCCGACCTTCTCGAAGCCGTAGCGGTAGTAGAGCTGCTGGGCCTTGTGGTTCTGCGACCAGACGCCGATCCAGAGGTCGCGGCCGGGCTTGGCCAGCCAATCCAGCACGGTCTCCATCAGCCGCTTGCCGAGGCCGGTCCCTTGCGTCTGCTTGCGCACATAGATGCGCCAGAGTTCGCCGCAGCTCTCCGTCACCTCGGGGTGCGGCAGATGGCAGGGCCCGGCCAGGGCGTAGCCGATCGCCCGCCCGCCCGCCTCGGCGATCCAGAGGCCGAAGGCCGGGTCGACGGCCCAGGCGGCGTAGCGCTCGGGCGTGTGCGCCTCGGCCTGGAAGGCGGCCAGGTCCTCGGGCGGATAGAGGTGGGCAAAGGTGTCGGCGAAGGTTTCCCGGCCGAGCGCGGTCAGTGTTTCAGCGTCTTCCGGCGTCGCCTTGCGGATGGTGATGGGCGTCATAGATGCGGCTTGGCTCATCCGGGCTCTTTCGCACAGCCGGGGGCTTCTTGGAATCGGCCGAATTGAGGCAGACTGGAAATATGAGCCTGATCCTGTTCACCCACCCCGACATGCTGGGCCACGAGCCGGGCCGCAATCACGTCGAGCGGCCGGATCGGCTGCGGTCGGTGATGGGAGCCCTGGACGACGCCACGGGCCTCGATCTCGACCGGCGCGAGGCGCCCGAGGTCGATGCGGCCGACCTGCTGCTGGTCCATCCCAAGGCCTATGTCGACGAGATCATCGCCGCCGCGCCCGCCACCGGCTTCGTCAAGCTGGACCCCGACACCGGCATGTCGCCGGGATCGCTGCTGGCCGCGCGCCGGGCCGCGGGCGGGGTGGCCGCCGCCGTGCGCGCCGTGGCGGCGGGGGAGGGGACCAGGGCCTTCTGCGCCGTGCGCCCGCCCGGACACCACGCCGAACCCGAGCGCTCCATGGGCTTTTGCCTGTTCTCCAACGTCGCCGTGGCGGCGCGGGTGGCGCAAGGCCTGGGCTACGCTAAGGTCGCGGTGGTGGATTTCGACGTGCACCACGGCAACGGCACCCAGGCGGCCTTCGAGGCCGATCCCAGCCTGTTCTTCGCCTCGATCCACCAGTGGCCGCTCTATCCCGGCACGGGAGCCCCGTCCGAGACCGGGGTCGGCAATGTTTTCAACACCACCGTCGCGCCCATGTCCGACCGGGCGGTCTGGCGGCGGGCCTTCGAGGGGCTGATGCCGGCGCTCGACGCCTTCGACCCCGACCTGGTCATGATCTCGGCCGGCTTCGACGCCCACGCCCGCGATCCCCTGGCCGAGCAGGCGCTGGAGGCCGAGGACTATGCCTGGGCCACCCGCGCGATCCTCGAGGTGGCCCGGGCACGGTGCGGCGGGCGGGTTGTCTCCTCGCTCGAAGGCGGCTACGACCTCGAGGCGCTGGGCCAGTCCGCCCTGGCGCATGTGCGCGCGCTTGGGGAGGGGTAGGACATGGAGCGGCTCGCCTCGGCTGCGCTCCAGTCCCAGAACATGTCGACGGACCCGAACGGCCCATCCCAGCCCGCCCCCTTTCAGCCGGATCTGGCTCCGCCGGACGTGGCCCAGGCCAAGTCTGCGCCCGGCGCCATCATCACCGTGCGTCACGGCCGGCCGAACGTCTCGCGCAAGGTCATGCTCAACGCGGCGGAATACGCCGCCTGGTGGGGCCGCTACGAGGAGACGGGGCTGAAGCCAGGCCAGGTTCCGCCACCGAGCCTTATGGACATAGTGCGCAAGGCCGCGGTGGTGCTCTCCTCCAGCCGCATCCGCGCCGTCGAAACGGCGGAGGCCCTGACCGAGGGCCGCGGCTTCGAAATCGACGACTCGCTGATCGAGGCCCCGCTGCCGCCGCCGCGCTGGCCATCCTGGCTGAGGCTGCCGCCCACCGTCTGGGGGGTGATCGCCCGCTTCTGGTGGTGGTTCCTGAACCACCACGAGGGCCAGGAGAGCCGCAAGCAGGCCGAAGCCCGCGCCCAGGCCGTGGCGGCGCGCATGACCGAACTGGCGCGCCAAGGCGACGTGGTCATCGTCGCCCACGGTTTCTTCAACACCATGATCCGCCGCTACCTCCGGCGCATCGGCTGGACGATCGTCGAGAGCGAAGGCGGCCTCAGCTACTGGTGCCGCCGCCGCCTGGTGCGGTGAGGGTTCTGTTTGAATTCGTACAACAAATTCCGCTGATCCCGGCGAACGCTGGGACCCAGATCGTATGGCTCTGACGAGGCAGGCTAAAGGTGAGTTTCGGCGCAGAAGCTGGCGGTTGAGAGCGACCCGTTGCGGAAGCGCCGCCGCGAAGCGTAGCTTCAGCGTGAGGCGCGGGGGTGGCGAATGTTCGGATGGTCCAAGAATAAGCCGGCCCGGCTGCAACCCGAGAGTAGATGGGTGACCCTGGTAGATGGGGACTGCATCAGCGTCACGGATGGCGAAGGCCAGATCAAACGCATCAACAAAGCTGACCTATCCGGCCTCGCTATCGAGACAAATGATAGCGGACCATGGGGCGCGGATGTCTGGTGGCTGATTTTCGGCGATGAAGATCAGTTGGCCTGCACCTTTCCACAGGGAGCGACGGGCGAAGGGGCAGTCGTCGATTTCCTGACTTCGCTCCCGTCCTTCGACCACAGCGAAATGATCAAGGCCATGACATCGACAGGGAACGCAGTCTTTCCTGTTTGGCGAAAGGCGGCCTAGCGAACGGTGAGTTCCGGGCTGGATGCTGGTGACGGCACCCGACCCAAAGTGGTCGCCGACGCAGCCAGCCCGCAGGCACCACCTGCTTGGCCATTGGTCAGTCATAAGTTTCGGGAGACAATCTCAACGTCCCCGCATCTCACGGCTTGAAAATCGACGCTCACATGGTCTCCAGGTCTGGAGCTCTTCTGAAAGCTAATGACCAAGCGAGTTGGCGTCTCCCACGTCATACTGAGTAAGATCGTACTGTATTCGTGGGACAGTGTGAGAATGTTTGTCGATGGTCCTGGCCGCCCTTTTTGTTTGAGGTCGACCAGGGTCTCGTCCCAATCACCGCCAACGTTTCCGATGATTTGACTGCGCGCCGTGGCTATCCAGCGACCGTCTGGCGAAGGCTGATTGGATGACCACGTAATTGTTGGCGAGTCGTGGCATGCCGTAACCGCTGCAAGCAAAATGACAGCGGTGAGCGATAGGGAGCCTATTTTTTTCATGCCCGCCGGCGACTGCGCATTCGAGATCAGCCTTCGTTTCGACTTGTCATTTCAGTGAACATGGTACCCGTCAATGCCCGACGACGTTGGGTCTCCTTTCCACCCTCAGCGGCCCTTAGACAGGGGCGAAAGCCGCCCTGCCAATCGGTCGAACCCACCATATGAAGCGTAGTCGGCAGCAGTAAACCGACCGCACCTCAAGTCGGGGTCGGCTCCACGCTCCAAGAGAAAGGTGGCGATCTCCTCATCACCGGCCCTCGCGGCCACCATGAGCGGCGTGACCCCATCTGCAGGCAGGTCCAACAGGGCTCCGCCATCCACGATCGCCCTGACCGCATCTAGAGACCCGCTCTGAACCGCAAGCATGAGACAGGAGGAATCTCCGCTCAACGTGATCGCATTCGGGTCCGCGCCGACAGATATCAACGCGCTTATTACGACGGCTTGATCGCCCACCGCTCCGCGCAGGCATGACCACATGAGAGGCGTAAATCCGCTCCCATCGCGCAGGTTGGCGCCACTCCCTGCGAGGGAGCGGATCGCTGGCAAGTCAGCGTTGTATGCGGCGAGATGCAGACCTTCCATGCTTGACCATAGCCGATCGGCGCGGCGGCTCCCCACCCTCCTCAACCCTCCGGAACGTCCGGTTCCGGGAACCTCGCGCTATCCTAAGCCCGGCCACCACGCCTCCGCCCGCTTCTGGCAGGCCAGGATCCAGTCGGACTTGGCGTCGTTGTAGGCCAGCATGTCGTGGGCGGCGATCCGGGCGGCCTTTTCCTTCTCCGCCTCGTAGGCCAGGGCCTGGCCCGGGTGGGCGCGCAGATAGTCGCGGAAGGCGAGGTGGCGGGCGATCTCGCCTGAGCCCGCCTGCCAGCAATGCACATGGAACAGCCGGCGCCCGGTTTCCGCATCGCTGAGCACGCAGAAGCGCCGGCCGGGCAGGCCGAATTCGCCGCGCCAGACATAGCCGAGCGCGACGACCTCAGCCTCCTTGGCGTCCAGGGCGGCGAGATCGCGCACGATCGGCAAGAGATCGACGATCGGCTTGGCCTTGATGCCGGGGATCGCGGTCGAGCCGATGTGGTGGACGGTGATCAGGTTCTCGCCCAACACGCCCGCCAGCCGGGCCGATTCGGTTGCCGCCTGGACCGCCCAGGCGGGATCGTGCGGCCAGAGCTCGACCGAAACCTGTTCCGAAGCCGGGCGAAACCGTTCCATCGCATCTTCCCAATCGCTGAAATCCGGGTTTTCACCACCGCCGATCCGGCTCTAAGCTAACCCAGCACACAGGTTTTGAAGAACACATGCCCGACACCGCCGACATCGCCGCCATGAGCTTCGAACAGGCCCTGGCGGAACTGGAGAAGATCGTCGGCGCCCTCGAATCGGGCCAGGCCCCGCTGGAGGCCTCGATCGAGATGTATGAGCGCGGCGCGGCGCTGAAGGCGCACTGCGAAAAGCGGCTGGAGGCGGCTCGTCTCCGGGTCGAAAAGATCGTCGTCGGACCGCAAGGCGTCACCGGCGCCGAGCCGGCCGAATTCACCTAAGCCCGCCATGGACGCCTCGCTCGCCCAGCGAATCGCCGAGGCCGCCGATCTGGTCACCGTGGCCCTCGACGCCCTCCTGCCGCGCGGGGAGGGCCCCGAGCAGCGCCTGACCGAGGCCATGCGCTATGCGGCGCTCGGCCCCGGCAAGCGCATGCGCCCGTTCTTCGCCATCGAGACCGCGCGGATGTTCCAGGTCGAGGAGCGGCCGGTGCTGCGCGCCGCCTGCGCCATCGAGTGCATCCACGCCTACAGCCTGGTGCACGACGACCTGCCCTGCATGGACGACGACGACCTGCGCCGCGGCCGGCCGACCGTGCACCGGGCCTATGACGAGGCCACCGCCGTGCTGGCGGGCGACGCCCTGCAGGCGGCGGGTTTCGAGATCATGGCCCATCCCGACACCCACCCGGATGGGGCTGTACGCGCGGAGCTTGTGCGCAGGCTCGCACTCGCCTGTGGCGCCAAAGGCATGGTGGGCGGACAAATGATCGACGTAATCGGCGTCGGCGGCGACCTCGGCGCCATCGCCCGCATGCAGAGAATGAAGACCGGCGCCCTGATCGCCTGCGCCTTCGACGTGCCGGTGATTCTCGCGCGGGCGAGCGAAAACGCCCGGCAGGCCCTGGCCGCGTTCGCCCAGGATCTGGGCCTCGCCTACCAGATCATCGATGATTCGCTGGACCTGGAAGGCGACGAGGACCTGCTCGGAAAGCGGGCGGGGGGCAAGGACGGAAGGCGTGGAAAGGTCAATTTCGTCACCCTCTTAGGGGTTGACGCAGCGCGCGAGCGGGTGGACTTGCTAGCGACACAGGCAAAGGCGCATCTGGACATGTTCGGCGCAGACGCCAAATACCTGCGGGACAGCGTCGATTTCGTGCTAGATCGCCGCCACTAACTTTTTTGGAAGGTCGGGCCGTTGCGCCCGAAGCGCGATGGCTCCAACGACCCCCCTGCTCGACACCGTCAATTCGCCTGCGGACATGAAGAAGCTTGGCCTGACCGAGCTGCGTCAGTTGGCTGATGAAGTCCGGGCCGAGACGATCCAGGCCGTGTCGGTCACGGGCGGCCACCTGGGCGCCGGCCTGGGCGTCGTGGAACTGACCGTGGCCCTGCACCACGTGTTCGACACGCCCAAGGACATCCTGATCTGGGACGTCGGCCACCAGGCCTATCCGCACAAGATCCTCACCGGCCGCCGCGACCGCATCCGCACCCTGCGTCAGGGCGGGGGCCTGTCGGGCTTCACCAAGCGGGCCGAGAGCGAATACGATCCCTTCGGCGCCGCCCACGCGGCCACCTCGATTTCGGCGGCTCTGGGCTTCGCTGTCGCCCGCGACCAGCGCGGGGAGAAGAACAAGGTCATCGCCGTGATCGGCGACGGCTCGATGAGCGCCGGCATGGCCTATGAGGCCATGAACAACGCCGCCCATGCGACCAAGGACCTGATCGTGGTCCTCAACGACAACGACATGTCGATCGCGCCCCCGGTCGGCGGCATGAGCGCCTATCTGGCCCGCCAGGTTTCCGGCAGCGCCTACCGCTCGCTGCGCAAGATCGGCCGCCAGGTGGCCGGCGCCCTGCCCAAGCCGCTGAAGGAAGCCGCCCGCAAGGCCGAGGAGTACGGCCGCGGCATGGTCACCGGCGGCACCTTCTTCGAGGAACTGGGCTTCTACTATGTCGGCCCGATCGACGGGCACAATCTCGAGCACCTGGTTCCGGTGCTGAAGAACGTGCACGAGATGACCGACAAGCCGGTCCTCGTCCATGTGGTCACCCAGAAGGGCCATGGCTACGCCCCGGCCGAGAACGCCGCCGACAAGTACCACGGCGTGGTCAAGTTCGACGTGGTCACCGGCCAGCAGTCGAAGGTCCCTGCCAACGCCCCCAGCTACCAGAAGGTGTTCGGCGCCGAGCTGGTCCGCCAGGGCGAGAAGGACAAGCGCATCGTCGCCATCACCGCGGCCATGCCCTCCGGCACCAGCGTCGACATGTTCGCCGACCGCTTCCCCGACCGCGCCTTCGACGTGGGCATCGCCGAGCAGCACGCGGTGACCTTCGCCGCGGGCCTGGCGGCCGACGGCATGAAGCCGTTCGCGGCCATCTATTCCACCTTCCTGCAGCGCGGCTACGACCAGGTGGTGCATGACGTGGCGATCCAGCACCTGCCGGTGCGCTTCGCCATCGACCGCGCGGGCCTGGTGGGCGCCGACGGTCCGACCCACGCCGGCAGCTTCGACGTCGGCTATCTGGGCGCCCTGCCGGGCTTCGTGATCATGGGCGCGGCCGACGAGGCCGAGCTGACCCACATGGTGGCCACCGCCGCCGATATCGACGATCGCCCCAGCGCGGTGCGCTATCCGCGTGGCGAAGGCACCGGCGTCGGCATCCCCGACAAGGCCGAGATCCTGCAGATCGGCAAGGGCCGCGTGGTCCGCGAAGGCAATACGGTCGCCATCCTCTCCTTCGGCACCCGCCTGCAGGAATCCCTGCGCGCCGCAGACCTGCTGGCCGCCCGCGGCATTTCGACCACGGTGGCCGACGCCCGCTTCGCCAAGCCGCTGGACGAGGACCTGATCCTGCGCCTGGCCCGCGAGCACGAGGCGCTGATCACGGTCGAGGAAGGCTCGGTGGGCGGCTTCGGCGCCTTCGTGCTGCACATGCTGGCCGATCGCGGCGCGCTGGACAGCGGACTGAAGATCCGCACCCTGACCCTGCCGGACATCTTCCAGGACCAGGACAAGCCGGACCTGATGTACATCCAGGCTGGCCTCGACGCCGACGGCATCGCCCGCGCGGCCCTGAGGGCCCTGGGCGTCGATACGGCCAAGGCCGGATTGAGGGCTTAACTGCCGAGAGCCGCCCAGGCAGAATTTGCCCAGGCGGCGGGCATCGTCGAATTGAGGCCCTTCCTCCAGGCTGGAGGAGGGGCCTTTTCGTTTAGAACGGCGAGAACTTCTGCAGCAGGGCCGTGCCGCCCGAGGTCTTCTGCACTGCCGCCAGGTCGCCCTGGCCGCCGTAGCTGATCCGCGCCTCGGCCAGCTGGGTGTGCAGGATGGTGTTGGACGAGGAGATGTCCTCCGGCCGCATGATCCCCGACACGGTCAGCTCGCGCATGTCGTTGTTGGTCTTCACCTGCTGGCGGCCCTGGATGATCATGTTGCCGTTGGGCAGCACCTGGGTCACCACCGCTGCGATGGTCAGGGTGATCTGGTCCTGGCGCGTGATCGTGCCAGTGCCGTTGGCCGCCAGGCTGGTGTTGGTGTTGATGGCGTTGCCCGGGTCGAAGGCCTTGGGCAGCACCTTGCCGAGGGTGGATTCCAGGCCGAGGAAATTGGTGATCCCGGCCTTGTTGGTGCTGGTCTTGGTCGCGGCGGTGGCGTTGGAGATGTTGGCGCTGTCGTTGATGTTCACCAGCACGGTGATGATGTCGCCGACGCGGGCGGCGCGCTGGTCATGGAAGAACTGGCGCGCGCCGGTGCGCCACAGCGAGTTGGCCGAGGCGGGCTGGGGCGCCGGATCGCGCGCCGAAGCCAGGGACAGCACCTGCTGGTCGGCGGGGACCAGGGCCGAGGGATAGTTCATCGGCGACATCTTGGGACCGTTCAGGGCGGTCTTCACCGAGGTGCAGGCGCCCAGCGGGGCGACGGCGGCGAGCAGGGCGACGATCACGAGGCGGCGCATGGCGGGCTGACCTTTCAGCGGGCTGCGAATTGCTGGGAGGAGGGGAAGGCGGCGCGGTACTGCTCGGCGGCGGGGCCGACCACGGCCTGGTCGGGGCCGATGGCGATGGCCTGCAGCACCTTCTTGGAGACGGTGTTCATCACGGCCACGGGCTCGCCCGCATGGGCGGCGGCCATGGCCTTGCCGGTGAGGATCAGGCTGATGCCGTCGGCCTGGTAGCTCACCTGCACCACATCGTCGCGCTTGATCACCTCGGCGGCGGCGGCGTCGTGCATGGCGGCGGCCGAGCCGGCGCGCAGGGGCCGCCGCGCGGCCTTGCCGATCAGGGCGTCGGCGTCGCGCGGCATGTCGCCGGGGGCGGAGAAGGACGGGACCTTGGCGTAGGTCAGGTCGGTCGGCTGGATGATCTCGCCGGCGGCGATGTTGCGGGCCCAGGTCAGGGCGTCGATCATCTTTCCGGCGGGCGCGCCGCGGGACGGATCGCCGGCCATGTCGCTGCGCACCACGATGCGGCGCAGGCCCTGCGGGTTGGCCCAATCCAGCCCGTGCTGGCGGGCGATGGCCTGCACCTCGCCGGCGTCGAGCACCGCCGACTGGCCGGCAGGGGCGCCATAGCCGACCATAACCTCGCCGGCCGCGCCGGCGCCCTCGAACAGGTCGCCCAGGGTCACCGTGCGGCCGCTGGCCACATCGGGTCTCAGGCTGACCGGCTCGCCGGCCAGGGCCGCGCTCGCCGCCGCAAGGGCGATGGCGGCGCCGGCCAGGAAGGAGAGGATGCGCTGGCTCATCTAGGTCAGGTCTTCATTTGCGAGGTGGTCGACAGCATCTGGTCGGCGCTGGTGATGACCTTGGAGTTCATCTCGTAGGCGCGCTGGGCCACGATCAGGGCGCTGATCTCGGTCACCGGGTCGACGTTGGAGCTTTCGGTGTAGCCCTGCATCAGGGTGCCGACCCCCTGGACGCCGGGCACGCCCACGGTCGGCGCGCCCGAGGCGCTGGTCTCGGTGAACAGGTTGTTGCCGTTGGCCTCAAGGCCCGCCGGGTTCAGGAAGGTGGCCAGCTGGATGGTGCCGACCACGGTCGGGGCCTTGGCCCCCGCCGCCGTCACCTGCACCTGGCCTGACTGCGAGATGGTGATGTTGGTCGAGCCCTGCGGGATGGCGATCTGCGGGATCACCTGGTAGCCGTCCTGGGTGACCAGCTGGCCCTGGGCGTTCATCGAGAAATTGCCGGCGCGGCTGTAGGCGGTTTCGCCCGAGGGCAAGAGGATCTGGAAATAGCCCTGGCCGTCGATGGCCACATCGAGGTTGTTGCCGGTCGCGGTCGGCGAGCCCTGGGTGTCGATGCGATAGACCGAGCCGGCCTTGACGCCGGCGCCGATCTGGACGCCGGTCGGCACGATGGTGCCGGTGTCCGAGGACTGCGAGCCGGGCCGCTCGACATCGAGATACAACAGGTCGGCGAACTCGGCCCGCTGCTTCTTGTAGCCGACGGTGTTCATGTTGGCGATGTTGTTGGAGATCACCTCCACGTTCAGCTGCTGGGCCGCCATGCCCGTCGCCGCAGTGCGCAAAGCCATCATGGCCTAATCTCCTATTGAACCGCGCCAAGCCGCTGGATGGCGGACTTGGACAGGTCGGACGTATTGCTGATCATCTGGCTGACGGCCTCGTAGGCGCGCTGGATGCGGATCAGGTCGGTGATCTGCACGATCGGCTGCACGTTCGAGGCTTCCAGCATGCCCTGCTGCACCGTCGCGCTGGTCGCCGGCTGCGGGGTCTGGTTGGTGGTGTTGGCGTAGAGCCCGTCGCCGGCCTTGGAGAGCTGGGACAGGCTGTCGAAGTTTACGACGCCGATCTTGCCCGTGACCTGGCTCTGGGCCTGACCGGGGGCCTTTTGGGTGATGGTGCCGTCGCGACCGATGGTCACGGGCCCGTTGGCGCTGTTGATGCTGATCGGCGCGCCGTTGGGGTCCAGCACCGGGTTGCCGGACTGGGTGGTCAGCTGGCCCTGGGCGTCCAGGGTGAAGCGGCCGTCGCGGGTGTACTCCACCCCGCTGGCGGTCTGCACCTGGAAGAAGCCCTTGCCGGTGATGGCCACGTCCAGCGATCCGCCGGTCTGGGTCAGCGAGCCTTGCGTGAAGTCCCGCGCCACCGCGCCGTCCAGGGTGTATTGGATGGTCGCCTGCTGACCGATCGCCTTGGGCGGGGTCACCGGGTCATCTTCGCTGGTGAGCGATTCGACCTTGAAGCCGTTGGTGTCGGCGTTGGCGACATTGTTGGCCACGATGTCGAGCTCGCGCTGCAGCACCATCTGCCGCGACAAGCTGACATACATCGTGTTGTCCATGGGGACCCCCGGGGCGAGCCTTAACGATTGCCCAGGGCCTGCTGCAAGGCGCGGGCCAGTCTGAAAGTTGAACAAAATCAACAAACCGAATGGTTAATTCGGCGCCGGGCGCCGATCTTGGCCCGGCAAAACTTGCCGCCTTGCAAGAAGGTTAAAAAGCAATCCTTAACCAACTCACGGGCATGGTCGGGAAGAACAGATTCCCCCGGGCCCGCGCGGGCTCGCATCCGGCGTGGACCCGATGGCCAAGGACACGGCTAACAAGCCCGATCCCGACGAGGACGAAGACCTCGATGGCGCGGAAGGCGCGCCGAAGAAGAAGATCCCGCTGATGTTCATCATCGGCGGCGCCGCTGCGGCTGTCATCCTGCTGGGCGGCGGCACGACCGCGTTTCTGCTCCTGGGCCACAAGCCGGCCGGGGCGCACCAGGACAAGGCGCCCAAGAAGGAAGACAAGAAGAAGGACGACAAGAAGAAGGACGACAAGAACGGCGCCCAGATCGCCGACGGTCCCGATGGCGTCGTCTTCTACACCCCGCCCGACATCGTCGTGAACATGCAGACGGCCGACGGCAAGCCGACCTTCCTCAAGCTCAAGCTGACCATGGAGCTGCCGGACAAGGCCACCGCCGACGTGCTCGACGAGAACATGCCCCGGCTGCAGGACATGTTTCAGACTTTCCTGCGAGAACTGCGCCCTGAGGACCTGAACGGTTCGCAAGGCACCTTCCAGCTGCGCATGGAGCTTCTGCGCCGCGTGCGGCTAGTGGTCGCGCCCGCTCAGGTCAACACGGTGCTGATCGAGGAGATGCTGATCAACTAGGCCCTCAGCCTTTTTGCATCCGACGCCATGGCCGATTCCGACAACGAAGAGTTCGAACCCAACACCACGCCCGCCTCCGAATGGGAGAGCGGCATGGGCATGGGCGCGGCCGAACGCATCCTCAACCAGGACGAGATCGACAGCCTGCTGGGCTTCGACCTGGCCGACGACGAGACCAACGACCGCACCGGCATCCGGGCGATCATCAACTCGGCCCTGGTCTCCTACGAGCGCCTGCCGATGCTGGAGATCGTCTTCGACCGCCTGGTGCGGTTGATGACCACCAGCTTGCGCAACTTCACCTCGGACAATGTCGAGGTCAGCCTCGACAACATCTCCTCGATCCGTTTCGGCGACTATCTGAACTCGATCCCGCTGCCGGCGATCCTGTCGGTGTTCCGGGCCGAGGAGCTGGACAACTACGGCCTGCTGACGGTCGACTCCAACCTGATCTATTCGATCGTCGACGTGCTTCTGGGCGGGCGCCGCGGCACCGCGGCCATGCGCATCGAAGGCCGCCCCTACACCACCATCGAGCGGGTGCTGGTGCAGCGGATGGTCGAGGTGGTGCTGCACGACGCCAAGCAGGCCTTCGAGCCCCTGACGCCGGTGACCTTCAACCTCGACAGGCTGGAGACCAATCCGCGCTTCGCCGCCATCGCGCGTCCCGCCAATGCGGCGATCCTGGTCAAGCTGCGCATCGACATGGAAGACCGCGGCGGCCGCATCGAGCTGCTCTTGCCCTATGCGACCCTAGAGCCGATCCGCAAGATGCTGCTGCAGCAGTTCATGGGCGAGAAGTTCGGCCGCGACAACATCTGGGAAGGCCACCTGGCCACCGAGCTCTGGACCACCCAGCTCGACGTCCACGCCGTGCTCGACGAGCAGCAGGTCAACCTGCAGAAGGTGCTGAACCTCAAGGTCGGCGAGACCCTGATCCTCAACGCCACGCCCGAAAGCCTGATCGAGCTGCGCGCCGGCGAAGTCACCCTGACCCGCGGCCGCATGGGTCGGCGCAACCACAACATCGCCGTTCGCATCGAGGCGCCCCTGTCGCCCTCGGCCAAGAACGCCATCCAGAGGCTGTCATGAGCCCGATCTCGCTGTCGCTGAACCTGCTGCTCGCGGGCCTTCTGGTCGTGACCCTGATGTACGGCTATCGGCTGTCGCGCCAGCTGAAGGCGCTGAAGGACAGTCATGAGAGCTTCGCCAGGGCGGTAGGCGACCTCGACCGCGCCGCCCTGCGCGCCGAGAGCGGGCTGAACGAGCTGCGGAGCAGCACCGACGAGGCCATCGAGCTCCTGATGGGCCGCATCGACCGGGGGCGCGAGCTGGCCAAGCAGCTGGAGGTGCTGACCGCCCGCGCCGAGGCGGCCGCCGACAAGGCCCAGGCCGCCCGTCCCGCCGCCCCGGTCCGCTCCATCTTCGACCGTCCGCGCGCCTCGGCGTCCCAGGGCGCTGCGCGCGAGATCCCCGGCCTGCGCGAAACCACCGACGCCGAGGCGGAAGCTGCGGCCGAGGCCCTGGTCCTGCGCCTCTCCGAGCGTGAAGCCCTGACCCGTGAGCCGCCGCCGCGCGTGCGGGAATCCGCCGCGGTGACCCGCGCCCGAGGCGAGGAGCTGGAGAGCACCGAAGCCCGCCTCGACCGCCGCTTCGACACCCTGTTCCGCCGCCCGGCCGCGAAGCCCGAGCCGCGCGCGGAGATGCGCCAAGAAATGCGCTTCGATCCGCGCGAGGAGCTTCGCGCCGCCGCCCGGCCTGAGCCCCGCACCACTCCGCGCTCGCGCGCGACGATCGACGACGACCTGTTCGACCCGCCCGTCCGCGCCGGCCGTCTTCGCGCCTTTGATGGAGGCCGTTCATGAGCCGCGTACCCAGGCTTCTCCCCATCGTCGCGGTGGCGATCGGCGGCGTCCTCGCGGTCAAGGCGGTCACGGGGGCGCCCGAACTGATTTCCGGGGCCAAGGCCTTCGCCGAGGACATGGGCCAGTCCAAGCCGGCGCAATCGACCATGCCCTCGATCCTGTCGTCCAAGCCGACCCAGGTGGCGGCCCAGGCGGCCAAGCCGCCGCCGGCCTGCGCCCCGACCGCGGCCGAACTGGCCAAGGAGGCGGGGCTGTCGCCGGCCGAGCTGCAGGTGCTGCAATCGCTGGGCAACCGCCGCGGCGAGCTGGACCAGCGCGCCAACGACCTCGACACCCAGGTGCAGCTGATCGCCGCCGCCCAGGCCAAGCTGGACGCGCGCATCCAGCAGATGAATCAGCTGAAGGCCGACATCCAGGGCCTGCTGGGCCAGGCCGACACCCAGGCCCAGGCCGAGACCGACCGCCTGGTGCGCGTCTATGAGGCGATGAAGCCCAAGGACGCCGCCCAGCGCTTCACCCTGATGGACGACAGCGTGCGCCTGCCGATGGCGGCGAAGATGAAGGAGCGGGCCCTGTCCGCCATCCTGGCCCAGATGCCGGCCGAGGACGCCAAGTCCTTGACGGAAAAGCTGGCCAAGCGGGTCAACAACGCCAAGAGCATCACCGACGCCCAGACCGCGCTGAACCCGCCGCAGACGCCGGCCGCGCCGCCGCCGACCGCCCAGGCCGCCGCCGACCCGGCGCCGGCCGCCAAGCCTGCGCGCAAGGGGGCCAAGGGCAAGCCCAAGCAGACTGCCGCGGCCAAGCCCGACCCCGCCGCCGCGCCGGCCGCCGCAGCCGCGCCCAAGAGCGGCTGACGCCTGACCCATGATGTTCAAGGCCCACCTTCGCGCAGGCGTGGCGGCGATCTGCATCGCCAGCCTCTGCGCGCCCGTGGGCGTGGCCAAGCCGGCCGCCTCGCCGGAGGCCCTGCAGCAGCAGGGACCGCTGGATATCCGCGTGGCCCAGGCCAAGGACATTTCGCGCATCGAGTTCCGCTGGGCCGGCGGCGCGCGCGTCACCAGCCGTCGTGACGGCCAGACCCTCACCCTCCGCTTCTCCCGCTACGCCAAGCCCGACATGACCCGTCTCCGGGTCGATCCGCCGCGCTGGCTCAAGGCAGGCCAGGACGCCAAGGTCGGCGGGGCCCTGCAGATCACTCTGACCCTTGAGGAAGGCGCCGACGCCAAGGTGGGCGAGGCGGACGGGGCGACCTTCGTCAACATCTTCTCCGCAAAGTCGGCCGAGACCCAGCCGGTTCCGGCCGCGCCGCAGACGGCTCAGGCCGCCGCCCAGCCGGCCGGTCCGCCCAAGCCGATGGTCCCGCCGCCGCATCCCGACGCTGTGCCCGCCGGCGGGGTGGTCAAGATGACCGCCGAGATGGCCAACGGCCACGTCCTGCTACGCTTCCCCTGGAAATCGCCCCTGGGCGCGGCTGTGTTCCGCCGGGGCGGCGCGATCTGGGTGGTGTTCGACAGCGCCGCGCGGCTCGACCTCTCCGGAGCGCCGCATGGCTTCCGCCAGGTCGGCGAAATGCGGGCCGTGCAGGGCGCCGACTATTCCGCGGTGCGCATCGACGCGCCGCCGGACATCAACGCCGCCGCCATCGCCGAGGGCGGGACCTGGACGGTGGTGCTGGCCTCCGGCCCGACCCAGGGCGCCGAGCAGGTCAAGATCGGCCGCAACCAGGCCTCGCCGGCCGCCGGCCTGACCGTGACCATGGCCGGCTCGACCAAGGCGGTGTGGGTCGACGATCCGGTGGTCGGCGACAAGATCGGCGTCGTCACCGCGCTCTCCCCCGCCAAGGGCGTGCCGGGGCGGCGAGAGTTCGTCGACCTGGCCCTGCTGGACTCCGCCCAGGGGCTGGCCGTCGAGCCGTCCCGAGAGGACATCGCCATCGCCACCGACGGCGACATCGTCGACATCGGCCGGCCGAACGGCCTGTCGCTCTCTCCCCAAGCGGTGCTGGCCCGAAGCGGGCAGGGCGGCCAGACCGCCGAGCAGCTCGCCGCGCCGCAGCCTGCCTCCCTGCC
The DNA here is from genome assembly GCF_018135625.1 of Phenylobacterium montanum. Lineage (NCBI taxonomy): Bacteria > Pseudomonadati > Pseudomonadota > Alphaproteobacteria > Caulobacterales > Caulobacteraceae > Poindextera > Poindextera montana. The sequence continues at coordinate 4,967,780 of NZ_CP073078.1, forward strand.
GGGCCTGGTGGAATACAACGAGTGGTCCAAGCTGGGCTCTGACGGCTTCGTCGGCCGCTACGACGCCCTGCAGCGGGCCGCCGCCAACGAGGTCGCCAGCGGCCAGGGCGGCCAGGCGCCGGAGACCAAGGCCCGCATGGCCCTGGCCCGCTTCCTGATCGGCTCCCAGCTGGCCTTCGAGGCCATCGGCGTGCTGGACATGACCGGCAAGGCCAACCAGAGCCTGCTGGGTGATCCCGAGTTCCGCGCCCTGCGCGGCGCGGCCAAGGCCATGGCCGGGCGCTACAAGGAGGCGCAGGCCGACCTTTCCACCCCGTCGATCGCCGACGATCCGGCCTCCAGCCTCTGGCGCGGCTACGTGGCTCAGAAGCTGGGCGAGAACGCCGACGCCCGCGCCGCCTTCGCCTCCGGGGCGGCGGCCCTGTTCCAGTTCGATCCCCTCTGGCGCGCCCGCTTCGCCCGGGCCGACGCCGAGGCCGCCCTGGCCCTGGGCCAGCTTCCGGTCGCGGAAGTCGCGGTGGACGACGCCCTCAGGAGCACTGGGCTCGACCCGGACGAGGAGCTGGCCACACGCCTTGTCCAGGCCCGCCTGTTCGAGGCCCAGGGGCAGAAGGCGAGGGCGCTTCGGGTCTATCAGGCCATTTCGGCCGCGCGCATGGACTATCTGGCGGCGCCGGCGCAGCTGCACGCCACCCAGATCCGCTTCGACACCGGCCAGATCACGCCGATCCAGGCCGCCAATTCCCTGGACGGTCTGCGCTATCGCTGGCGCGGCGACGCCACCGAACTCGACACCATCCGCGAGCTCGGCCAGATCTACATCAGCCTCGGCCGCTATCGCGAGGCGCTCGAGGCCCTGCGCTCCGCCGGCCAGCGCCTGCCCGACCTGCCCCAGGCGGTGCAGTTGCAGGACGACCTGAGGAACGCCTTCCGCACCCTGTTCCTCGACGGCCAGGCCGACGGCCTGCAGCCGATCCAGGCCCTGGCCCTGTTCTACGACTTCAAGGAGTTGACCCCGGTCGGCGCCGATGGCGACCAGATGGTGCGCCGCCTGGCTCGCCGCCTGGTGGATGTGGACCTCTTGAGCCAGGCCGCCGACCTCCTGAAATACCAGGCCGAACATCGCCTGGACGGGGTGCCCCGGGCCGAGGTGGCCACCGACCTGGCCACCATCCAGTTGATGAACCGTCAGCCCGAGGCGGCGATCGAGGCGTTGAACAGCTCGCGATCCACCCTCTTGCCGACCGCGCTCACCGCGCAGCGGCGGCTGATCGAGGCGCGCGCCTGGCTGGGGCTCGGGCAATACGACCACGCCCTGGAGATCCTGGAGAACGACAAGGCGCCCGACGCCGACTCCATCCGCGCCGAGGTCGATTGGAAGAAGCACGACTGGGCCGGCGCCAGCGCCCTGTTCGAGCGCCGCCTGGGCGATCGCTGGAAGAACCCGGCGCCGCTGAATCCGGATGAGGAGGCGGCCCTGCTGCGCGCCGGCGTGGCCTTGAGCCTCGCGGGCGACGAGGCCGGCCTCACCCGCCTCCGCACCCGCTATCAGGGCTACGTCAACGGCTCGCATGCGCCGGACGCCTTGCGCGTGGCCCTGTCGGGCCTGAATGGCGCCCAGCTGACCGGCAGCGACTTCACCAAGGCCGCCGCCGAAAACGACAGCTTCGCCAGCTGGGTGCAGTCGATGAAGCAGCGCTTCCGCGACTCCAGCAACCAGGCCTCCGCCGCGACCCCGCCCCGGGGGTGATGTCCAGCGTTTGAACCGCAAAGCTTGACGCAGGCATTCACCGTCGACGGCGCGTTGCCGGCGGTCGAAGCCTATGCGAGGTTGCGCCGTCCGGGACCTGGGAGGCGCACATGATCGCCCGTAATCTGCTCGGCTTGGCCTCGTTCGCCGCTATCGCCTTGAGCCTTTCGTCGCCCGTCTGGGCCAGCGGCGGCGGGGGCGGCGGCATGGGCGGCATGCCCAGCATGGAGGCCCCCCAATACGACCCGGTGGTCGAGTACCAGAACGGCATCGCCGCGCTGAAGGGCGGCGACTACAAGGCCGCCGAGCGCGACTTCGACCACGTGCTGGACGTGGCGCCGAAGAACGCCGACGCCCTGTCGATGATGGGCCTGGCCAAAAGCGGCAAGGGCGACCTGAAGGGGGCGCAGCGCTTCTACGAGCGGGCGCTGAAGGTTGATCCTCAGCAGATCCTGGCCCGGCGAGAGCTGGCCGTGACCCTGGCCAAAACCGGCCAGGCCGACAAGGCCAATACCGAACTGGCGACCCTGAAGGCCCGGTCCGACGCCTGCGCCGGCAGCTGCGCCGACGCGGCCGACCTGAAGGCGGCGATCGACGCGGTCAGCGCCGCCCTGACCCCCTCGGCCGAGGCGACCAAGTCGCCGGCCAGCCTGCTCCTGACTGATCCGGGCGCCGGCGACCGCTCCTATGTGGACGCGGTGAGGCTTATCAATCTCGGCCGCTATGATCAGGCCCTGTCGGCGCTGAAAGGCGCGCAGGCGGTGTTCGGACCGCATCCGGACGTCTTGACCTATATCGGCTACGCCAACCGCAAGATGGGCCGCTACGACCTCGCCGAGACCTACTATCGCCAGGCCCTGTCGGTGGCGCCCAATCATCGCGGCGCGACGGAGTACTATGGCGAGCTGATGGTCGAGCGCGGCGACCTCGCCGGCGCCCGCCACATGCTGGCCACGTTGGACACCATCTGCAGCTTCGGCTGCGCCGAGGCGGAGGACCTGCGTCGGTGGATCGACCACGGCGTTCAGCCCTAACGACGGTTGGTGTGAACTTGGAGAGGCCGCCAGCAGCGGCGAGCCCCCTCCACCATGCTTCGCATGGTCCCCCTCCCCCAATGGGGGAGGAATGGTCGCGACGGCAGGGCCTTCAATTCCTCCCCCATTGGGGGAGGGGGACCGCCCGCAGGGCGGTGGAGGGGGCTTGCCGTTTCATCGGCCTCGCAAGCCTGATCCTCCTAGCCGCCGCCGATGCGCCGGCCTGGACCAGCCTGCGTGCGGCGCGGTGGATGTCGGCGGACGCTGATCCGGCCCGCGTGCTGGGGACGGTCGAGGCCGAGTGCCTGCGGCCCACGACCGGCGACGAGGCCTATCTGGTCGAGGTCGGGCGGGCCGCGTTTCGAACGCCGCTGCTCTTGGGCGGGCAGGCGGCGAGGGCGGGGATCGCCTGCGACTCCTGCCACCAGGGCGGCCGGCGCAATCCCGACTTCGCGTTCCCCGGCCTTTCCGGCGCGCCGGGGACGGCCGACGTGACCACGGCCCTTTTCTCTTCGCACCGCGACGACGGGATCGACAACCCGATCCCCATCCCCGACCTCGGCGGACCCAAGGTGCGCCTGCGTATCCCCCAGGACCCCGCCAGTCTGCAGCATTTCATCCACGGCCAGGTCACCGAGGAGTTCAACGGCGCCGAGCCGCCGCCTGCGGTGCTGCAGGGCCTGGCCGCCTATGTCCGCGCCCTGGACCCTGGCGCCTGCCCGGCCGACGAGCGCAGAGCGCTGCTTGCCGGCGACTACGCCGCCGATGCGGCGCGCGCGGTCAGGGCGGCGATGGCGGCGCTGGAACACAAGGATGCGATCACGGCGGCCCTTATGCTGGAGGCGGCCCGCAGCCGCCTGGGCCTGATCTACGAGCGCTATGATCAGCCCGAGGCCGGCCCCGCGCGGGCCTTCTTGAAAAGCGCCGACGCCGACCTCGCTGCGGCGCTGGAGCGGGTCCGGCACGGCGATGGCGGAGCGAGCCAAGCCCTGGCGGCCTGGCTGGTGCGGCTGGGGCCGCGGATGAAACTGGTCACGGCGGAAGAGGCCGGCTCGCTGTTCGCCCCGGCGCGGCTGAGGCGCTAGTTCACCCCCAGCCCGTGGTGGAAGCTCTCCACCAGGCTGCCGGCGACCAGGCGCCAGCCGTCGACGAGCACGAAGAAGATCAGCTTGAAGGGCAGGGACACCACCACCGGCGGCAGCATCATCATGCCCATGCTCATCAGCACGCTGGCCACGACGAGATCGATCACAAGGAACGGCACGAACAGCAGAAAGCCGATCTCGAACGCCCGCTTCAGCTCCGAGATCATGAAGGCGGGGGTGACCACGTGGACCGGCAGGTCCATCAGGTGCTGGGGCTTGGGAACCCGGGCCAGGCGCACGAACAGGGCCAGGTCGTCGCGGTTGACCTGGTTCAGCATGAAGGCCTTCACCGGCGCCGCCGAGGCGTTGAAGGCCTGGGGCAGCTCCATCTTCTTGTCCATCAGGGGCTTGATGCCCGCGTCGTAGCTGGCCTGGAAGGTCGGGGCCATGACGATGGCGGTCAGGAACATGGCCAGGCTGATCAAGACCGCATTGGGCGGGCTCTGCTGCAGGCCCATGGCGGTGCGCAGCAGGCTCAGCACCACCACCATGCGCACGAACGAGGTGGTCATGATCACGATCGAGGGCGCCAGCGACAGCACGGTCAGCAGCGCCGCCAGCTGGATCACCCGTTCGGTCAGGCCGCCGCCTGTGCCGAGGTTGATATTGACCTGCTGGGCCACGGCGATGGCGGGAAAGATCAGGCTGCCGGCGGTGGTCAGGGCGGCCATGCCCAACGCCCGGCGCAGGTCCGAGGGCTCGAGTTCGCGGCGGAACAGGCGCTTCAGCGCGGCGGTGATCGGGCGCATGGCGTCAGGCCTCCTCGGGCTTCGGGATCGGGCGCGCGGCGCCTTGGGCCACCACCTGCCCCTCGCCCAGCAGCAGCAGCCGCTCCTCGGCGTCGAAGCGCACCAGCACCAGGCGGCGGGCGGGGTCCAGCACCAGGGTCTCGACCACGCTCAGGCGCCGCTCGCGGCCTGCCTGCAGTCCCTGCAGCCGCTTGATCGTCTCCGGGCCATAGCGGCGCAGGGCGACCACGCAGAGCCCGATCAGGCCCAGCGTGACGGCCAGGCCCAGGATCATGCGGGCGATGTCGGCGATGAACATGGCGCGGCCTTCTGGCGGTCCCAAATCAGGGCGCGCAGACCCTGCAGCCTTCTTGTGCCTCCAGGTCGTTAATGGCCGATTAACCATAAATTCCGGGGCCGCCTGGGCGCCGCGACAGGGCGCCGCAGGGGGCGAAAAACGTGGTTAATCCGCAATTAACCCGGATCCCTCACGTTGAGGGCATGGCCGCGCTGGACGACATCCCGCTGTTTTCGATGCTGAAGAGCCACCTGGGCTATCTCAGCGAAAAGCAGCGCCTCATCGCCCAGAATGTCGCCAACGCCGACACGCCCGGCTTCACGCCGCAGGACCTCAACGACTTCACCACGCCCCTGGGGGCCAAGGGCGCCGCGCCGCTGGCCATGACCCCGGTGTCGATGTCGGTGACGCCGGCCCTGACCAACCCGATGCACATGGAGCCGCCCGCAGGCTCGGCTTCCAAGTCCTGGCAGACCAAGGCCGCTCCAGACTCCGAGACCAAGATGGACGGCAACCAGGTCGTGCTCGAAGAGCAGATGATCAAGATGTCCGAAGCGCGCCAGAACTACGACGCCGGGATCGGCTTCTACGAGAAATCCCTCAACATGCTCCAGACCGCGATCCGCGCGCCTGGAAAGGGCCAATAGGTCCAAGGGCCAAAGAGGAAAGGACCATGAGGCATGGCCGACAGCCCCTCCAACGCCATCGCGACCATGAGCGTCGCCGCCTCGGCGCTGCGCGCGCAGCAGGCGCGCATGCGGGTCATCGCCGAGAACATGGCCAACGCCGATTCCGTCTCGCAGTCGGCCGGCGGCAATCCTTATCAGCGTCAGGTGGCGGTGTTTTCGCCGACCGTTCTGCCGGGTGGCGGACAGGGCGTGACCATGAGCCGGGTGGTCAGGGACCAGACCCCGTTTAAGACCGAATACCGCCCCGGCCATCCGTCCGCGGACGCCAAGGGCTATGTGAAGTTGCCCAATGTCGATCCGCTGGTCGAGACCATGGACATGGGCGCCGCCCAGCGCGCCTATTCGGCCAACCTCAGCGTGATCGAGACCGCCAACGAGATGCAGACCCGCACCCTGGATCTGCTGAACAAGTAAGGACGCCTGATCCGTGGTCGCTCCCTTCGCCGCCGCCAAGGCTTACGCCCAGATCCAGGCCCAGGCGGCCAACATCGCCTCGTCCGCGACCCCGGCCAACGCCGCCAAGGGCGCCGATGCGCACGGCTTCGGCGAGATCCTGAAGACGGCGATGCAGGACGCCATGCAGTCCGGCCACAACGCCGAGGCGCAGATGATCGCCCAGGCCAAGGGCAAGGCCGACCTGATCGACGTGGCCACCGCCATCCAGTCCGCCCAGGCCAGCCTGCAGACCGTGATGGCCGTGCGCGACCAGGTGATCTCGGCCTACAAGGAAATCATGGCCATGCCGCTCTGACGGAGCGGTGGCGCAATCGCTGAGACTCGCTAGTCTCAGGCTATGGCCGCATCGATGATCGAACTCGCCGGCGTGTCCAAGGCGTACGGCGGGGGACCGGCGGTGCGAGACCTCGACCTGTCCGTGGCGCCGGGCGCCTTCCTGGCCCTGGTCGGCGGCTCGGGTTCCGGCAAGACCACCACCCTGAAGATGATCAACGGCCTGGTGCGGCCCGACGCCGGTCGGGTGCTGCTGGATGGGGCGCCGCTGGACGAGGCGGAACCGCACCACCTCAGGCGCGGGATCGGCTACGTGTTCCAGGAAGTCGGCCTCTTTCCGCACATGACCGTGGGCGAGAACATCGCCATCACGCCGAAACTGATGCGCCGTCCGTTCGCCGAGCGCCGGGCGCGGGCGCTGGAACTGCTGGCGTTGGTCGGCCTGCCCGAAGGCCATGCCGAGCGGATGCCGAACGCGCTCTCGGGCGGCCAGCGCCAGCGGGTAGGCGTCGCCCGCGCCCTGGCGGCGCGGCCCCGGGTGATGCTGATGGACGAGCCCTTTGGCGCCCTCGACCCGGTGACGCGCTCGGCCCTGGGGGCGGAGTATCGCCGGCTGCACGAGCAGCTCGGTTTGACCACGGTGATGGTCACCCACGACATGACCGAGGCGGTGCTGCTGGCCGACCGTATCGCCGTGATGGCCGAGGGGCGCCTGCTGGCCGAGGGCGCGGCCGGGGCGCTGACCCGAAGCCCCGACGCGGCGGTGCGCGCGCTGTTCGAGACCCCGCGGCGCCAGGCCGAGGAGGTCCGCCGCCGGCTGGACGGCGCGGCATGAGCCCGAAACTGGCGGCCGCCTTCCAGATTTTGCCCAACTGCCTGGGCCAGCACGTGCTGCTCAGCGCGGCGTCCCTCTTGCTGGGCCTCTTGTTGAGCCTGCCCCTTGCCGTGGCTGCGAGCCGCCGGCCGCGCCTGCGATGGGCGGCCCTGACCCTGGCGGGACTGGTGCAGACCATTCCCAGCCTCGCGCTCCTGGCCCTGTTCTATCCTCTGCTGCTGGGTCTTTCCGCCCTGGCCAAGGCCGCGTTCGGGCAGGGTTTCTCGGCGCTCGGCTTTTTGCCCGCGCTCCTGGCCCTGACCCTCTACGCCATGCTGCCGATCCTCAGGAACACGGTGGCGGGGCTCGCGGGAATCGAGCCGGCGGTGATCGAGGCGGCGCGGGGCGTCGGCATGACCGAGCGCCAGAAGCTGTTCCAGGTCGAGCTGCCCCTGGCCGCGCCGGTTATCATGGCTGGCGTGCGCACGGCGGCGGTGTGGACCATCGGCGCGGCGACCCTGGCCACGCCCGTCGGCCAGACTTCGCTGGGCGACTACATCTTCTCCGGCCTGCAGACCGAGGACTGGGCCCTGGTGCTGTTCGGCTGCGCCTCCGCCGCCGTCCTGGCCCTGGTTGTCGACCAGCTGCTCGGCCTGATCGAGTCGGGCGTCGCCGCGCGCAGCCGCGGTCGCATCGCCGCCGGGGCCGGGGGCCTGGTCCTCGGCGTCGCGGCGGCCCTTGCGCCCATGGCCCTGGCGGGAGACACCGCCACGCCGGTGGTGATCGGGGCCAAGAACTTCTCCGAGCAGTACATCCTGGCCGACCTGATCGCCGACCGCCTCGCCCGCGCAGGCTACCGCGTCAGCCAGAAGAACGACCTGGGCTCGGCCGTCGCCTATCGCGCCGTCGCGAGCGGCGGGGTCGACGCCTATGTCGACTATTCCGGCACCCTCTGGGCCAATGTGCTGGGCCGCACTGACAATCCGCCGCGCGCCGTCCTGCTGGATCAGCTTGGCCAGGCCCTGAAGCGACGTGACGAGGTCACGACCCTGGGCGCGCTCGGCTTCGAGAACGCCTACGCCCTGGCCATGCGCCGCGACCGCGCCCAGGCGCTGGGCATACGCACCCTGGCCGACCTCTCCGCCCATGCGCCGGACCTGGTGCTGGGCTCGGACCTGGAGTTCCTGTCCCGCCCCGAATGGACCGCCCTGCAGCGCGCCTATGGCCTGAAGTTCAAGACCGAGCGCCGGTACCAGCCGACCTTCATGTACCGCGCGATATCCGGCGGCGACGTCGATGTGATCTCGGCCTTTTCCAGCGATGGCCGCATCGCCGCCGACGATCTCGTGGTGCTCACCGATCCCCGGCAGGCGATCCCGCCCTATGACGCTGTGATCCTGGTCTCGCCACAGCGGGCCCGCGACGCGCGCTTCACCGCCGCCCTGAAGCCGCTGGTCGGCGCCATCCCTGTCGAGGCCATGCGCGCGGCCAATCTCAGCGTCGACCGCGAACAGGACAAGCGGACCCCGGCCGAGGCCGCCAGGGCGCTGGCGGCACACATCGGTCACTGAGGGCTCGGCTTGGCGACTGGTCCTCCGTCCCCTATGTGATGGCCCATGGCTGAAACCTTCGCCCCTGACGGCCTGCCTACGGACAAGGCCGCCCGCTACGCCGAATTGGCCGCCGAGATCGCCTCGGTGCTGGAGGGCGAGCCCAACCGCACGGCCCGCATGGCGACCATCGCCTCCATGCTGGCCAGCGCCTTCGACCAGTTCTTCTGGACCGGCTTCTACGTGGTCGATCCGGAGAAGGCGGACGAGCTGGTGGTCGGCCCCTACCAGGGCACGCTGGGCTGCCTCAGGATCGCCTTCGGGCGGGGCGTCTGCGGCGCGGCGGCGGCCACGCGCCAAGTGCAGATCGTGCCGGACGTCGACGCCTTTCCCGGCCACATCGCCTGCGACAGCCGCTCGAAGAGCGAGATCGTGCTGCCGGTGTTCGATCAAGCCGGTGCGCTGATCGCGGTGCTGGACGTGGACTCGACATCCGTGGCGAGCTTCGACGAGGTGGACGCCGAGGGGCTGGGCCGCATCCTGGCGGAGAGCTTCGCAGCGAGCTGACCCTCCCGGTCCACGATGTCGCAGCCCCAATCCTTAGCGCGCCGTTAACCATAATCGGGCGAGCATCGGACGTCTCGATCACGCCTCGAAGGGGTTCCATTTCGCATGTCCGGCGCTGAAGTCCTTGATGTCGGGCGCGACGCGATCTGGCTCACCCTGCAGCTCTCGACCCCGATTCTCCTGGTCGGCCTGGTGGTCGGGGTCACGGTCGGCATCTTCCAGGCCCTGACCCAGATTCAGGAAGCGACCCTGGTCTATGCGCCGAAGATCCTGGCCATCTTCCTAGCGCTCCTGATCTTCCTGCCCCTGATGGGCGCCCTGATGAGCGGGTTCATGCGCAATATCGCCGCCCGCATCGCCGGCATGTAGCCGATGGAGAGCTACGCCACCGGCCGCCAGGTCTGGGTCGCGGCGCTGATCCTGTTCCGCGTCGGGGCCCTATGCATGCTGATCCCCGGCATCGGCGAGGGCTATGTGCCCCCGCGCGTGCGCCTGTCCCTGGCTCTGCTGCTGGCCTTCTGCATCGGCCCGATCGTCGGGCCCAGCCTGCCGGTCATGCCCGACACGGTCGGCGCCATGTTCGGCGTGGTGATCAAGGAGACCCTGATCGGCCTGATCCTGGGCGGGCTCCTGCGCCTGTTCATCGCCTCCTTGACCACGGCGGGCGAGCTGGTCTCGATCCAGACCACCCTGTCCTTCGCCCAGACCGCCAATCCGATGGAGGCGACGCCCAGCACTACCATCGGCACCTTCCTCTCCGTGCTCGGCGTGACCCTGATCTTCGACACCCCGCTGCACCAGATGTTCATCGCCGCGATCGCCCATAGCTATGTGGTGTTCGCTCCGACCAAGCCCCTGATGCTGAACGACGCCGGGGTGATGGCGGCCGAGACGGTGGGCAAGAGCTTCGCCCTCGGCCTGCAGCTGGCCGCGCCGGTGGTGGTGTTCTCGCTGGTGTTCAACGTCGCCGTCGGCCTCGTGGGCCGGGCCATGCCGCAGTTCCAGATCTTCTTCGTGGCCACGCCGCTGAGCCTGCTCCTGGGGCTTTCGATCTTCGCCCTTAGCCTCGGCGGCCTCGGCCTGATCTGGCTGCAGCACTACGACGCCTTCGTGCGTCAGTTCGTGTAGGAGGGATCGTGCGCGGGCTATCCCTCTATCCGCTCATCCCGGCGAATGCCGGGACCCAGATCATCAAGCTCATTGCGCGCCGCATTCGAGCTGAGATCACGACCCAACAGCTGCGCCATACGATCTGGGTCCCGGCATTCGCCGGGATGAGCGGTGTTGGGTTTGTTTTCGTCGATTTGGCTTCATAGGAGCCGGGCGTGGCCGAAGAGAACGCCGACGGCGGCTCCAAAACAGAAGAAGCCTCCCAGCGGAAACTGGACGAGGCCCGCAAGCAGGGCGATGTCGCCAAATCGCCGGACCTGCCGGCCTGGGCCTCGCTGGCCGCAGCCACCTCGGTGGTGCTGTTCATGGGCGCCGGCTTCTCACGCAATCTGGCCGACCAGATGCGGCCGTTCATCGAGCGGCCCGAGAGCTACGACCTGGAGAACGGCGGGGCGGTGCAGGTGATGCAGCAGGCGCTGACCGCCGCCGCTCCGATCGTCATCGCCGTCCTGGGCGCGGCGGCCATAGCCGGGGTGGCCGGCAATGTGCTGCAGACCGGCTTCCTGCTCAGCCCCAACAAGCTGGCCCCCGACTTCAGCCGTCTGTCGCCGATGAAGGGCCTGCAGCGCATGTTCGGCCTGGACGGGCTGGTCAACTTCGGCAAGTCGGCGCTGAAGATCGCCCTGACAGGCGTCGTCGCCTGGATGGCGATCAGGCCGCATGTGGCCGACTTCCAGCAGATGCAGGCTCTGGATCCGCTGAGCATGCTGCCCGAGACCATGGTGATGATCCGGGCCCTGTTCCTGGCCGTGCTGATGCTGCTCGGCGGCGGAGCCCTGATCGACTGGATATGGCAGAGACAACGCTTCCTGCAGCGCATGCGCATGACCAAGGAAGAGCAGAAGGAAGACTACAAGCAGTCCGAAGGCGACCCCAAGATCAAGGCCAAGATCCGCCAGATCCGCTACGAGCGGGCCAGGCGGCGGATGATGCAGAACGTGCCCAAGGCGACCGTGGTGGTGATGAACCCGACCCACTACGCCGTGGCGCTGCGCTACGTGCAGGGCGAGACCCCAGCGCCGGAATGCGTGGCCAAGGGCCTGGACAGCCTGGCCCTGAAGATCCGGGAAGTGGCCGAGGCGCACAACGTCCCTGTGATCGAGGACCCGCCCCTGGCCCGCGCCCTCTATGCGACGGTGGAGGTCGACGAGACCATCCCGCACGAACACTACGAAGCGGTGGCCAAGGTGATCGGCTTCGTGCTGCAGGGCGCCCGCCGACGTCCGGCCCAGCGCCGGCTGGCCGGGGCGCGGTGATTCGAAAATGACGCCTAGCCAAGCTTGTTGGGCGGTGGCCGATAGCCTGACCTGACGGACGCCCATCAATTGGCGCCATTCGATTTTGTCAATTAATTCAATCGAATTTTGGCATTCCGGGCGATCTCCGCACCTGCACCAGGCCGCCTTCACCTGGCGCCCGAGCCGATTTAACCTTCCGGAAAGCACGATCGACCATCCGTTGACCCACAATGTTGCGCCCGGTGGGGCCTGGATCGGTTTATCCTATGCGTGATTCTTGGGGACCTTTGTCCCTGCCCCAGCGACAGGACCCGGCCGTCATGGCGCATCCGCTGGACCTGGACGGCCGCAAGCCGCGTCGCTTCGACCTGATCGCCGGAGCGGCGGTGCTGTTCTTCGCCCTGGCCGCCCTGTTCGCCATCTATCCGGCCCTGCGCGCCGGACCCGCCACCGCCGGTGGCCTGCTGCTGCTGGTCGGGGTGGCCGGGGTCGCCATATTCGCCATGCTGGCCATGCGCGGCACGGGGAGCCGCGAGGCTGAAGCCCTGGGGCTGGGCGCGCTGCTGGCCGCCCTGCCGGAGCCTTCCGCCGTGGCCTCGTCCGACGGCCGGATCATCGAGGCCAACGCCGCCTGGGACGACGTGGTGGGCCTGGGCGCGCGCCTGCCGCGCTCCTCGCGCAGCGGCGGCCTGTTCACCGCCATCAGCGAAGCCGGCAAAGGCCGGATGGGCGCGACCGCCCTGCGCCTTGGCGACGGAGAGCGCGAGGCCCAGGTCACCCGCTTCGGCGAGCGCCGCTACCTCGTCCGTCTGACGTCCTTCGCGGACAAGGCCGCGCCGGCCGCTGCGCCAGAGCATCACCCGACCGAAGCGGTCCTTACGCCGGCCGCCGCCACCAGTCTCGACGCCTTCGCCGCCGCGGCTCCGTTCGGTGCTGCGCTGCTCGGCGGCTCGGACCCATTGAGCGCCACGATCCTCGAGGTCAATCCGGCGATCCGCGCCCTTGCGGGCGGCGCCGATCCCACGGGTTCCAATCTCGCCGCCCTGATCGAGCCCAACTCGCTCCGCGAGGCGGCGGCGCGGATCGCCTCGGGCCGCGCCGGGCCGGTCGAGGTGCGTCTGGCCCATGACGCCCAGCGCATCGCCCACCTGTACCTGACCCGCAACGGCGACGGCTTCATCGCCTACTTGGTCGACGTCTCCGAGCAGAAGCAGGTCGAACTGGCCCTGTCGCAGTCGGAGAAGATGCGCGCCATCGGCCAGCTGGCCGGCGGCGTGGCCCACGACTTCAACAATCTTCTGACCGCGATCCAGCTGCGCCTGGACGAGCTTCTGCAGCGCCACTCCGTGGGCGACCCCAGCCACGAAGGCCTGATGGAGATCCGCCAGACCTCGATCCGCGCCGCCGATCTTGTCCGCAAGCTGCTGACCCACGCCCGCAAGCAGACCGTGCAGCGCCAGACCCTGGAACTGGGCGAACTGATCAGCGAAATCGAGGTCCTGCTGCGCCGGGTGCTGCGCGAGGACGTCAAGCTGGAGACCGAGTACGGCCGCAACCTGCCGCTGGTGCGCGCCGACAAGAGCGAGCTCGAGACGGCGGTGATGAACCTGGCGGTCAACGCCCGCGACGCCGTGCGCGCCCAGGGCGGGGGCGTGGTCCATATCAGGACCGCGCGCCTGACCGAGGCTGAGGCCCGCCTGCTCGGCTATGCCGACGAGCGCGCCGGCGGCGGCGACATCGCCATGATCGAGGTCAGCGACAACGGCCCCGGCATCCCGCCCGACGTGATGAAGAACATCTTCGTACCCTTCTTCACCACCAAGGCGGTGGGCGAGGGCACGGGCCTGGGCCTGGCCACGGTCTACGGCGTGGTCAAGCAGGCCGATGGCTGGATCCATGTGGAGAGCCCGCCGGGCAAGGGGGCCACCTTCCGCATCTTCCTGCCGGTCCATACCCCCGTCGAGACCCCCGAAGCGGCGCCGGCGCCTGCAGCGCCCCAGCGCCCGGCGGCGCGCGACCTCTCCGGCGCCGGCCGGATCCTGTTCGTCGAGGACGAGGATGCGGTGCGCAGCGTCGCCGCCCGCCTCCTGCGCGCCCGCGGCTACGAGGTGATCGAGGCCTGCGACGGCGAGGAGGCCCTGGCGCTGGCCGAAGAGCACGCCGGCCAGATCGACCTTCTGATCTCGGACGTGATCATGCCCGGCATCGACGGCCCGACTCTCTTGAAGAAGGCCAGGGTTTTCCTCGGCTCGGCGCCGGTGATGTTCATCTCCGGCTATGCCGAGGCCGAGTTCTCGGACCTGCTGGAAGATGAAAAAGGCGTAACCTTCCTGCCCAAGCCGATCGACATCAAGACCCTGGCCGAGCGGGTGAAGCAGCAGCTGGCGGCCTGATCCGACCCTCGGCCGGCGACCTTAACTCCCTATAATCAGACGCATTTTCAGCTTCGGACGACTGCCCGCAAGGTCGCCCCGAAGCAATGGAATTGCCCCAAAAGCCCCATAGGCGCGCGGCTGTTGCGCCGATCTGGGCGTGCCCGGCCAAGTCTTGCCGAGTTCGGAAAGGCTGCCTACCAAGGGCGTCAACCGCTGCCCCCAGGACAACGCCCTTGAGGAAGCCCATGAGTATCAACCGTCGCCACCTGCTCGCGACCGCCGCCCTGTTCGCGGTCACGCCCGCCGCCCGCGCCCTGGCGGCCGCAGGGGCCTCGCCGCTGAATGCGGCCTTCGACGACATCTTCGCCGCCCAGCTGAAGCGCTCGCCCGAGACCACCACCTCGCTGGGCCTGGACAAGGACGCCCGCGCCGGCGCCAAGAGCCGCCTGGACGACCGCTCCCTGGCCTCCCGCTACAGCGACAAGGCCGACAACCTGAAATACCTGGCGCTGCTGAAGAGCGTCGACCGCAAGAGCCTGACCGGTCTTGACGCGGTCAACTATGACACTGTCGCCTATCAGATGGAGACCCAGGCCGAGGCGGATCGGGCCTTCGACTACGGTCCCGGCGGCGCCGGCGCGCCCTATGTCGTCAGCCAGCTGACCGGCTGCTACCAGGCGCTGCCCGACTTCCTAGACAGCCAGCACTCGATCGAGACCAAGGCTGACGCCGACGCCTACCTGGCGCGGCTGGAGGCGTTCGCGACCGCCCTCGACCAGGACACCGAACAGGCCCGCTACGACGGCGGCCATGGGGTGATCCCGCCGGACTTCGCCCTGGACAAGACCCTCAAGCAGATGACCGACCTGCATGACCAGACGCCGGACAAGGCGGTGCTGGTGCAGTCGGTGGCGCGCCGAGCGGCCGAGAAGCACATCGACGGCGACTATGCCAGCCAGGCCTCGGCCATCTGGACCGGCAAGGTGCAGCCGGCTCTGGCGCGCCAGATCGCGTTGATGAAGGACTTCCGCGCCAAGGCGACGCACGACGCCGGCGTCTGGCGCCTGCCAAAGGGCGAGGACTACTACGCCGCCTCGTTCAAGCAGTGGACCACCTCGACCATGAGCCCGGAGGAGGTGCACAAGACCGGCCTGGACCTGCTGGAACAGCTGTCGGCGCGGATGGACGAGCAGCTGAAGGCCCAGGGCTATACGCAAGGGACGGTGGGCGAGCGCCTGCGCGCCCTCTACGCCGATCCCAAGTTCCGCTATCCCGACACCGACGAGGGCAAGGAGAAGCTGATCGCCGACCTGAACCTGAAGGTGAAGGCGGTCCAGGCCAAGCTGCCAGCCTATTTCAAGACCCTGCCCAAGCAGAGCGTCGAGATCCGCCGCGTGCCAAAGTACATCGAGGCCGGCGCCCCGGGCGGCTACTACCAGGGCGGGGCGCTCGACGGCTCTCGTCCCGGGGCCTACTTCATCAACCTGCGCAACACGGCAGAGGTCCCCAGCTGGACCCTGCCGACGCTGACCTATCACGAGAGCATCCCCGGCCATCACCTGCAGGGCGCCCTGCAGCAGGAGGCCGACCTGCCGATGATCCGCAAGGTGATGTGGTTCTCGGCCTATGGCGAAGGCTGGGCGCTCTATGCCGAGCAACTCGCCGACGAGATGGGCATGTATGACGACGACCCCATGGGCCGGATCGGCATGTTGCACGACGCCGCCTTCCGCGCCGTGCGCCTGGTGGTCGACAGCGGCCTGCACCACAAGCGCTGGACCCGCGAACAGGCGATCCAATTCTTCGTCGACAAGATCGGCGATCCGGAAACCTCGGCGACCACCGAGGTCGAACGCTACTGCGTCTGGCCGGGCCAGGCCTGCAGCTACATGGTCGGCAAGATCAACTGGCTGCGCCTGCGCGAGGTCGCCAAGACCAAGCTGGGGCCGAAGTTCGACATCCGCGAGTTCCACGACGCCGGCCTGGTCAGCGGGGCGACCCCGCTGACCGTGCTCGACGACGTGATGGCCGGCTACATCAAGCAGAAGATGGTGTGAAAGAAAAAGCCCCTCCCCCTTGCGGGGAGGGGTTGGGGTGGGGGTGTCGGCGCGAACTTTGCCGGTTTGGGTGTTTCACCTCCATCCCCTGCCCCTTCCCCGCAAGGGGGAAGGGGGTCTTACTTCTACGCCTCTTCTTCCTGCCGTACCTCGCCCTCGACGGCGAGGCCGAGGCGGTCAGACATCAGCAGGGTCAAGAGGGCCTGCATCACCCCGCCGCCCGCGCCATCGGCGCCGGCGCCTGAGATCTGCACCTTGGGCACCACATCGACGCCGCTGGTCTCCAGGGCCTGGGCGAAGCGCTCGGCGACCTGGCGGGCCAGCTGGTAACGGGCGCCGCCCGAGGCGTCGACCTGGCTCTTGATCGCCTCGGCCTGGGCCAGGCCGACCTTGGTGGTGCGCTCGGCCTCGGCCGCGGCCAGGGCAACGACCTTCTTGGCCTCGCCTTCGCCGAGCAGACGCATGCGGTCGGCCTCGGCCTTGGCCAGGGTGCGGGTCTGGTCGGCCTCCTGTTCCGAGCGGGCCAAGTTGGCCTTACCGGCGTTCTGCTGCACCTGGATCGACAGCTCGGACTCGGTGATCGCGCTCTGCTGCTTGGCCCGGGCCTCGGCCTCGCGCAGCTCGCGCTCCTTCTGGGCGGCCAGCTTCTGCCGCTCATAGGTGCCGACCTGCTCGTCGGCGATCTGGCGCTGGCGCAGCTGGGTCAGGATGCGCTCGATCTGATCGTCCCCGGCGACGTTCGGGCGCGGCGTGCCGATCAGCACCTCCTGCAGTTCCAGGTTATAGGCGCCGAAGCGGGTCTTCATCTCCTCCGACGACTGGTTCTGGATCGCGCTGCGGTCCTGCAAGAGCTCGATCAGGGTGCGGGTCTGGCCGATGTTCTTGAAATAGGCCGAGACCATCGGGTCCAGGGTCTGTTCGACCAGCTTCTTGACGTCGCCGAAGCGCTGGATGACCAGGGGCGCCTTGCGATAGTCGATATGCACCACCACCGAGACCGGCAGGGTCGGCTCGAACGCGTCCTTGGTGATCAGCGACACCTCGGCCAGGTTCTCGTCGAAATGGTGCGAACCGCTGACGCCGTGCTCCCACTTCAGGATGAAGTTGGTGGTCGGCACCATGGTCACGCGCCCGGCATAGGTGTTGAAGGCGTACTTGCCGGGCAGCAGCGGCTCGTTCCACACCCCGCGCTGGCCGTTGTCGACCAGCTCGCCGTGGCGATAGCTCTCGCCGGAGGTGTCGACGCCGTCCGGGCCGGTATAGGAGACCACTACGCCCACCTGACCGACCTCGACCACGGTCTTGGCGATCAGCTCGACGGTCGCGAACAGCCGGTTGATGTAGTAGGTGCCCTCGACCAGCACCTGCAGCTGGCGGCCCTTGCGGCCGCCCGCGGCGAGGAACTTGCGCGGGTCCTGGAAGCTGTTGTGGAAGGTCCCTTCGTCCGCCGGGTCCTGGCCCACGGTGGGGGCGATGATCTCGCCGGCCGCGAGGCCCGGGCCGTCATGCACGGTCACCACGCCGATCTCGTCCTCCGCGTCCTTGATCACCACCGGCTCGAAGCCGCCGCGCTCCTCGATCACCTCGGTCATCTGGGCCAGCAGCGCCACCTCCTCGCGGTCGAGACTGAGCGCGAAGGTGCGGTCGCGGGTGACCACGACGAACTGGGCGAGGTTCAGCGCATAGGCGCCTTCGCGCAGGATCTTGCGCTGCGGGCCCTTCTGGCCGCCGGCGGCCAGAAAGCCGCGGGTGTCCTGAAAGTCCACGCCCTCGGGATTGTCGGCCAGGGTCTGGTCGGCGTTCAGCACGCGGCCGTCACGGGCGAACACATAGCCGATGCGGCCCTGGGGAATGGTCACCAGGGGCTGGACATGCAGCCGGTACTGGAACGGGAAGAAGAAATGCACGCCGCCGCGCAGCACGTCGGGCTGGTAGCCGGCCTCGCCGTTCAGAGCGATCAGGCCGCCCTTGATCGAGCCCTTGCCGCTCCAGAGCTTTTCCACGATCGCCACGCGGTTGTTGCCCACATAGCGGATCATGCCGGACACGAAGACGAACACCGTCGCGCCGAGCACGACGAGAAGCGCCGAACCGACGAGCGGTCCAGTCGCCGTTAGCCAAGACATGGGAGTCCTCATCAGGCCGCCGGCTGGCGGAATCGCCAGAACATCTGTCGTGCGGCCGAGCGCGAAATATATGGTCAAGCTTGCCAAGCTCAATCGCAGGTGGCCCGCAATCGGAGGCTTCCCCGATCACGTTTGTGCGATTGGGCGGCCCAATCGGGGCTTCAGCGCCTCAACAGCGCCTGGAATGCCTCGCAGATGGCCGCCACGGGGGCGTTCTTGTGCGCCAGGGCGCTGTTCGCCGGCTCGGTGTGCACCAGCATGGTGGCGTTGGCCTCGAAGACCAGCACCTCGCCACTGGGGAGCAGGGAGAAGTCGACCCCGCAATAGTCGAGGTCCATGCGCTGGCCGATGGCCGTGACCGCCGCCATGGCCTTAGGGCCCAGCGCAGCCTCGGGATCGTCCAGATAGCGCCGCTCCTCGGCCACCCGTGCGGGATCGCCGGGCATGTCGGCGCTTTCATAGTGCACAAGCCAGTCTTGCGAGATGGCCAGATGATAGGGGTAGGGACGGCGATCGACGAAGATCATCCGGTACTTGCGATGCCAGCCGTCCGCCGAGACATAGTCGTGATAGGCGGTGACATAGGCGTCCGCGCCGGCCGGGAGGCTGACCTCAGCCAGTTCGTCCGGCGTCAAAGCCCGCTGCAAGCCCTGGCCGCCGTGCGAGCCGATCGGGCGCAGCAGCACCGGAAGTTCAAGGCCGGCCTTGTCGATGCAGGCCGCCAGACCCTCGCCGGCGATGTCGGCGGCGGCGAGCCGGGCGGTCTTGGGAACGACCACGCCTTCGATGTCGCCCAGCAGCAGGGGCATGTTCTCGCGCCCGGTCTGCATGACCTTGTCAGGCTGGTTGATCACCCGCTCGCCGCTGGCGGCCAGGAAGGCGCGCATGGGCGCCAGCGTTGGGCCGGCGAGGTCGGCGTCGCCGACGGCGTTGAACACCGCGTCGTGGTCGGGCGGAACCTGGCCTGGCGTCGCATATTCGATGAACCAGTTGATCCGGGTGAACCGCGCCTTGGGCAGCAGATAGCGGTGCGGGACGTTGCCGCTCTCGGAGGTGGTCAGGACCAGCACGCGCGCTTCGGGATGCGGCGCGGTTTCGACGATGATGTTCTCTTTGCCGTAGACTAGGTCGCGGTGGCGACGCGCCTCGGCCGCCTGGCCGCGGGCAGCCAGGATCGAGGCCAGGTTCTGGTGCGCCACCCGCATGTCGGGATCGAGTTCCAGCGCCAGCCGGGCGTGATGCTCCGCCGCCTCGTGCTCGCCGGCCAAAAGATAGACCGACGACAGGCTGGCCTGGGCCTCCTTCAGCGTAGGGTCGATGGTCAGGGCCTGCAAAAGGGCGGCGCCGGCCTCTTCGGCCTTGTCCAGTTCCACATAGGCGTTGCCCAGGTTCAATTGGATGGCGGCCCGGCTCGGATCGAGCTTGGCGGCGCGCTCCAGGGCCGGGACGGCTTCTTCCGGGCGACCCAGCTGGTTGAGGGCGGTGCCGAGCAGGAACCAGGTCTCCGCGGAATCCCGGGCCATGGTCAGGGCCTCGTCGGCGACAGCCAGGGCCTCGTCCAAGCGGCCGGCGTGGATCAGGGCCAGGGCCAGGCTGTTGCGGGCGTCCACAGATTGGGGGGCCAGCGCAACCGCCGCCCGGTAAGCTTCGACCGCGCCCGTGGCGTCACCTTGCTCCATCATCGCCGACGCAAGGGCCAGACGCGCCGGCGCCGAATCCGGCAGGCCGGCGGCGGCCCGGCGGCCGGCCTCGATCGCCTGGGACACATCGCCATTCTCGCGCAAAGCGTTGGACAGCTCGACCAGGGCCGCCGCGTGGTCCGGCGCCAGGGCCAGGGCCCGGCGGTAGCCCTCGATCGCGGCCGCATGCGCGCCCTGCCAGTGGCGCAGGTTGGCCAGGGCCACATGAGCCTCGGCGTGGTCCGGACGGACGGCGATCAGGCTCTTGAACAGTTCGGCCGCCGCATCGACCTGGCCGCCTTCGAAATTGAACAGGCCGTAGAGATAGAGCGCGGTCGGCTCGGTCGGGTCAGCCAGCAACACCTGGCGATACAGCGCCTCCGCCTCGGCGCGGCGGCCCGCCTGGTGGTGGTCGAGCGCCAGGGCGACGGTTTCGAAGGACGTACTCACGGATCACCAGGCCTTTTGGTCTTAGGCGCTCGTCGCCGAAGCGGTCGTGGCGGCCGCACTGCCGGTCGCGGTGGCGGCGCTCGCCGTGTCGGTGGTCTGGGCGGCGGCGCCATGGTGATGATGATGGTGGCCGGTCAGGGATTGCAAGCCATTGGAGATCAGGTCGCGAAGGTCGCCCACGGCCGAGACCGCGCTCGACGCCGCCCCGACGGGGTTGGTCTGATAGGAGAGCAGGGCGCTCAGCACGTCCGAGCTGAACTGGCTGGCCGGCGACGAGGCCGGGGGCGTGGTGGCCGAGCTCGAAGATGCAGCGCTTGCCGAGCCGGTCGGCAAGAACTGCCCCGCGCCGGCGGCCGACGATCCGCCGGCGCTCAGCAGCTGCTGCAGCGCTTGCGCCGCGGAATTGTTTGAAATCGCTGAGGTTTGCATAGGGCGACTTTCGCGAGGGACCGGGTTCGCGCCATCGGCCCTGAGGGACCAGCCGGCGCGGTTAACCAAGCCCTGCAAGGCCCGGGCCGCTGTCAGGGGTGATGGACCTGGCCCTTGTCACAGCGGAGCGTACGCCCGTCGATCTTGCAGGCAGCGACGACCACGCCCTTCAGGTCATGCACCTCGGCGGTCCAGGCCGCGGGGCCGGTGCGGGCCAGGGTCAT
Organism: Phenylobacterium montanum; assembly: GCF_018135625.1. Classification (NCBI taxonomy): domain Bacteria; kingdom Pseudomonadati; phylum Pseudomonadota; class Alphaproteobacteria; order Caulobacterales; family Caulobacteraceae; genus Poindextera; species Poindextera montana. The sequence goes on from NZ_CP073078.1 coordinate 4,988,832, forward strand.
GAAGCCAAAGCCGTCGACCCACGAACTCAACGCGGTCACCACCGCGCCGGGGGCGATGTCGGGCTTGTCGGGCGCCTTGGCGGGCAGGGGAACGATGTCCTCCTGGGTGCCGGAGAAGCCGGCGACGATCTGGACCGGATAGCCGGATGCGAAGCCGACCGCTTCCCAGACATGCACGTGGCCGGACAGAAGCAGGTCTATGCTCGCCGGGAACAGGTTCGCATCGGCCGACCGGAACGCCGCCTGCAGGCCCGGATTGCCGCCATTGAACCTGGGCAGGTCGCTTTTTCCTTCGCTCGCCGAGAGGGCCAGCATCGGGTGGTGATCGGCCAAGAGGTTGTGCGGCGCGCGCGCCGCCAAGGCGGCGATCTTGGCCGCCGTATCCCTATAGCGGGCGAAGCGCGGGTCTTGGGGCGCCATCGGCCCGTTGGGGGCGTTCGAGCTGTCCCAGACGATCAACTGAGAGCCCTTGCCAAGCGGGATTGCGAAGGGATCGCTGTAGTCGCCGACACTATCGTCAGCGGCATGGTTACAGTCGCGTCCGACGACCAGCGGCCGGGCGTCGAGAAGCCGCCACCAGCCCTGGCCCGCCCGGGCGCAAGACTCGTGATTGCCCCGAACCGCGGCCCAGGGGGCGGCGCGCAGCAGGGGCGCGGCGGGCTCCAGGAAATCGGCGCGCCAGGCGTCCAGGCCGTAACCCCAGACGCTGCCGGCGCAGCCGGCCATGCCGTCCGGGCAGGGGTTTTCGCGGTAGAGGTAGTCGCCGACGTGGATCACCAGGTCCGGCTTCCACTTCGCTGCCGCTGCTGCGACCTGGGCAAAGGGATAGGCCTTGGGATCGTTGCAGGCCTGGAAGGCCTTGTCCGCCAGCTTGATGCGGCAGCCGGTGTCGCCGATCACCACGATGCGCCGGATCACCGCCGGCGGCAGGGGCAGGGCCTGGCCGCCGATGCTGGCGGTATGGGCGGTTGGGGGCAACGCGGCCTCGCAGACCGAGGCGTCGAACATCGAGGGCTTGGACTGCGACGGGTTCGAGCGCGTCGGCCGCTGCGGCTCTGTCCCGGCCGGCGCCCGGAGGGTCATGGCCAGGCCCCGGCCGTCGACCACCAGGCTGGGGCATTCGGCGGCCGAGGTCACCGCCCGGGCGATCCGAGCGCCGTTCTCGCCCAGCACCACATAGGCGGTTGCCGGCGCGGCTTGCGCTTGGTGGGCCGCCAGCAGCGAAGCCAGCGCAATGATCGGCGCCCATGCGCCGGCGAACCGCAGGGTGATCAAGAGCTTGCCTCGACGCCAAAAGCCGCGAATCCGCGCCGGGCGCGGAGGTTTCGCTCTATAGGTCGATTGCGACAGTTCGTCAGGCGGCGGCGCCGCTCTTCCGCCACCGTGCTCACGGCGCTTGCGCCAGGCATGCGCGGTCGCCCGAAATGGGTGTCGCATCAGCCGGTTGAACTTCTCCTCAACCTTCGTCGGCTAGGACTTCAGGCCTGAACGCCGCCCAGGAGGCCCGGTTTGCCGGCCGCACAATTCCGCCTTCTCGGTCTGGCCTTCGCCGCCGCCGACCTGCTGTTCGAGGTCGACGAGAAGGGGCTCGTGTCCTTCGCCGCAGGGGCCGGGCAGAAGATCACCGGCCAGGACGACGCCGAGCTGATCGGCCGCCCCTGGGGCGAGCTCTTCACCGAGAATGACCGTCCAGTGGCCGAAGCCCTGCTGGCTGGGCTGGAGGACGGCGAACGCCGTGGGCCGGTGGACCTGGGGCTGGCCGATCTCGATCGCCGCGTCAGCCTGTGCGCCTTTCGCCTGCCGCAACTGGCCCCCCGGGTTTCCTGCGCCCTGACCTTGTCCGGCCGTCTGGCCAAGGCGGGCGGCGGCTTGCTGGGCCGCGCCGACTTCGAGGCCGCGGCCAGCAACCTGATCGACGTGGCCCGCGCGGACGGCCTGCAGCTCGAGCTGAGCCTCGTCGAGCTCGGCGGACTTCAGCGTCAGCGCGGCGCCCTTTCGGCGGAGCTGGCGGCGGCCCTGGACCGGCGGGTCAGCGGCGCCTTGCGCGCCGAGTCTTTCGGCGACGCGGCGGCCGACCTCGGCGAACAGCGCTTCGCCGTGCTGCGCAAGAAGGGCGAAGCGCCCGAGGCCGTCGCTCGGCGCCTGTCGCGCGTGCTTGGCGCGGCGCTGGAGCCCTCGGCCCACGGCGTGCATGTGGACGCCCTGGCCAGCCCCGGGCGAATGATGCGGGCCCTGCGGTTCTCGCTCGACAAGTACCTGGCCGACGGCGCCCCGCCCCAGGCCGCGACCCTGTCCGACGTGGTCGGGCTGTCGGTGGAGAAGACGGTGGCCCAGGCGGGCGCCTTCGGGGCCCTGGTCCGTGAGCGCCGCTTCAAGCTGGTGTACCAGCCGGTGATCTCCCTGGTGGACGGCGCCGTGCATCATCACGAGGTGCTGGTTCGCTTCGAGGGCGATCGGAGCCCCTTCGCCATGATCCGCATGGCCGAGGAGCTGGACCTGATCGAACACCTGGACCGCGCCATTGCCGAGGAGGCCGCCGCCAAGCTGCGGGCCGACCGCTCCGGCCGCCTGCGCCTGGCGGCCAATGTCTCGGGCCGCACCATCGTCAGCCCCGGCTTCATCGAGGGCGTCGCAGGGCTGGCGCGGGGCGGCGATCTCGCCGGGCGGCTGATGTTCGAGGTGACCGAGAGCGCGGCCATCGACGACCTGCCGCGCGCCCAGCGCCACATCGCTGCGCTGCAGGACCTGGGCTTCAAGGTCTGCCTGGACGATTTCGGCGCCGGCGCCTCGTCCTTCGCCTACCTGCGGCAGCTCAATGTCGACGTGGTCAAGATCGACGGCGCCTATGTGCGGGAGCTGACCAGCTCGGGCCGTGACGACGCCATGATCCGGCATCTGGTCGGCCTGTGCCGGGAACTCAAGGTCGACACCGTGGCCGAGATGGTCGAGACCCAGGCGGTCGAAGACGTGCTGCGGCGGGCCGGCGTGGACTACGCCCAGGGGTGGCTTTATGGCCAGGCGGCGCCGCAGCCGGTGTTTCCGGCGGCCGGTCCGGTGGCTGCGCGCCGTCGCGGCGCCGTCGAAAGCTGGGGATAAGGCGTGATCGCCCTGATAGCAGGCCAGCGGCCCGAAATTTCGCCAACCAACTGATTTCTTATCATTAACTCGCCATTTTCGCGCGAAAAGGTCGCGGGAATCTTCCCCGTGTCGATGCGCACCGTTGACGAAACCGTGATCGAAGACGTAGCGACAGGCTATGATGTCGCGATTGTCACGAAACCGCGGCGAAGGAGATTCCATGTCCCAGTCGACTCTGGCGCGCGAAACCTCGCGCGCGGACCAGACTTCTGCGAGCTCGCCGCTCGAGCTGACCATCCTGATGCCCTGCCTCAACGAGGCGGAGACCATCGAGATCTGCGTGCGCAAGGCCCGCGGCTTTCTCGAGCGGAGCGGGGTGAAAGGCGAGGTGCTGATCGCCGACAACGGCTCGACCGACGGCTCCCAGGCCCTGGCCGAAAAGGAAGGCGCCCGCGTGGTCGCCGTGCCCGAAAAGGGCTACGGCGCGGCGCTGATGGGCGGCATCAAGGCGGCCCAGGGGCGCTTCGTCATCATGGGCGACGCCGACGACAGCTATGACTTCGAAAACCTCGAAGGCATGGTTCAGCACCTGCGCGACGGCGCCGAGCTGGTCATGGGCAACCGCTTCAAGGGCGGCATCGCCCCAGGCGCCATGCCCTTCCTGCACAAGTATCTGGGCAACCCGGTGCTGTCCTTCATCGGCCGGCTGTTCTTCAAGATTCCGATCGGTGACTTCCACTGCGGCCTTCGTGGCTTCTCCCGGGCTTCGATCCTGGATCTCGGCCTGCAGAGCCCGGGCATGGAGTTCGCCAGCGAGATGGTGGTCAAGGCCTCGCTGTATGACCTGCGCATCGAGGAGACGCCGACCACGCTGAAGCCGGACGGACGCTCGCGCCCGCCGCACCTGAAGACCTGGCGCGACGGCTGGCGCCACCTGCGCTTCCTGTTGCTGCACAGCCCACGCTACCTGTTCATCTATCCGGGCCTGGCCCTGATCGTCACCGGCCTTGTCGGCGGCGCGCTGCTGGCGCGGGGCGAACTGGCCATCACCCCGCAGATCAAGCTCGACATCCACTCGCTGGTGGTCGCCTGCTTCGCCGTCCTGATGGGCGTTCAGCTGGTCGTGTTCGGCGCCCTGGCCCGACGCTACCAGGCGCTGGAGGGCGTGCTTCCCCCGGGCACCTTCCACAAGTTCCTGCTGGGCCTCAGCCTGGAGTGGATCCTGCGGGCCGCTCTGGTCATCTTCGTCGGCGGCGTCGTCGGGGCGACCTGGGCTGTGGCGCACTGGGCCGGTTCCGGCTTCGGGCCGATCCTCTACAATGACGTGATGCGGGTCCTGGTCATCTCCCTGACCGGCGTCGCGGTGGCCATCCAACTCGCGGCGGCGGGTTTCCTGGCCTCGGTGTTTTCGCTCAGGCGCTGACGACGAGTTCGGCCCACTTAAGGCGCGGGATCCATACTCAGGTGTTCAACCGACTGCGGTCTTATCTGCCGGTCCTGGCCGGCGTCCTGATGCTGGTGGGGGTGGTGGTCGCCAACGGCCGCCCGAGCGTGTTCACCGACACCGACGACTATTTCGTCGAGGGGCGCACCTTCGCCTACACCATCGGCTACGCCCTGCACATCAAGACCCCGCCGCCGCCGCCGACCGACCCCGAGGACATCGCCGACGCCAAGCAGGCGGCGGCGGACCTGCGCATGTCGCACACCGAGATCGGCGCGCGCTCGCCCTACTACGGCCTGCTGCTCTATGCGACCCAGCGGATCGGCACGATCTGGCTGACGACCGTCGTCCAGGCCCTGGTGGGCGCCTGGCTGGTGTTCATGCTCTGGCGGCTGGCCCTGCCGGGCGCGCCGACTTGGAGCGCCTACGCCATGCAGGCGGCCGTGGCCTTCGGCTCGACCTTGCCCTTCTTCGCCAGCTTCACCATGCCGGACGTGTTCTCCGGTTACGCCGTCTCCGGCGCGATCATGCTGCTGGTGTATTGGGATCGGCTGAAGCTGGCCGAGCGGTGGGCGATCGGTTTGATCGTCGGCACGGCCATGACCTTCCACACCTCGCATGTGCTCGACACCCTGGCGATCACGGGCCTTACGGGCATCATGATGCTGATCCTGCGGGCCAAAGGGCTGGCGCCGGCCAAGGCGGTGGTGGCGGTTCTGGCTACTGTGGTCTGCGCGGTGGCCGCGACCTCGATCTACAAGGAAGCAGTGCATGTGAAGACCGGCGACGAGCTGCGCCGGCCGCCCTTCCTGGCCATGCGGGTGATCGCCGACGGGCCCGGCCGCGACTACCTGCGCTGGGCCTGCCCGCGTGGGGCCAAGTGGGTGCTGTGCCAGTTCAAGGACCTGCCGCTGGACGACAGCCAGGACCTTCTGTGGTCCGACGACCGCAAGAAGGGGATCTTCAACGTCACCACCTTCGACAACCGCCTCCAGATGGAGCGCGAGGAGACCAGCTTCGTCCTGCATGCGGTGGCCTTCGAGCCGGTGCAGCAGGTGCTGGCCTCACTGGAGAACTGGGCCTGGCAGCTGACCATGGTCTATCTCGACGACCCGCTGAAGAACCCGCACTACTACCTGACCAACGACTATTGGAGCACGACCAACCTTCCCTGGCTGATCAACCACGCCGCCGACTGCGGCCGCGATCACTGGGGATGCAATCCGCGCCTGTCGATGGACGCCTCGGCGGTGCTGCATTCGGGCCTGTTCCTGATCGGCCTGGCCCTGATCGGGCTCAGGCTGGGGCTGGCGGACATGCGGGCGGGCTTCAAGCAGAAGAGTTTCGTCTGGGGGGAGGAGCGGACGCGGCTTCTGATGCTGCTGACCCTCCTGGTGGCCGCGATCCTGATCAACGGCTTCGTCTGCGGCGCCCTTTCCGGGCCGTTCGCCCGCTATCAGGCGCGGATCACCTGGCTGGTCGCCGCCGGCGCGGCGGTCGGCATGATCTCGCTGGTCCCGGCGGATGGACGGGTGCGCGTCCCTGCCTGGGCCTTGCGCCTATGGGCTCTGCCCCTGGTGCAGGTGTTCGCTCGGCGGATCGACTGGGCCTTTGTCCGCTTCGGCATGGTCGGCGTGGCCGGTTTCACCGTCGATGCGGTGGTGCTGCACGCCATGACCGGCCTTGCCGGCCTCAGCCCCTTTGTCGGCCGGTTCGTCTCGTTCCCGGTGGCGGTGGTGGCCACCTGGCTGCTGAACCGCAGCTTCACCTTCCGACACCAGACGGCGCACGCGCCCTGGCGCCAGGCCCTGGTCTACGCCGCGGTGCAGGGGGCGGGCGGCGTCGCCAATATCGGGGCCTACAGCCTGGCCCTGACCCTCTATCCGCCGTTCAAGCACATGCTGCTGATCCCGCTGGCCTTCGGCTCGGCGGCGGGGCTGTGCCTGACCTTCCTGGGCTCCAAGCACTTCGCCTTCCGCCCGGCCGCCGAGCCGCAGGCGGCGGTCGCGCCCGAACTCGAGTTCCCGGTCGGCGGAGCGGAATAGCGTCGCGCCGACCGGGGCTCGTCAGGCTGTGCGCGTCAGCCAGTTGAACCGGGCGACCATGGCCGTCGCCGCGGCCGCCAGGCCCGCCGCCAGGCCGATCCAGACGCCCAGGCCCTGCATGTGCAGCCAGACACCCAGAACGACGCAGATCGGCGCTCCGACCAGCCAGTAGGCCGCGCCGGCCAGCAGCATAGGCGTCCGCGCATCCTTCAGGCCGCGCAGGGACATGGCCCCCACCACCTGCAGGGCGTCGAACACCTGGAAGGCGGCGGCGACCTTGAGATAGAGGGCGGCCAGCCCCAGCACCTTCAGGTCGTCGGCCGTGCGCCCGCCCAGATAGAGGCCGGCGATCTGACGCCCGGCGACGATCATCAGAAGGCCGCACAGCATCATGAAGCCGGCCCCGACGCTCAGGGCCACGAAGCCCGCCCGGCGCACGCCATGGGCGTCGCCGCGGCCGGCCGCGTGGCCGACCCGGACCGTCGCCGCCATGGCCACGCCCAGGGGGACCATGAAGGTCACCGAGGCGAAGTTCAGGGCGATCTGGTGCGCAGCGACTGGGATGGCGCCGAAGGCGCCCATCACCAGGGTCATGGCGTTGAACAGCATGGCCTCGAAGATCATGGTCATGCCGATCGGCATGCCCAGCCGGAACGCCTCGGTCAGCCGCGCCCAGGCCGGCCTGAGGAACCGGCGGAAGATGCGATAGGCCCGCAGCGCCGGGTTGACGCTGATCACCACCGCCAGCGCCAGGAATGCGAATACCGCTGATGACGCGGTCGCGATCCCCGATCCGCGCAGGCCCAGGGCCGGGAGGCCGAAGTGGCCGAAGATCAGGGCGTAGTCGGCCAGGGCGTTGTAGCCGATGCTGATCCCCATCACCCAAAGCGTGGCGCGCGGATGGCCAAGCGCGGTGGCGAAGTTCCTCAAGACCTGGAAGCCCAGGGCGAAGAACAGGCCAAAGCTCAGCATGCTGACGAACTGTCCGGCGCCGGCGGCCAGCTGCGGCTCCTGATGCAGGGCGAGCAGGATCGGCCGCGCCGACCACAGCAGCACCGTCAGGGGCAGGGTCAGCATGATGCAGGCCCAAAGGCCCATGCGCACGGTGGCGCGGACCTTGGCGCGGTCGAAGGCCGCCTCGCCGGCGATATGGGCGATCATCGGGGCGATCGCCGCCGGCGGGCCGGAGCCGACCAGCCAGGCGAAGTAGTAGACCGTGTTGCCGATCGCGGCGGCGGCCAGGGCCGTTCGGCTCAGCCGGCCCAGCATGACGATGTCGGTGGCCAGGATCGCCATCTGGGCCAACTGGGTCAGCACCAGGGGCGCGGCCAGGCGGATCAGGGCGCGGCCTTCCGCCGCCCACAGGGCCGCGCGCCCCGGCGCGTGGCGGGGGGCCTGGTCTAGGGTCTGGACAGGGGCTTGCATGAGATGGGTCACGGGCTTGGCTTTTTTGGGGTCTGGCCGAGCCGGGAACGCCTGAGCGGGGACATGAAAAACCCCTCCGAAGCGGCCGGCTCGGGAGGGGCGGAAGCGCCAGATCGCGGTTTGCTGATCCTAGGCGGTGGTCTCCTCTCGAGCGCAACGGGCGCACAGGGCGCCTTCAAGCGCCACGGGGCCCGGTCGCGATGAAATGCTCATCTGATTGGTCACGGTCGGCGAAGCTCGCTGCCAATGCGGGCTCCATGCCCGCGAGAGGCGAAATTGCTAGCCCGGCTTCGGCGCGAAGTCAAACCGCGCGAGTCGGGTTTCTATTCGTAGCGCAAGGCGTCGATCGGGTTGAGCCGGGCCGCCTTGCGCGCCGGGTAAAAGCCGAAGAACACCCCGACCGCCGCCGAGAACACGAACCCCCCGACGATCGCCGGCGGCGAGACCTGGGTCGGCCAATGGGCCAGGAACGAAATCAGGCTGGAGGCGATCAGCCCCACCGCGACCCCCGCCGCCCCGCCGGTGACGCTGAGCAGCACCGCCTCCACGAGGAACTGCAAGAGGACCTGCAGCCGCCGCGCGCCGATCGCCATCCGGATGCCAATCTCGCGCGTGCGTTCGGTGACGGAGACCAGAAGGATGTTCATGATGCCGATGCCGCCGACCATCAGCGAGATCGAGGCGACCAGGGCCAGGAGCGCGGCCATCACCCGGCTGCTGCTCTGCTGGGTCTCGGCGATCTGGCTGAGGTTGCGCACGCTGAAATCATTGAGCTGGCCGGTCTGGATGCGATGCCGGCGGGCCAGGGTGGCGGTGACCTGGTCGATGGCGGCGCCGACCAGGTCGGGGCCGGCCGCCTGCACATAGATGCTGTTGACGTAGCCGGTCAGGCGCGGGCTGAGGCCGAAGGGGTTTGCGGCCGGCGGATAGGCAGCGCTGACCGTGTCGCTGGCCGCCTGGGGCGCAGCGACGCCAAGGACCCTGCGCTCGGCGGTATTGAACGGGATCAGCACCACGTCGTCCTGGTCCTGGCCGAAGCCGGTCTGGCCCTTCGAGGCCAGCAGCCCGATCACCCGCATCGGCACGCCCTTGACCAGGATCGTCGCGCCGATCGGGTCCACCCCCTGGCCGAACAGGTTCAATGAGACCGTGCGCCCGATCAGGCAGACCGTGTCGGCGCTGTCGTTCTGCTGTTCGGTCATGGCCTCGCCGGTGGCGATCCGCCAGCTGACGATATCGAGGTAGGTTGGGGTCACCCCCTGGACGGCCGTGCTCCAGTTCTGGTCGCCATAGACGACCTGGGTCCCCCGCCGCACCATATAGCTGATCCGCTGCACGGCCGGGTCCTCGTGCGGCAGGGCTTCGGCGTCCGCAACGGTCAGGGTCGAGGCGCTGCCGGCGCCCCCGCGCACCCCGCCGCCCAGGGCTGCGCCGGGCAGGACCACGACCATGTTGGTGCCGAGGCTTTCCAGCTGCTTCTTCACCGCCGCGCTGGCCCCATCGCCCACGGCCACCATGGCGATCAGGGCCGCAACGCCGATGAACACTCCAAGCATGGTCAGGGCCGAGCGCATCTTGTTGCGCGACAGGGCCTGGAGGGCGGCGGCGAAGACCATCGACAGGAAGGCGGTGCGAAGGCCGGACTGGCTCCCGTCGCCCGCGCGGCTCGGCGGTGGGGGCGCAGCTTTCGGCTCTCCGGCTTTCGTCCCGTTCTGGCGCTGGTCCGACACCACCCGGCCGTCGCGCATGACGATCAGCCGGTCGGCATAGGCGCCGATGTCCGCCTCGTGGGTCACCAGGATCACGGTCACCCCCTGCTCGCGATTGAGGCGGCAGATCACATCCATGATCTCGTGCGAGGTGCGCGTGTCGAGGTTGCCGGTGGGCTCGTCGGCCAAAAGGACGGCGGGCTGGTTGATCAGGGCGCGGGCCAGGGCGACGCGCTGCTGCTGGCCGCCCGACAGCTGGCTCGGCGTGCTGCGCTCCCGGTCGGCCAAGCCCAGCGCCGCCAGGCTCGCGCGGCCGCGCGCCGCGCGCTCCCGCGCCGACAGCGCCGCCGCCTCGCCGTAGAGCAGGGGCAGGGTGACGTTTTCCAAGGCGCTGGTGCGCGGCAAGAGGTTGAAGTTCTGGAACACGAAGCCGATCCGCTGGCTGCGGATCCAGGCCAGGTCCGGTTCGGGCAGGCCGGCCACGTCACGGCCCTCGAACAGGTAATGGCCTTCGCTGGGCTGGTCCAGGCAGCCGATGATGTTCATCAGGGTCGACTTGCCCGAACCGGACGAGCCCATGATGGCCACGAACTCGCCGGCCTCGATGCTGAGGTTGACGTCCTGCAACGCCCGCACCTCGGTCTCGCCGAGCTTGAAGGTTCGGTTGAGGCCGGCCAGCGCGATGACGGGGGCGGTCATGCCGGATCAGAAGCGCAGGGCCGGGCGTGCGTCCGGCTGACCTGTGGAGGCGGCCCCGGCTTCGGCGGTCACCACCTGGTCGCCGGTGCGCAGGTCGCCGGAGCGGATTTCCGCATAGGCTCCGTCCTCCAGGCCCGCGACGACCGGGATCCGCACCAGCCGCCCGTTGCGCTGGACCCAGACCGCCCGGCTTTTCCCATGGCCGGGCTTGGCGCCGCCGGCGGGGGTGAAGCGCAGCGCCTGGCCAGGAACCCTCAGCACATTGGCCGCGCGCGCGGTTTCGATGCGGGCGGTGGCGGTCATGCCGGGCTTGAGCATCAGGCTGGAATTGTCGACCGCGAGCACGACGTCATAGGTGATCACGTTCTGAACGCTTATCGGCGCCTGGCGCACCTGGACGACCTGGCCCTGGAAGGCGTGGCGTGGATAGGCGTCGACGGTGAAGGTGGCGCGCTGGCCCGACGCCGCGGCGCCGATGTCGGACTCGCTGACGTTCACGTCCACCTGCATCTTGGTCAGGTCTCGGGCGATCAGGAACAGGGTCGGGGTCTGGAAGCTGGCGGCCACCGTCTGGCCGGCGGTGACATTGCGCGAGACCACGGTGCCGCTCACCGGCGAGATGATGTCGGTATAGTCCAGGTTGATCCGCGCCGCCTTCAGCGCCGAGGCCTTCTGGGCGACCTGGGCGGCGTCAAGGCGCACTTGGGCCTCAGCCTGGTCATTGGCGCTGCGGGCGGAATCGGCCGCGTCGTGGGCGATGGAGTCCTGGCTCCAGAGCAGGTCGGCGCGCTGGTGGGCCAGGCGCGCATAGGCCAGGCCGGCCTGGTCCTTGGCCAGTTGGGCCTGGGCGGTGACCAGGGCCGCCTCATCCTGGTCGACCACGACCTGATAGGGCTTGGGGTCGATCTTGGCGCAGCGCTGCCCCTTGGCGACGCGGGTATTGTAGTCGCAGGCCAGCGACTGGATCACGCCGGAGACATAGCTGCCGACGGTCACGGTCTCGACCGGATTGACCGAGCCGCTGGCGCTGATGCTGGTGACGACGTCGCCGCGGTCGGCCGCGGCGGTGACGTAGCGGGTGGGCGGGGGCCGGCTGACCTGCCACCAGGCGATCCCGGCGGCCAGCGCCAAGGCCAGGCCGGCGAGGGCCAGCCATATCCGGGATCTGGGCAAGAGGCGCGCCATGGCCCGTCCCTTGCCCGGAGCGACGCGAGGCCGCCTTGATCTGACGCAAAGGGCGGCTAGGGCCTCGCCGCCCTTTGCAGGAGCAGGCCCCGCGTGGCCGTCAGGATCCGGTCCACCGGCGCCCGGCGATAGTCCCAGCGCGGGTCGGGATCGGGCGGATTGACCACCATGGTGGCGTTGGCCTCGAACAGGAGGACCTGGCCCTCGGCGCCCAGGCCGAAGTCGATGCCGCCATAGTCGAGACCCAGGCGCTCGGCGACCGCCTCCAGGGCGGCCATGGCCTTGGCTCCCACGACGCCAGGCATGTCGGCGAGGAAGGCGGCCTCGGCCTCGCGGTGGGCGGCGTTCTCGGCCATGTCGGCGGTGAAGTAGTGCACCTTCCAGTCGCCGGAGAGGGCCAGGTGCAGGGGATACAGCCGGCCGCCGACCATCATTACGCGGAACTTGCGCCAGCGGTCCCGGTCGTCGCGGGCGTCGAGATACTGGATCAGCAGCAAATCGCGCCCCGGCAGCTCGGCCAGGGCCGCGGCCAGGCCCGCGGGGTCTTCGACTTTTCGGAAATAGCGGCCGGTGTGGAAGCCGGGGCTGCGGATCAGCAGGGGATAGCCGAGCCGTCGGGCGGCCTGACGCACGGTTTCGCGCGGGGTGCGGATCACCTGGGGCGCCACGAGGCCCTCAATGCCGGCCAGCCGTTCGGCGATGGCCGCGCGGCCGGTGGGGCGGATGCGGGCCGGCGGGTTGATCACCGGGGCGGAGGTCGCGCCTAGCACCCGCTCGGCGGCGTCCAGGGCCTCGCCGCCCAGGTCCGCGTCGCCCAGGGCGTTGAAGACGAGGTCGTGGTCCGGCAGGGCTTGCGCGCCCGTCCAGGCCTCGACCGGCAGGGTGAAGACGGCGAAGGTGCGGTCGTCCAGCAAAAAGCGCGTCGGCACATTGCCGCCCGACGCCGAGACCAGCAGCAGCACGCGGCAGGGATCGCCCTCGCCGCGATAGGGCTGGGCGAGGATCCCGCGCCCGACCAGGCCCTTGCGGCGATGGGTTTCGGCGGCTTCGGCCCGGCCGAGGTCCTGCAGCAGGTTGGCCATGCCGAGGTGGGCGTCGGGGTGGTCGGGCGCGAGGCTGAGGGCGGCCTCGAACGAGGCCCGCGCTGTGTCCGCCTGGTCCTCGGCCGCCAGCACATTGCCCAGGTTGATGTGGCCGACCGGATTGTCCGGGTGGTAGCGCACCGCCTCGGCGTAGCAGGTGCGCGCGGCGCTGCGGAAATCGGCCTGGTAGAGCAGGGTCCCGAGGTCGTTCAGCGCGCCGAAGTGGTCAGGCTGGAGGGCCAGGGCCGACAGGTAGGCGGCTTGCGCCTCCTCGCGCCGGCCAAGCGCGGCCAGGGCGCCGGCCTTCTGGTAGCGCAGCTCGGCGCCGTCCTCGCCCCGCGCCAGGCGGGCTTCGATCTCGGCGAGGGGCTGAACGGACGGGCGGTCGGGCATCGACTGCTTGGTGAAATGCCTTGAGGGTTTTGCCAAGTCCTCCCCCCACAATCCGCTCATCCCGGCGAATGCCGGGACCCAGATCATAGGGCTCACGCCGGGCAATTTGGTATCGAGGGTCCTGTCCGACGATCGTGCTATACGATCTGGGTCCCGGCATTCGCCGGGATGAGCGGTTGAGAGGGAGCATCAGAATCTCAACCCGCTGTGCTTTAGGATAGATCTGTATCGATGTGCGAGCGGGCAGGCCCATGAGCGACGAGACCACCAGCCTGAACCCCGCCGTCCGCGCGCCCGAGGTCGGCGAGCCGGCGCCCTTCTTCACCGCCGCCACCGACAAGGTCGCCCGCTACAGCCTGGACGTGGCCGCCGGGCGCTGGATCGTCTTGATGATCTTCGGGACCCTGGGCTCGGACGCTTCGCTGGCCGCCCTCGACCTCGCCTTGCGCGATCGCGACACCTTCAACGACACCGACGCGGCCTTCTACGGCGTCAGTGTCGACCCGGCCGACAAGCACGAGCGCGGTATCGGCGATTCCGAGCCGGGGGTGCGTTTCTTCTGGGACTTCGACTGCCAGGTCGCGCGGCTCTACGGCGTGGCGGACGAGCAGCACCTCAGGCCCGCCATCTTCCTGATCGACCCCGCCTTCCGCATCGCCATGGCCGAGCCGATCGAGAACACCGCCGCCGTCATGGCCCGCCTGCATGAGGAATTGGCCGCCCGCCCCAGCCTGGCCGACAGCCCGACCGCCCCGGTGCTGGTCCTGCCGCGGGTGTTCGAGCCCGAGCTGTGCCAGGCCCTGATCGCCTGTTTCCGCGCCGGCCAGCCCAGCGAGTCCGGCTTCGCCATCGATGTCGACGGCCGCACGGTGCTGCAGGTCAATCCGACCCTGAAACGCCGCACCGACGTCACCATCGAGGACGAGGCCCTGATCGCCGCCGTGCGCAGCCGGATCGAACAGCGCCTGTTCCCCATGATCCGCCGCGCCTTCGGCTGGCGGGCGCAGCACATCGAGCGATACCTGATCTGCCGTTATGACGAGGCCGACCGGGGCTTCTTCTTCGCCCACCGCGACGACGTCACCGCCGGCACCGCCCACCGCAAGTTCGCCGTCTCGATCAACCTCAACGACGGCTACGAGGGCGGCGAGCTGCGCTTCCCCGAATTCGGCCGCCGCACCTATCGCCCTCCAGCCGGCGGAGCGGCGGTGTTCGCCTGCAACCTGCTGCACGAAGCCACCCCGGTCACCCGCGGCGAACGCTTCACGGTGGTGCCGTTCCTGTTCGACGACGAGGGGGAACGGGTAAGGCAGGCGAATTTGGGGTTAGTCGGAGCCTAGCGGTGGCCCGTTGCAGACCTTGACTACTGCTGCGACAGTCGGTCCTGAGATGCGCGTATTTCTTCCCACCATCTTCATGCTGACCGCGCTCACAGGTTGCAGCGGCTATGTGCGCGATGAGCAACTCAGCGGTAGCTACAGGCTCGTCGCCATCGACCTGGACGAAAACATGATCGTGTGCAGGCAGATTAAGGGAGCGGCCTGCGTTGGAGACGAACTTCCTGGGCCAACGGTCTTTGCCGCAGGTGCGGACAACCACTACGTGACGATTGCCCGGCATCCAATGGAGATGGAGCCCGCGCCCGACAAACGGGTGACCCAATACTACTATGTTATCCGCCATCGAGATGATGAGTTGTTGCGTGATGGCGATGTGATAGGGCCGCTGAACGAGGCCCAGTTCACTGCTGCGAAGGCCCAACTCCATCTGCCCGCGTTTTCCAAAACATTCGATGATCTTCGCTGAGGCTTTGCACAAGCGCTCCGCGGCTGATGCTCGGAGCTAATCCGCAGTATGGCCGAGTGCTACCTCGCGCCTACCACCCCTCCAACGAAACCCGCTCCCGCTTGAAGCTGAACCGCTCCTCCGCTGGCATGTCCCATTCGCGGGCCAGGCGGTGGCCGGAATAGACGGCGGCGGCGATCGTTCCAGGGGCGAGGGCGTCGCCGATGCGCTCCAGGCGGCGGCCGTCCGGCAGGGCGATCAGGGCGCGGTAGAGGGCGTCGTCGGGATCGCGGGCGGTGACGAGGAGGAGGTTTGGGGCCTCGACCGCTGCGGCCGGGCCGCCGTGGACGCAGCCGAGGCGGCCGTCCGCCAGCGCCACGCCGCAGCGGACCTGGACGCCCAGGCGGATGAGCCGCGCCTGGATCTTGGCCTGTTCCAGGGTGTAGTCGGTGAAGGCCGAGACCACTGACGCCGGGGTCGCGTAGGTGACGGCCAGGCCCCGCCCGGCCAGGAGCTCGGCCAGAACGCCGGCCATGTAGTAGTGGTCGTCGTCATAGACCAGCACCGGACCCTCGGGCGGGCGTCCGGCCATCACGTCATCCGGGGTGAACAGGGCGAACCGCTCCAGCCCCGAAATCCCCCGCCGCGCCGCCCGCCCCATGCCGTCGCGCCGCCAGGTCGAGCCGGTGGCCACCACCACCGCGTCGCAATCGAAGCCGGCGACGTCCTCGGCCTCCATCCGGCTCTCCAGATAGAGGCTGACTTTAGGATCGGGCAGGATCGCCTGCAGCCGGTGGTCTGCGACACGCTTCCAGGTGGAAAGCCCCGGCAGTCGCGCCTCCTTCGCTGCGCGTCCGCCAGCCTCGGCTGCAGCGTCGGCCAGCACCACCTCGCAGCCGCGCTGGGCCAGCGCCCGCGCCGCTTCCAGCCCCGCCGGCCCCGCGCCAAGGATCAGCACCCGCTCGGTCCGGCCCAGGGCCGGGATGCGTTCCGGATGCCAGCCGCGCCGCCACTCCTCGCCCATGGTCGGGTTCTGGGTGCAGCGGATGGGGACCAGGGTGGTGTCGCCGCTGACGCAGATGTTGCAGCCGATACATTCGCGGATGGCGTCGAAGCGGCCCTCGCGGATCTTGGCCGGGAGGAACGGGTCGGCGATCGAAGGCCGGGCGGCGCCGATCAGGTCCAGCACCCCCCGCCGCACCTGCGAGACCATGGCGTCGGGTGAGGTGAAGCGGCCGACGCCCACCACCGGCTTTGAGGTCAGGGCCTTGACCACCTGGGCGTAGGGCTCCTGAAAGCCCTCCTCGGCGAAGCGGGCGGTCATGCTGTCGTTGGACCAGCTGGCCAGGCACACGTCCCAGAGGTCCGGCAGCTCGGCCAGCAGGGCGATCACCTCGCGCCCCTCGCCCTCGGCGGTGATGCCCTCGGGCCCCAGCAGCTGATCGATGGAGAGGCGGACGGCGACCGCGCATGTATCGCCGACAGCGTCCTTGGTGTCCTCGATCAGCTCTTTCAGGAGGCGCGCGCGGTTCTCCAGCGAGCCGCCATATTCGTCCGTGCGGCTGTTCAGGCTGCGCGACAGGAAGTGCATCGGCAGGCCGAGGTCGTGGCCGGCATAGACATAGACGATGTCGAACCCGGCCTTCTTCGCCCTCAGCGCCGCCGCCCGGTGCCAGCGGCGCAGGTCGGCGATATCGGCCTTGTCCATCGCCCGGGTCGAGATCGGGTAGTAGTCGCGCACCGGCCCGCCGCTGGGCGAGAGCGGGATCTCGCGGCTCCACAGGTTGGCGGCGGAGAGGCCCGTGTGGGCCAGCTCGATCCCCGCCAGGGCGCCGTGCCGCTTGACCGCCTCGGTCATGCAGGCGAGGGCGGGGATGTCGCCGTCGTCCCACAGCCGGCCCTCGATATAGGGCGAGAACTCCGAGCTCGGATGGATCTCCACCTCCTCGGTGCAGACCACGCCCCAGCCGCCCTCGGCCTTGACCTCGCGCATCTTCGCATGGGCCAGGGGATGGCGGTGGCCCATGCCGTTGCAGTGGGGGACCTGATAGAAGCGGTTGGGCGCGATGACCGGCCCGATGCGGACCGGCTCGAACAGGATGTCGAACCGGGAAGTTTCGTCGGACATCATGGGTCTCTAGCTGCGCACCAGTTCCCGGTCGATCAGCACCGCCAGGAACAGCGCCGGGCCGCCGTGGGCTTGCCAGGCGTGGTTGGTGCCGCGCTGGATCACCACCTGGCCCGGCTTCAGGCGGGTCTCGCCGCTTTCCAGGATCAGGGTCGCGTCCCCCTGCAAGAGGCAGATCACGTCCAGGCTGTGGGTCTCGTGCATGGCCGGGTGGCGGGTCTGGTCGATGATGTGGTGGGCGCCGCCGAAGCTGGCGAAGCGCTCGCGGGTGGCCGCATTCAGGGCCTCGCGCGGAACCCCATCCGGCGTCGGGGCGATCACGAACCAGCGCACCTGCACATTGCCGGGGCGCGGTCCCAGGATCGGCTGGCGGGTCCCGAGGTCGTCGTGCTGCTTGGGGTCCAGGGCGCCCGAGGCGGCGTCCTCCCAGATCTCGAACAGGCCGCCCAGGTCCGGGTCGCCCGCCTCCGACGAGGGGCCGCCGTCGAGGATCACCACCGACTGTCCGCCCGCATCGTCGCCGGTGATCACCCGGCGCATGGCCTCCTTGAACGAGAACATCCTGACCCTCCTGCTGCTCCGCGTCGCTGTGTCCCCGCCGCTACGCTCCAGTGTGGGCGAGGCGCGCGCTTTGCGATAGGGCTTGCGCGCCGCGGCGGCGCCTGATGTCTGGTAACGCGAACAAGAGGGGCTGAGAACGGGATTGGCGGTCGCCACGATCAAGGATGTCGCGGCCCGGGCCGGGGTCTCCGTGATGACCGTCTCGCGCGTCCTGAACGGCGAGCGCTACGTCAGCGAGGCCAAGCGCGCCCTGGTGCTGGCGGCGGTCGAGGCCCTGGATTTCCGCCGCAATCCCTCCGCCCGCGGACTGCCGGGCGCCCGGAGCTATGTCCTGGCCCTGGTGGCCGACCATATCGCCGGCTATTCGGGCGGCATCGAGCGGGGCGCCATCCGCCGCTGCCGCCAGGAGGGCTACCACCTAGCCGCGGTGGCGCCGGACCCGGAGATCGCTGACCCCGCCAAGGCGCTGGGGAGGCTGGTGGCCGGCCTGCCCGCCGACGGACTGATCCTATTGCCGCCCCTGGCCAACAATCGGGCCGTGCTGCAACTCCTGACCGAGCGCGGCAAGCCGTTCGTGCGCGTGGCGCCGGACGACCTGTTCGACCTCACGCCCTCGGTGCGGATCGACGAGGTCGCCGCAGCGGCCGCGGTGATGCGCCATCTGATGCAGCAGGGCCACCGCCGGATCGGCTTCGTCGAAGGCCCGTCGGAGCACGGCGCCTCGGGCCGCCGCCGACGGGGCTATGTCGAGGCCCTGGCCGGCGAGGGGCTGCCGTTCGAAGAGAGCCTGATCCGCCCGGGCGATTTCACCTTCGAGGCGGGCCTCGCCGCCGGGCGGTCCCTGCTGGCCCTGGCCGAGCCGCCGACGGCGGTGTTCGCCTGCAATGACGACATGGCCCTCGGCGTGATGTCGGCCGCGGCTCAGGCGGGCGTGGCGATGCCAGCGCGGCTGGCGGTGGCCGGCTTCGACGACATCGAATTCGCTCGCGAGATCTGGCCGCCCCTGACCACCATCCGCCAGCCGACGGAGGCCATGGGCGAGGCGGCGGCCGAGCTCCTGATCGCCCGCATGGGTCGCGGCGGCGCCGAGCTGCCGATCGAGGCCCGGCTCTTGGACTACGAGCTGATCATCCGCGGCTCGACCCTGGCGGAGACGGGGCGCGGGGCGCCGGTCGACCCGCGCACCACCAGCTCATAGTCCAGCCAGCGGTTGGCGGGCTGAGAGGCGCGGCCCCGGTTCGCGCCCTCGATCAGGATGTCGACCGCCGCCGCGCTCATCTCGGCGATCGGCTGGCGCACGGTGGTCAGCTGCGGCCAGGCCATGCGCGAAGGCTGCGAGTCATCGAACCCGGCCACCGAGATGTCGCCCGGCACGCTGAGGCCTGCATGCAGCGCCGCCCACATGACGCCGAGGGCCATGTCGTCGTTACTGGCGAAGATGGCGGTGGGCGGGTGGTCGAGCCCAAGCAATGCCTCGCCGGCGACCATGCCCGACTGGAAGGAGAACTGGCCCGGCTGGATATGTTCGGCAGGCACGACAAGGCCGGCTTCGCCCATGGCCCTTAGATACCCCTCCAGCCGTCGGGGCGCGGCCCCATGGCCCGGATGGCCCTTGATGAAGGCGATGTCGCGGTGGCCCAGGCTGAGCAGGTGCCGGGTCATCTCGTAGGCCGCGTGCACGTCGTCCATGGCCACGCAGGGGGCGCGGTCGGCGTCGCGGTCGGGGGCGATGCGCACATACCGCACCCCGGCCCGTTCGATGGCGTCCAGCACCGCGAGGTTGTCGCAGATCGGGGGGGTGAGGATCAGGCCCTCGACCCTGAGGCGTGACAGGATCGGCTCCAGGGTCGCCACCACGTCGTCGGTCGGCTCCAGCGGCTCGACGATCAGGTAGTAGCCGGTGGTGCGGCAGCGGGTGATGGCCCCGGTCTGGATCTTGGAGATGTAGGATTCGCTCGGATTGTCGAACATCAGCCCGATCAGGTACGAGCGCCCGCCCGCCAGGTCCCGCGCCGCCACGTTGGGCACATAGCCCAGTTCGGCCGCGATCGCCTTGACCCGGTCGCGCAGCTCCTTGCGTACATTGGGTTCGTCGTTCAGCACCCGCGAGACGGTCTTGAACGAAACGCCCGCCGCCTGGGCCACATCCTTGATGGTGATCTGGCGCGTATCCGCCACCTGTCGCTCCCGACTGCGCTGTCGTCTCAATATCGGCTGAAAATCACGCGCTCGTCGAGCGCTGGACGCGGGGTCAGCGCGCCTCGCGCCACATCGGCCAGATGGTTGGGCCGCCGCCGGGCACGACGATCTCGCCGGTGACCTCGAAACCGAAGCTCTTGTAGATCGGGATATTCGTGTCCTTGCTGGATTCCAGATAGCAGGGCATGTGCGCGGCGTCGGCCAGGGCCAGGTGACGGCGCATCACCACTCCGCCGAAGCCCATGCCCTGTTTGGCGGGGTCGGTGCCGATAGCCTGCAGGTAATAGTGCGGCTGGTGCGGGTGGCGCTTTTCGATGTGGTCCATGACGCTGGTCACGTGGGCCGCGCCGCCGGCGCCGAAGAGGCTGAGGAATTCGACCCCGTTGACGATGTACTGCCAGAAGGGGATGTGCCACTGGTTCGGCGGCCGCCATAGGGCCGCGGCCTCGTAGCCGGTAGTGACGTCGCAGGCGCCGTACTTCACCCCGATCTTGAACAACAGCTTGAACAGGCGCGGCATCTTGGCCTGGCGCGAGGCCGGGTCCGAGAGGATGAAGCAGATCAGCGGGTCGTCGTGGAAGGCCCGGGCCAGGGTGGCGCTCAGGGGATCGGCGTCCGCCCAGACCGCCGGCCGCGCCTCGGCGCCGGTCTCGCGCGCCCTCAGTTGAGCCGTCATGCCCCGGGTTTCCTTTTGCGCCGTCTTCAGTAGCGATCGCTACTTGAGCCCAGGGGCGTGGAAGGCGCAAGCGCCTGCGCCTTCCTCCACCCGCTATTTCCGCGCCGCCAGGATCTCGTCCAGCCGCGCCGGCTGGCCGGCGGTCCGCTCCAGGTGCGGGTAGCGCAGGCCGCCACGATAGTCGATGCGCACGGTGCGATACTCGTCCTTGTTCTTGATCAGCAGCTCGATCGGGGAGCCGCTGGCCGCAGAGGCCTTGATGGCGTCCTTCAGGTCGTCGGCGCTGAAGGCCTCGCCGTTCACCGCCACGATCTGGCTGCCCTCGGTCAGGCCGGCCTTGAAGGCGGCGCTGTCCCAGATCACCTGGGTCAGCATCCCCTCGCGGCCGATCGTGACGCCGATCGAGAAGGTCAGGTCGGTGATCTTGCGCATCATCTCGGCGCTCTTCTGAAACTCCGAGGGGGTGTCGGTATAGACCAGCTTGTAGCCGCCGCGGGCCAGGCCATCGAGCGGCGCGCCGGGGCCGTGCCCGTCCAGGCGCGCCTTGAGGAAGTTCGCCCAGTCATAGGGCTGCACCGCGTTCAGCGCCTGGACTACGGCGTCGAAGTCGTAGGTCCGGGTGACGTAGCTGCCGTCGTCGACGCCGAAGAAGGTCTTGGCGAAGTCGTCCAGCGAGCGTTTGCCGCCCGAGAGCTGGCGGATCAAGGTGTCGGCGTCGAGCCAGATCAGCTGGCCCTCGGAATAATAGTCCTCGCTGCGCTGCCAGCTCAGCCAGGACAGCGGCCGGCGCTCGGCGATGATCGGATCGTTGGTGGTGTCCTCCAGCTGCCGCCAGGCGCGGCCGATGCGGCCGTCATAGGTGGCGGCGGTCAGGGCGATGGCGTCCAGCGCCTCCTGCTTGGTCCACAGGCCCGCGCGCGCCGCCAGCACATAGCCCCAGTACTGCGTCTGGCCCTCATAGACCCAGAGCAGGCTGTCGCGCATGGGGGTGTCGAAGGTCGGGGTCCACAGATCCGCCGGCCGACGGAACTTGCCGTTCCAGGAGTGGGTGAACTCGTGGGCCAAGAGGTCGCGGGCGGGCGCGGTCTTGTCCCAGTCGAGGAAGTAGCGCGGCGTCGTGCCGTCCTCGCTTGACTGGTGATGCTCCAGCCCCTCGCCGCCCATGCGGTCGCTGAGCGAGAGCAGGAAATCGTAGTGATCGTAGTGGTGCGAGCCGAACAGCCTGTAGGCCTGGCGCACCAGGTTCTTGTGCGCCTCGATCTGCTCGGCCTTGGCGTCGAGCTGTTCGGGCCGGTCGGTGATCACGTCCAGGCTGACACGCGCCGGACCGCCGGGATCGAGGTCGAAGCTCTTGTAGTAGCGGCCAGCGATCAGGGGCGAGTCGACCAGCTTGGCGAAGTCGACCGGCTTGTAGGACACGATGTCGCCGACCTTGCTGTCGACCTCCAGCGCTGTGGCGGGGGTGAAGCCCTCGGGCAGGCGCACCTGTGGGCGCACGGTGATCTGGCGCGAGAAGTGGCCGGCCGGGTAGAGGGCGACCGAGTTCCACTCCACGTTCAGCATCTGCGGCGTCATCACCACCCGGCCTTCGCGGGTCGAGACCGGCGAGAGGAACTGGAAGTCGAGGTCCAGGGCGCTGGCGCCGGCGGGCACATCGAGGTGGAAGGCATAGACGTTCACCGGATCGCGCACCCACTCGATCCGCTTGCCGCCGGCGGTGGCGATGAAGCCGGCGAACTTGTCGATGGTCCCGGTGGGCGAATGGTTGCCGGGCAGCCACTGGGGCAGGATCAGGGTGATGGGACCGGCGCCCTGAACCGGCACGGTCTCGTGCACGCTCATGATCGCGTGCGGCAGGTCGGTGGCGTCGACCTTCAGGTCGATCACGCCGGGATAGGGAACGTCCTTGGGCTCGGGGATAGGCTGGGTCGGCGTGGCCGGTTGGGGCAGGGCGGGTGCGGCGAAGGCCGCCAGCGGCATGGTGAGAGCGAACGCGCCGACTGTGGCGACGAGAACTGACTTAAGCGACATGCGATCCTTCCCAAAACGACGAGCGAATGCGTCTTGGGCGCGATGCATAGCGTGGCCTTGCGGCGAGGGCCATTTCGGCGCTGAAATCTTTGCTCAGCCGCGGTGGCCGGGGTGAAATCTACCCCTCCACCTCGAAGGTCAGGCCGGCCTGGGGCATGCGCTGCATCAGCGCCGCCGCCATGGCCGAGGCCGGGGTCCAGCAGCCGCCGGGGGTCACCTCGCGCGGGGTGTCCAGCGCCAGGGCCAGGCCAGCTTCGGCCAGGATCTTCGAGGTCGAACCGTAGCCTGGGTCGCGGTCGCCCTTGACCGCGCAGCGCAGTCGCCGCCCGTCCGCCGTCTCGGCGATGTAGAGGATGTCGTAGAAGCCGGTCTCGCGCTCCTCCTCGGTCGGGCCTTCGCCGGGCTTGGGCATGCCCGCGGCGCCGAAGGAGAAGCCGCCGAAGGGGCTTGGTGCGGCTGGCGGGCCGTCCAGCATCTGCATCTCGTCGTAGCGGAAGTCCCGGCCCCAGGGGTAGCCCAGGAGGAAGTTCGTGCGATGCACGGCCTTGGTGTTGATCGAGGCCATCATGAACGGCCCGACCCAGGTCCCCGTGGCCTCGTCCTCGTAAGGCGTCTCGCCGTCGGGTTGGTCGGCGCCGGTGAAGCCGGGGGTCAGGGCGAAGGGGTCGGCCAATAGCTTGCCGATAGACGGGTCCTGCTGCGCTGCGGCCATGGTGGCCATGCCGCTGGCGAGGGTGCCGCCGGAAAGGCCGCCCTTCATGGCCCGCAGACGCCCGCGCACCCGGGGCGCATAGGCGCCGAAGCGCTTCTTGGCCTCTTCTTCGGCGAACCAGACGCCCATGTCGAAGGGGATGGAGTCGAAGCCGCAGGAGAACACCAGCCGCGCGCCGCTCGCCTTGGCCTCGTCCTGATGCTTGGCGGTCATCTCGGCGATCCAGTGCGACTCGCCGGTTAGGTCGACATAGTCGCAGCCGGTCTTGGCGCAGGCGGCCACGAGGCCCGAGCCGTAGAGCTGGTAAGGGCCGGCGGTCGAGATCACCACCTTGGTGCGCCGGGTCATGGCCTCAAGCGCCGCTGCATCATTGGCGTCGGCGACCACCAGCGGCAGGCTCTCCGGCCCGCCGATCAGGCTGCGCACCTCTTCCAGCTTGGCCTGGCTGCGGCCGGCCATGGCCCACTTGACCGCGCCGCCTGCGCCGTAGGTCTTGAGCAGATAGTCCGCGACCAGGCGGCCGGTGTAGCCGGTCGATCCGAAGGCGATGGCGTCGAATTCCTTGGCCCCGCTCATGGCGCGCTCCTCCAGCTTTGGGTTTGCGCCATCATAGGCAGGCATAGACCGCGTGGGCCAGGGTCGAGGCGCGCGGCCAACCGTGACCTCGACACCACTGTCCGCTTCGCCGGCATGCCGGTCACCTACGGCGTGACCCTCTCGATGAAGTACCGCTGACGCCGCCGGTCGGCTCTCCTGCGGCTTGACCCCGTCCGCGCGGCGGTCAAGCTGTCGGGAGAAAAGCCGCAAGGGGCGCCGCCGATGATCGCCGCACTGATGCTCGCCGCCGTGGTCGCCGGCGCGCCCTATCCCGCGGCCGAGAAGTCGATCGCCCAGATCGAGGCCGATCTCGCCGCCGGGCGCACCACCTGTGTGGCGGTGGTCCAGGCCTATCTGGACCGCATCCGCGACCTCGACCGGCAGGGGCCGGCCCTGCACAGTATCATCGCCCTCAATCCGCACGTGATGGCCGACGCGCGGGCGGCCGACGCGGCGCGGGCCAGGGGTGAGCACCTGGGGCCGCTGGCGGGCGTGCCGATCATCCTGAAGGACAATATCGACAGCGACGACGACACCGCCACCACCGCCGGTTCCCTGGCGCTGAGGGACAACGTCACCCACCGCGACGCGCCCCTGGTCCGGCGGCTGACAGACGCCGGGGCCCTGATCCTGGGCAAGGCAAACCTGTCGGAATGGGCCAATATCCGCTCGGACCACTCGATCAGCGGCTGGTCGGCGGTGGGCGGGCTGGTCAGGAATCCCTACGCCCTCGACCGCAACGCCTGCGGCTCCTCGGCCGGGACCGGTGCGGCGGTGGCCGCCAGCCTGGTTGCGGCGGGGGTGGGAACCGAGACCAACGGCTCGATCACCTGCCCGTCCTCGCTCACGGGCCTCGTAGGCCTGAAGCCGACCGTGGGGCTGGTCTCGCGCACCTATGTCGTGCCGATCTCCCACACCCAGGACACCGCCGGCCCCATGACCCGCAGCGTGGCCGACGCCGCCCTGCTGCTGACCGCCATGGCCGGCTCGGACCCCAAGGACCCGGCGACCGCCGAGGCCGACCGGCATCGGACCGACTACGTCGCCGCCCTGGCCGGGGCCAGCCTGAAGGGCAAGCGCCTCGGCGTGGTGCGGGTGACCGACGGGATGCCGCCGGCGGAGACGGCTCTCTTCGAAACGACCCTGAAGAAGCTCGCAGAGGCCGGCGCGGTGCTGGTGGACGTCACCGACGTGCATAGAGACCCCAGCCTGGGCGACGCCGAGCTCACCGTGCTTTTGACCGAGCTCAAGGTCGACCTGAACGCCTATCTGGCTTCGACCTCGCCTTCGGTGAAAACCCGCACGTTGCAGGACGTGATCGCCTTCAATGCGGCGACGCCGCGCGAACTCGCTATCTTCGGCCAGGAGACCTTCGAGGCGGCGGAACAGACCAAGGGGCTGGACGATCCCGCGTATCTGGCGGCGCGGGAGAAGGCGCTGAGGCTGACGCGGCAGGAGGGCATAGACGCGATCCTGGCCAAACATGACCTCGACGCCATCGTCGCACCCAGCTTCGGCCCGGCCTGGCGCACCGACGTGGTGACCGGCGACCACGACGCCGGCGGCGTCGGCAGCTATGCCGCCATCGCCGGCTATCCGCACCTGACCGTGCCCATGGGTCAGGTCATGGGCCTGCCGGTGGGCTTCTCCTTCATCGGGCCGGCCTGGAGCGAGGCGAAGCTCCTGGCCCTGGGCGCGGCCTTCGAGGCGTTGGTGCAGGGGCGCAGGGCCCCGACCTTCGCGCCCTCCGTGGAAAGCCGCGACGACGTGGCGGCTGCGCTGGAGCCGTCGAAGTAACCTCTATTCGAAGTGCGCGCGCACGCCGAACTCGAAGGTCTGCAGGTAGAACTCACGCTGCAGCGGTCGGTCGTAGCGGCCCTCGAAGAAACGCAGGGGCTCGTTGTTCAGGTTCTTGACATCGAAGAAGACCTTGAGCTGCCGATTTATCTGATAGCTCGAGCTGAAATCGACCTGGAAGCGCTTGTCTTCGTAGTTGTTGGTGGCCTGGCTGCCGCCCACCGTGAACAGCGTTTTTCCTACATATTCGGTGGCGACGCGCAGTTCCAGTCCATCGGCCTCGTAGAACAGCGAGGCGTTGGCGGTCCAGCGCGAGGTGCCCGGCAACAGCGCCTTGACCCCGTTGAACAGCTGAATTTCGCTGTCGACATAGGTCACGTTGCTGTCGATGCCGAAATTGCGGAAGGCTTCGGGCGCCCAGAAGAACTTTTGGACGTACTGGCCTTCGATCCCCCGCGCGTAGGCCGGCACGTTCAGATAGGTGGACTCCTTGGCGATGCCGACAATGCCGGGATAGTTGGCCACGTCGATCGTGCGGGTGACCGCATAGTTGGACAGTTCCTTGTCGAACACGCCCGCCGCCAGAATTCCGGACCCTGGCAGATACCACTCCAGCGAAGCGTCGATATTGTTGGAATAGGTCGGCAGCAGCTTGGGATTGCCGGTCGAAACCGATCCGCTGCCGACGTCCACTGAGGTCGAGGCGATGGTCTGGCTGAAGCCGGGGCGCGACAGGCCCGTCGAGTAGGTGAAGCGCCCGATCAGGTTGGGCATGAACTCGTAGCGGAACTGGAGGGTCGGGAAGGCGTCCACATAGCTGTTGTGGTTCACTTCCGGCGAAACCACCGTATCGCCGGCGGCGTCGGTCACCGATCCGAAGCCGCGATAGGTGGCGTCGGTCCCCTCCACGCGAACGCCGGCCAGGATCCCGACGTTCCGGTATTCGGTCTTGAACTGGGCATAGCCGGCGAAGACATTTTCGGTGTCGTGATAGTAGCTTCCGGTCTGGAAGCCCGATCCGCTCTTGAGCGTGAAGACAGCGGGGTTGTTGACGTTCGCGGCGTAGAAGGCTTTCAGGGCGTCGCCGCCGGCTCGGAACCCGATGGGATAGGCGCCGTCGTAGTAGGTGTAGGGTCCGCCGCCTTCGAAATTGGCCAGCGTGTCCGCCGTGGAGATGTTGTAGCGCTCCGAATAGTAGGTGACCGTCTTGTCGCGCAGCCGGATCTTGGCGCCGAACTTGAACTCGTCGGCGTCCGAGATCAGGTGCACGGGAACAGTGACGTTGCCCGCGCCGGACCATTCCTCGTCCGCGTCCGTCTCGTGGCTGTTGGACAGCGAACCAAGGGTGAACTGGGTCGGGTCGATGGGATTGCCCCCGCTGACCACGGTGAATTTCGGCAGATTGGAATTGGTGTTGTCGTAGTTGATCCCGAACGTGTTGGGATTGTTGAAGGTCCAGTTGAAATCGAACGGCTTGTGATAGGTCGCCCGGGTATAGGCGCCCTGATAGTCGACCGTGAATCGTTCGAAGCGATCCGAGCCGCCCACCGCGATCACCGTGTTGCGGTGGGTTTCCTGCTGGTCGCGCAGGGTGGCGGTGACTTGGCCGGCCGGCGCCTGGAAGCCCGAGGGGTTGTTGGGATCGGTATAGTAGCAGGGCGCGGCCGACGGGCAGGTCGTACCCGCCGCTTGCAGCGGATTGCCGTTGGCGTCGAACTCGAGGTTTCCGTAGATCAGCCGTTGGCGATTGACGTTCTCGGTATAGCCCGCGACGTTGACGCGGGCGAAATAGTGATGGTCCGCATTGGGATCGAAATCGAATTCGCCGCTATAGCCGAACCGCCGGCGGAAATAGTTGTAGCGGCGGAATTCGCCCGAATCGTAGACCTTGTCGGGGCCGGTGAAGCCGTTGTCGACTCCATACGCCTCCTCGAAGTCGTCGATCGATCGCCGGTCGTTGTGCTGGAACTGGGTGAGCACGAACGAGAATGGCGTCGGGTTGGAGATGAAGCCGGCGCGCGGGGCGCCGGGATCTCCATGGCCCGCGATCACCAGGCCATTGTCGCCGAGGCCGAAGCGACCGCCCAGCACTACCTGTTCGTTGATCGGCGCCCAGCTGTCGCGCAGGTTTTCGAAGCCGCCGCTTAGCTCCAGGTCCAGGAACGGCTGCTGAATCGCGCGCGCCGACCGCGGCGTGAGTTCCACCGACCCGCCGATGCCTTCGGCCTCGTGGTCAGGAAGGCCGGTCTTGGTCACCTCGATGCGGTCGACGGCGCCCACCGGCACGGTGTCGAACTCCACCGCCCGGCCGGTGCCGCCGAAATAGGTGCCGCCCGGAAAGCTGTTGAGCAGCACCACGCCGCCGAATGTGGCGCCGTCCAGGTTGGAGTCGATGCCGCGGATGGTGATGAAACGCCCCTCGCCGGTGTCGATCGACAGCGACACGCCGGGCATGCGGCCCAGGGATTCGGCGGCGTTGAAGTCGGGATATTTGGCGATGGCCTCGGCCGACTGCACGTTGATGATGTTGGGCGCGGCGAGCTGTTCGACGCGCGCAGTCGAGGTCTTGCGCGGGGCGGTCACGATCAGGTCGGTGACGCCCTTGGGCGGCGACGCCGCTGCATCAGCAGCCAGGGCTTGGCGTCCCGCCGACAGGGCCGCGACTGAGGCGAAGGCGAGCAGGAGGTTTCGTCGGGCGTTTGTCATGGGGACCTCGGAGGCGCAGCGCATCGCCGGCCGCCCCTCGCGACCAACGGCGTCCGTCGACGGCTCCTTAGTCTCGGCCGTTGATGAAAATCCTACAATTTCGTTGCATTTTTAAGACGATTACTTGGATAAATTCAGCCGTGAGCTCGAATTTAAACTCTTACTATTGATCATTGTTCGGATTATTATTCATATATCCGTGATCTGACGTTTCAATTGTGTTCGGCCAATTGGCGGAAGCCCACAGTCGACGCCTTCGTCGTGAAAGGGGGGCGTTCAGTGCGGCTGTCACACGACCTTTTTCTTGCCGGGCTAGACCCCTGGCCGCCCGGCCTTGACCTGGTGGTCGCGCCGGCCGGCGGAACGATGTAAGCGACGCGCTGAAGCTTGTGGGAGCATGGTGACGTGAGAACGTGTCTGACGCGGGCCTTGGGCCTGACCTTCGGCCTCGCCCTTCTCGGCGGTTGTGCTTCGGCTTCGGCCGGTCCGGACGCCAGCGTGCCGAAGTACGACCACATCGTGGTGATCGTCGAGGAGAACAAGGACTACGAGCAGATCCTCAACCCGGCCGTGGCCCCGCATATCGCCGGCCTGGCCAAGCAATATGGCGATGCGACCCGGTTCTACGGCGAGGTGCATCCCAGCGAGGCCAACTATGTGGCGCTGCTGGGCGGCGACACCTTCGGCATCCATGACGACGACGCCTTCTACTGCAAGCCCGGCCAGGTCGACCCGAACTGCGCTGGCGCCGGGGCGCCCGGCTACGTCGATCACACCACCACCGCCCGCCACCTCGGCCAGCAGATGGAGGAGAAGGGCCTGAGCTGGAAGGGCTATTTCGAGAACCTGCCGGCGCCCGGCTCCCTGGCCGTCAACGCCAGCGACCCGGCCTTCAACGACGGCACGCGCAAGACTGCGCTCTACGCCTCAAAACACTCCGGCTTCGTCAACTTCGCCCAGGTGCTGAACGATCCCCGGCGCGCGGACCACCTGGTGGGCTTCGACGCCCTGGAGCGCGACCTGAAGGCGAACGCCCTGCCGAATTTCGCCCTGGTCGTGCCCAACCAGTGCAACGAGATGCATGGGCTCTACGGCCCCAACATTCCGGCCGACTGCACCGGCGCCGACCTGGCGGCGCTGATCGGCCGCGGCGACCGTGTGGTGGGCGATCTGGTCGCCAAGCTGCAGGCGACGCCGGCCTGGCGGTCCAGCCAGCGCTTCGCCATCGTCATCACCTTCGACGAGGGTTCAGGCAAGACCCGCGAGGGTTGCTGCGCGGTGACGCCGAACGCCCCGTCCAATTTCGGCGGCGGTCACATCCCGACCATCGTCATCACCAATCACGGGCCGCGCGGCGCGCGGGACGAGACGCCCTACAATCACTATTCGCTGCTGCGCACGATCGAGGACGCCTTCGGGATCAAGGAGCACCTGCGCCACGCGGCGGATACGGACAAGGGCGTGGTCCCGATGACGCCGCTGTTCAGGGACGGCGGCTGACCTCGCGGGCTACGGGGGCGAGGACGCTCGCCAGCCAGTTGGCGACAAGCCGCGCCGCGGCCGCCCGCCAAGGCGCGGGCCTGCCGGCCAGGCCGTCCTCGCGAGGCCAGCGGGCCAGGAGTTCGGGCGAGGGGGCGCTGAGGGCCTCGTCGCGCAGGGCGGCCAGGGCCTGTTCAACTTCGGCCGGATAGAGGTTGGCCGGGACCGCCGGCAGGCTGTCGCGCTCGCCGTGGACGAAGGCGCGGAAGTCGCGGCGGAACTCCAGGGCCAGCGAATCGTGGTCGTATTCCGGGTGGCCCTGCAGGAACAGGAACGGGTCGTCGCCGCGGGTGAAGCTGTCCACGCCGGCGACCGGCGAGCGCGATATCAGCCGGTAGCCCGCCGCCACCAGGTCCGGCTCGATCACGTCGTTGTAGTGCGAGT
This sequence comes from Phenylobacterium montanum, assembly GCF_018135625.1. Taxonomy (NCBI): domain Bacteria; kingdom Pseudomonadati; phylum Pseudomonadota; class Alphaproteobacteria; order Caulobacterales; family Caulobacteraceae; genus Poindextera; species Poindextera montana. Next base: position 5,019,007 of record NZ_CP073078.1, read on the forward strand.
GCGGAAAGGCCCAGCCGGCTTCCAGTCCTCTGGTCAGTCGCCCGCCGTCGGCCGGACGGCAGTCGAAAACCCCGCTCATCTTCAGGCCCAGCTTGTGGCGCGGGACGCCATCCAGCCGCCAGGCGGCGGCATGGGCGGCGAGGCAGGACCACAGGGTCGGCTGGCGGCGGTCGGCGGCCCAGTCAATCAGCCGCGAGAAGCCGGGCCAGAAGGCGTTCTCGGGCAATGGCTTGGAGCCCGGATCGGCGCCGGTGACGATCAGGAGGTCGGGCGCCGCCTCGTCCAGGGCCTCGATCGGGCGATAGCGGGCGGCCATGCGGGCGCGGATCGCCTCGGTGCGCTCGATGCCGGGGATCTCGAAGGGCAGGATCTCGACCACGCGATCGGGCGCCGCCGCCTGCGCCAGGGTGCGGAACTGGCGCTCGGTCACCGCGACAGCGGCGTCGGGCATGTTGTTGACCAGGGCGACCCGCAGGGGCGGGGGCGGCTGGTCGGTCAGGCCATCAGGCATGTGCTTGAACGTGAACGCCCCGAGATGCGCACACTATAGCCTGCAAACTGCCAACCGGCCTCGTGGAAATTATCCCTTCCGGCTCAAGGCCTCGGCCCGGATCGCCGAGAGGCTGGCGCCGGGCGTCATGCACTCCTGATCCACCTTGACGTGCAGGATGGCGGGCAGGCCCGAGGCCTCGGCGGCGCGGAAGGCTTCGGCGAAATCGGCCGTGCGTTCGACCGTGGCGCCGAAACCGCCGAAGGCGCGGGCATAGGCGGCGAAGTCGGGGTTCTTCAGGTCGGTGGCCATCACCCGGCCGGGATAGGCCCGCTCCTGCGACAGGCGGATCGAGCCATAGCTCTCGTTGTCGATGATCAGGTTGATGATCGGCAGGCCGTACTGGACCATGGTGGCGAACTCCTGGCCGTTCATCAGGAAATCGCCGTCGCCGCTGATGCTGAGCACCTGGCGCTCGGGCCAGGCTAGCTTCATGGCGATGGCCGCCGGCGGGCCATAGCCCATGGTGGCCGAGGCCGGGGCCACATGGGCGTTCAGGCGGCGGAAGCGGTAGAACCTGTGCAGCCAGGCCGCATAGGCGCCGGCGCCGTTGCAGATCATGGCGTCGCGGTCCAGGGCGCCGCGCAGCCAGACCAGGATCTCGCCGAAATTGACCGCGCCCGGCTGGGGCGTGGCGGTCCCGCTCCAGGCCAGGTAGTCGGCGTGGGCGGCCTCCGCCTCGCCGGCCCAAGCGACGGCGTTGGGCGCCGCAAGCTCGGCCAGGGCCAGAGCGGTCCGCCGGGCCGAGGCAGGCACGGCCAGGGCCGGGTGGTAGAGCCGGCCCAGTTCGTCCGGATCGGGATGGACGTGGACCAGCTGGCGCGCCGGGCCCTCGGTCGGCAGCAGGCTGTATTTCTGCGAAGCGATCTCGCCGAGGCGCCCGCCCAGAAGCAGCACCAGGTCCGCCGCCTTGATCCGCGCCACCAGCTTGGGATTGGGGCCAAGGCCGATGTCGCCGGCGTAGCAGGGGTGATCGGCGTCGAACAGCGAGCCGCGGCGATAGCTGGTGGCGACCGGCAGGGCGAAGCGCTCGGCGAAGGCCCGCAGGGCGGCGCAGCCTTCCTCGTCCCAGCGCGTGCCGCCGACGATGGCGATCGGCCGCTGGGCCGTCGCCAGCCTGGCCTGGATCTCGGACATCGCCCCGGCGTCTGGCCCGGCTTCGGCGACCTCGGCCCGCGGGGCGTCGGCCGCTTCGGTCATCTGATAGAGCACGTCGGCCGGCAAGCCGATAACCACCGGTCCCGGCTTGCCGGACATGGCCAGGCGGAAGGCGCGGGCCAGGATTTCAGGCACACGGGCCGGCTCATCCAGCTCGACCACCCACTTGGCCACTCCGCCGAACGCCCGCTCCAGGTCGATCTCCTGCCAGGCGTTGCGCCCGCGGGTGCTACGCTCGACCTGGCCGACGAACAGGATCATCGGATTGGCGTCCTGCTCGGCGATATGCACGCCGACAAAGGCGTTGGCGGCGCCCGGACCGCGGGTGACCATGCACACGCCCGGCCGCCCGCTGGCCCGGCCCCAGGCCTCGGCCATCATCGCAGCTCCGCCTTCCTGGCGGCAGACGATCACCTCGATCGGGCTGTCCTTCAGCGCGTCCAGCACCGGCAGGTAGCTCTCGCCCGGCACGCAGGCGATGTGGCGCACGCCGTGGATCACCAGCTGGTCCGCCAGGACCTGGCCGACCGTGCGGGCCTTGGCGGAAGAGGAGGCGGCAGCGCTGTTCATAGGCTCGACCTGCAGAGACTGGCGCACGGATTCGGCGCGCTGAGAAATTTGCCAAGTCCTGGTTAGCATGGCTTTGCAGCCCGCGCGCGGCGTCAGGCGGAGAGACGCAACGGAGCCGACGGATTGAGCGCTTCCTCAAAGTCGAGGAGGATGTCGTAGAGTTCCTCCGCCTCGACCGCCGCGGCGCCGGTGGGGAAGCGATAGCTCCAGAAGCTGACGATGTGGCCGACCGCGCCCAGGTCCTGGCCGAGGTCAGTGAACCGCTCGTGCGCGCCCCGCAGGAAGTCGCGAAACGGCTCCGGCTGGCCGTTGACCAGGCTGGCGAAGGCCTCGTCATAGGCGTTCAGCGCCCGCTTCGCCCCCTCGCAGGTCACAAGGATGGTTCGCGCCACGGCCCGCCGCATCGGCTCGACGTGGCGCACCAGCTCGGCGTCGGCGGACAGGGGCCGGATCCCCGCTATGGCCTTGGCCACCCCGCGGGCGCGGGGCAGGGCGTCGAGCAAGGTCCATTTGTAGTAGAGGAAGCCCTTCCAGGCGAAGATGGCCTCGGCGAAGTCCATCTCGTCCAGCTTCAGGGTCCGCCGCAGCGGTTCGCCGGCGGAGTCGCCCTCGCCCGACAGCAGGCGCTTGACCAGCCGCGCCTCCGCCGCCGGATCGTCGCCCTGATGGCCGCCGGCGGCCAGGCGGCGCGCCCGCCCCTGAGCCACTTCGCGGATGTCACGCTCGACGAAGCGCTGCATGCGCAGGTGGTCGCCCAAGGACAGGTCGAAGTAGAACCGCGCGGGATAGCGCCCGTTGCGCCGCAGGTGCTCGCGCAACAGGAACGGGTCGACCGACAGGGTGGAGTCGATCAGTTCCAACAGGTGACGATCGCCGTCGTCGGCCGCCCAGCGCGCGCCGAACACGCTCTCCATGATCCCGTCGTAACCGGCCTGGCCCACCAGCACCGAGCGGCCGCCCAGGCGCAGATCGCGGCCGTCGATCGGCAGGATGATCTTGGTGGTGGTCAGGCGCCCGTCGGGGAACAGGTCCATCTCGTCGCGGCGCAGGCGGTGCTTGAGGATGATGGCCCGGTTCAGCACTGGGTCACGGAAGAAGGGTTCGGCTCTGTAGAGCGGGTCGCCGCCATAGCGCTTGTGCACGCCGAACAGGCTGAGCAGGCGGGCGCTCGAGCCCGAGCGCTCCAGCTTGGCCAAGTCGCGGTGGGGCTTTTCCATCATCGGGTCGTTTGGGCGCAGCTTTGCCTTTCGGGGCGGCCAAGCTAGGCGCTGATGGTGAATCAACCGCCGAACGAGCAGGGTTAACCGGCCGCTGCACCGCCCAGGTTGGGCGCCTTGCGATCAGAACCGCCACGAGGCGCAACTGCGGGTGGCCGCGAACCTCGGCACTTGAACCGACTCCGTCCGCCCGGCACTGTGCGCAGCGATAATTTGGCGAGGAAAGCCGAAAACTTGACCCAAATCGCATCCGAAGCCGCTCCCAGGCGCAATGAACTGACGGTTCGGAGCCTGATCCTGGGCGCCCTGATCACGGTGATCTTCACCGCGGCCAATGTCTATTTCGGGCTCAAGGCGGCCCTGACCTTCGCCTCCTCGATCCCCGCCGCGGTGATCTCCATGGCGGTGCTGAGGGCCTTTTCCGGCGGCACCATCCAGGAAAACAACATCGTCCAGACCGTGGCCTCGGCCGCGGGCGCCCTGGCCTCGGTGGTGTTCGTCCTGCCGGGCCTGATCATGATCGGCTGGTGGACCCACTTCCCGTTCTGGATGACCTTCGCCCTCTGCGCCTTCGGCGGCATCCTGGGCGTGACCTATTCCATCCCCCTGCGCCGCGCCCTGGTGACCGGCTCGGACCTGCCCTATCCCGAAGGCGTGGCCTGCGCCGAGGTGCTGAAGGTCGGCGCCGGCCAGGCGGCCGACCCGGGCGCGGAGGCGGGTCTGGAGGTCGCAGCCAGCAACGCCGGCCTCTGGGCGGTGATCTGGGGCGGCCTCGTCTCGGCCGCATACCTGGTGGTGGTCAACACCCAGGTCTTCGCCGGCGACGTGGCCAAGTATTTCCGAGTCGGTCGCGGGGCTACCGGCTTCGACTTCGGCCTGTCCCTGGCCCTGTTCGGGGTCGGACACCTGGTCGGCCTCTGGGTCGGCGTCGCCATGCTGGTCGGCATCCTGATCGCCTGGGCGGGGGCGGTGCCGATCCTGTTCTCCATGGCCACGCACGCCGGGCCGGTGAGCGATGCGGCGCTCGACATCTGGGCGCACAAGGTCCGTTTCATCGGCGCGGGCCAGATCGGCGTCGCTGCGGTCTGGTCCCTGGTCAAGCTGGCCCGACCGGTGCTGGGGGGCCTGACCTCCGCTCTGGCCGCGTCCCGGGCGCGCAAGGCCTCCGGTTCGGCCTCGCTGGCGCTGGAGGAGCAGGACCTGCCGATCGGCTGGACGGCGATCATCACCGGAGCCTGCCTCGTGGCCATCGGCGGCGTGCTGGCCTTCCTCGCGCACCAGGGCGGCCTCGGCGCCGCGACCGGGCCGCTGGTGATCGGCGGCCTGGTCTATGTGGTGGTGATCGGCCTCTTCGTCTCGACGGTCTGCGGCTACATGGCCGGGCTGATCGGCTCGTCCAACAGCCCGGTCTCTGGGGTCGGCATCCTGGCGGTGCTGCTGGCAGCCTTCCTGATGGGGGCGGTGATCCGGCCGCTGGTGGGGGCCGACGCCGGTCCGGCCCTGGTGGCTTTTTCCCTGTTCGCCACCGCTTTCGTCTTCTCCGCCGCCATCATCGGCAACGACAACCTGCAGGACCTGAAGACCGGCCAGCTGGTGGGCGCGACGCCCTGGAAGCAGCAGGTGGCCCTGATCGTCGGGGTGATCGTCGGCGCCCTGGTGATCCCGCCGGTGCTGGACCTTCTGAACAAGGCCTATGGCTTCGCGGGCGTGCCCGGCGTCAACCCGGCCCACGCCTTGGCCGCGCCCCAGGCCTCGCTGATCTCCACATTGGCCAAGGGCGTAATCCAGGGCCAGCTCGACTGGAGCCTGATTCGCATCGGCATGATGATGGGCGCGGTGGTGGTTGTGGTCGACGAGGTGTTGGGCCTTCTGAAGCTGCCGCGCCTTGCGCCGCTCGCGGTGGGTCTCGGCATCTACCTGCCCATGTCCACCACCCTGACCGTGGTTGTGGGCGCGATAGCCGGCGCCGCGTTCGATCGCCGCGCGGAACAGCGCGCCGACGGAGGCGGGCTGAAGCAGCTCGGCGTGCTGCTCGCCTCCGGCCTCATCGTGGGCGAAGGGCTGATGGGGGTGATCCTGGCCGCCGTGGTGGTGGCCTCGGGCAAGTCGACTCCGCTCGCCGTCGTCGGCGACAGCTTCCTGCCGATGGGCGAGGTGTTGGGCGTTGTGGCCTTCGTCGCCCTGCTGGTCGGGCTCTATGCCTGGATCGGCCGGCTGTCGGCCGGGGCCTCGCGGCCTTCGCTTCAATCCTGAAACCAAACTCCGCTTGGCGTGCGAAGGCTTCGCAACTACCTCGAAGCAAAATTCGAGTTTCAGGAAGGCTTTCGAATGATCCGTGTGTGGACGGTCAGCGCTGCGGCGCTGGCCCTGGCGACGTCTGCGTTTTCGGCCTCGGCCCAGCCGGCCAAGCCGGATGCGGCGATGCTTATCGGGACCAACGACTTCCCCGCCAAGGTCGAGGTCCCGACGACCAACTACGACTACGTCAAGCGCGAGGTGATGATCCCGATGCGCGACGGGGTGAAGCTGTTCACCGTGATCATGGTCCCCAAGGGCGCGCACGACGCGCCGATGATCCTGACCCGCACCCCCTACGACGCCGAGCACCACGTCCAGAGCGCGCCCCATCTGGTCAACGCCGTGCCCGAGGCCGACCAGCTCTTCGTGAAGGATGGCTATATCCGCGTCTTTCAGGACATCCGCGGCAAGTATGGCTCCCAGGGCGACCACGTGATGACGCGCCCGGTGCGTGGGCCGCTGAACCCCAGCAATACCGACGAGACCACCGACGCCTGGGACACCATCGACTGGCTGGTCAAGAACGTGCCTGAAGCCAGCGGCCGGGTGGGCATGCTGGGCTCGTCCTACGAGGGCTATACGGTGGTGATGGCCCTCCTGGACCCGCACCCGGCGATGAAGGTCGCCGCGCCGGAGAGCCCGATGATCGACGGCTGGATGGGCGACGACTGGTTCCATCACGGCGCCTTCCGCCAGAACAACATGGACTTCGTCACCGAGCAGAACACCGCGCGCGGCATGGGTCATTCCATCGACCGCGACGCCTATGACGACTTCGAGGCCCTGCGCGAGGCAGGCTCGGCCGGCGCCTACGCCAAGGCCCATGGGGTCGACATCTATCCCTTCATGCAGCGGTTGGAGGCGCACCCAGCCTATGACGCCTTCTGGCAGGGCCAGGACCTCGTCCGGCTGGTCGCCGCCCATCCGACCACCATCCCCACCATGTGGGAGCAGGGCCTGTGGGACCAGGAGGACATGTGGGGCGCCATCCACACCTGGAGCGCGCTGAAGGCCAAGGGTTTTGAGGCCAACAACTATCTGGTGATGGGGCCCTGGCGGCACAGCGGCGCCAACCACGACGGCCTGACGCTCGGGCCGCTGATCTTCAACGGCAATACCGCGCTGCAATGGCGGCGCGACTATCTGAAGCCGTTCTTCGACCAGTATCTGAAGCCCGGCGCGCCCAAGGCCGACACCCCTCGGGCCCTGATCTACAACACCGGCGAGAATCATTGGGAGACCTATGCCGACTGGCCTCAGGCCTGCGCCTCGGGTTGCGCCGCGCCGATGAAGCCGCTCTATCTCCAAGCCGGTTTCAAGCTCGGCTTTGACGCGCCGGCGGCGGCCAAGGGCGCCGGCGACGCCTACGTCTCCGACCCCGCCAAGCCCGTGCCCTACTTGCCGCGCCCGGTGCGCTTCGCCGACGGCGCCGCCTGGCAGCGTTGGCTGGTCACCGACCAGCGCATCATCGCCGACCGGCCGGACGTTTTGACCTATGAGACCGAACCGCTCACGGCGCCGGTCAAGATCAGCGGCGCGCCGGTGGCCGACCTCTGGGCGATCACCACCGGAACTGACAGCGACTGGGTGGTCAAGCTGATCGACGTCTATCCGGACCAGGTGGCGGAAAAGCCGGACATGGGCGGCTATCAGTTGCCCGTCTCGCTGGACATCTTCCGCGGCCGCTACCGGAACAGCTTCGAGCATCCGAGCGCGATCCCGTCCGGCCAGGCCCAGGAATACAAATTCGGCCTGCCGACCACCAACCACGTGTTCCTGCCGGGGCACCGGATCATGGTGCAGATCCAGTCGACCCTGTTCCCGCTCTACGACCGCAATCCGCAGACCTACGTGGACAACATCTTCTTCGCCAAGCCGTCCGACTACAAAGCGGCGACCCAGACCATTCTGCGGTCGGCCGGCCAGGCCAGCGCGGTGTGGCTGCCTCTGGTGGCGGCGAAGTAGCCGAAGGCCCAGGACCCGTCCGCTCGTCGCAACCCAAGCGGACGGGTCTTGATTTGATGGTCGGGGACATTGAGAAAAATCTTCCCTGAATGGGTCAGGGAGATGCAATCTCCTAGGATGACGGATTGGTTGAAGCTGGGGGTGGTGCTACCTTCGCCGCATGCGTGAGGCTGGCGACAGCGTGAAGGCCGAAGCGGATCTGCTCACCGACCGTGAGTGGGACTGCCTCTGCTATGTGGTCGAGCGCTACAGCTCAAAACAGATCGCCGCCCGCCTGGGCGTGGCCCCAAAGACCGTCGACAGCTATCTCGACACCGCCCGGGTGAAGCTGGGCGCGCGTACGCGCCAGGAGGCCGCGCAGGTTCTGGTCTCGCGTTTTGGCGCCATCTCCCCCCGGAAAGCGTTCCCCCGGGAATCGGCCCCGGGTGACGAAGGCGGGGAAGCCTCGTTCCCTGGCCTGGTTCTCAGCGGAGGAGCCGGGCGTGGACGAGATGGCGGTGGCGAACCTGGATGCGAGAATCCAGCACGCGATGTTTCGCACCAAGCGGGTGCGCGAGTTTCAGTGTCGGTTCCCGCCGATCGAGCCGCGGGACAGCGAACTCCTGCCGCGGATCGGCTGGTCGCAGATCGAGCGCCAGCTGCGCAGCCTGGCCGGTCCGGACTTCGAGCGGGCGGCCTGGGAGACCGAGGTTCTCAGGGTTTCGGCGCGGATGAACCCGCCGGAGCTGTTCTATCGCGAGCTCTTGACCCTCGCCTGGAGCCTGATCGATGGGGTGCGGGCGCCGTCACTGACGGAGGTCGGCATGGACTAGGGCCCCTCGCCACCCTTGCTGCGATCGGGCTGATCTCGGTCCTGTTCGCTTTGACCGCTGGGGGGACCCTGGCGGGCCTGGCCGCCCTGGAGAGCCTTCTCGAGCGGCACGGGCCGCCGGCGCACTCCCAACCCCAACCGCTCATTCCCGGGCCGCACCCTTAGACAGGCGTGGCGGCCGAGGAGGTCGCACATGCTTGTGAAGCGCCGCAAGGCCATGGAAGCCATAGCCCCCGAACTGTTCGCCGCCGAACAGGCGATCGACGACGCGATCCTTCAGGCCACCCGTCTGACTGCGGCCTTGATCAACGAACGCCGCAACGCCGGCCTTTCGGCGACGGTAGGGCAGGACGCTATCGAACGCTCCAGCGCCGCCTTCACCACCCTGGTGGCCGCCCGACGCGAGATCGTCGCTACCCATGTCGAACTCGGCGACCTAAAAAAGCAGCTGGGCCTGGGCGCGGTCATGGTCGGCAATGGGGGCGACAAACCCGATGCGAACCTCACGGAGCCGATGGGCCGCCTGCACGCCGTCTCCTGAGCGCTGTCCCAAGGCGCGCTTCCGGGATGAAGCGGTGGCTCGCCCCCCCCACCGCTTCGCCGACGCCGCTTCCCCCCGCGGCTGTTCGGCGCTGCGACCGCTTCCCGACCAGCGGTCGCCGGGGCCGCGCGCGAGCGCGGCCCCGAACCTTTTTTGTCGGTGGGTTGGGGCGTGTCGGCAAGGCCGGCGGTGCAGCTCCAACGCCCACTCGTTCGCCGAGCGCTCGGCATGACCTCCGCCCAGATCGTCGGCTGGGCCGCCTTGGCCTTGGCCTGGAGTGCTGCGCTGTGGAAGGGCGGGCGGCCGGAGCGGCTGGGGGCGAGCCTTGTGGGGGCGGCCTGGATCCTGACCCCCATCGTCGAGCTGCGCGAGAGCTGGTACCAGCCGCAGTACGGCATCTTGGCGGTGGACTTCCTGACGCTGGTGGGCCTCGCCGCCCTGGCGATGCGCTACGGGCGCTATTGGCCGATCTGCGCGGCGGGCTTCCAGGCTATCGCGGTGCTGACGCACCTCGCCTTCCTGGTCAATCCGCAGGCCCTCTATCGCGCCTACCTGTTCGGCAACTTCTCGATCGGCTTCCTGCTCCTGGGCGCGATCCTGGGCGGGGTGATCATGGAGGGGGGGACGCCGCCGCTTCGCCGGCCATGGGCCTGGCCTCGGCCGCCGGCTTCCCGTTCATCGCCTTGACCAGCTGCAAGAGCACGCTGCGCAGGGCTGGATTGCGCAGGGTGCAATAGCCGTCGACCAGCTCGGGCACGCCCCGCACCTCGGCGAACCGGTGGATGAAGTTGGGGATCGGCTTGACGTCGTCGTCCATCGGCAAGAGGTCGGCCGCGGAAATCGCCAGGAACCGCGCCGCCTTGACCAGCATCGAGGCCGAAAGGCGGTTGGATCCCCGCTCATACTTCTGTATCTGCTGGAAGGAGACCCCTAGCGCATTGCCGAGTTCGGTCTGGGAAAACCCACGGGCCAGCCGCATTCGTCGCAGGTTCAGCCCCACCTCGACGTCGATCTGGTCGGGTCCGCCCTCACTCACCGGCATGCGCCGCGACTGCTGTCCCATCAGGATCGCCCTTTGCGGACATATGGTCTGGATCGGCAACCATAGGCGCCTATTGCGCCGCTCGCCAAGGGGCTTCAGTGCGCCAGGCTCGAACCCCGGCTGATTTCAACCTCGCCGACAAGAAAACGGCGGCAAGCGGCGTCGCTTATCGCTGAGGCTTGTTCACCCCGAGATAGACCGTGCTCCAGAGTTGCGCCGCATCGGACTCGGTCCGGTCCGAGCCGCGCTGGCCGAACGGTTCGATCCGATAGCGATGGTTCCGGTAGGACCAGGACCAGAGTTCGGCATTGCGCTCGGACCGCGCCGCCTCGACCACGCGCCACAGGCGATCGCGTGCGGCGGCCAGGATTGTGCGCGTCGAGGCGGGCAGATCGCCCCTTTGCAGTTGACGCTCCAGGCCCGCGATGAACAGGGCCTGCTGCCACGACCAGACCACCGCGCCGTGGTAGTGGTCGGGCCCGAACCGCGGCTGCAGGGCGGGGTCGGCGAAGGCCGGGTCGGCGACGACCATGCCGACAGGGGTCATCAGGCCGGCGGGAAAGGGCCGCATCGCGGCGGTCACCGCCTGCTCCAGCGCTTCCGGCGACGGGTCGAGGAACAGCAGGGCGAAGCCTTCGTCGGAATGCAGCACGGGGATCGGCCGCCCGCCCGCGTCCAGCGCCAGCGCATGGAAACGCAGGGGGCCGGCGCCGCCGAATGCGGTCACGGCGGGCGCGGGGTCGACCTTCAGCGCCTCGGCGTAGGCGCCCGCCTCCGCCGCAGCATCCGGCGCGGGCAAGGAGACGTCGAACAGGGGCGGCGCCTTCGAGGTCCAGACCTTGGCCAGCGCCTCGGCCTTGACGGCCAGGGCGTGGTCCGGATCGGCCAGCAGGCCGGCCTTGGCCAGCCGAGCGATGGAATCCAGCGCTGCGGGGACCAGCACAGCATCTACGTCATAGGGATAACGGCCGCCCCCAAGCCCCTCCAGGCTGTCTCGCCACTCGCCGACCAGGGCGTCGGGCTTGAGGGCGATCAGGCTCTTCGCCTCGGGGTGTGCGCCGAAGGGCGCGGCCTGCCGCAGCACCCAGGCGGCGTTGCGCGCCAGGGCCTCCCGAACGCCAGGCCGATCCAGGAACGCTGCGCCCCGCGCGCGGCCCGCGGTCGTTTCCAGGAGGTAGTGGGCCATGACCGGCGCCAGCAGATAGGCGCCGTCGATGGGACGATAGTCATAGATCGGGGTGTCGGTCGCCGGTTCGCCCGCGGCCTTGTGCTGCAGGACGGCGTAGTCGCCGATGGTCTCCTCGTGGGCGACCTCGCCGTCGGTATTGACCCGCGCCAGTACAGCCGCCAGGGCCGCCTCTGTCGCCCGCGGCGAGAGGGCTTCGGACAGCAGGCGAACGCTCAAGAGGGTGTCGCGGCCGAAATAGGTGTCGAACCGCCACGAGCCGGCCAGCATCTTCTGGTCATAGGTCAAGAAGGCCAGGACATCGGCGAGGCGCTGGTCCTTGGCCGCCGCCGCGGTGAGAAGCTCGCTGCGAGGGATCGGCGTCAGCGGCGGATCGCCGGTCAGGGCGACGAGGCGCAGTCGAAGCCGTCCATCGTGGGGCGCGATGAAGGCCACCCGGCCATCCGGCGTGCGAGCGACTTTGCCGGACAACGCCGTCAGGGTGAGCCTGTAGCCGGGCGCACCATCGAGGCGGGGGCGCGCCCAGGTCACGCGCGCGCCACGAACCTCGGCGGTGGCCGCAAGCTCAGGCGGCAGTTTGGCGCTGTCGTCATAGTCGCGCAGGCTGCGCACGCTGCCGAGCACCGCCTGGCGGACCTCCAGGCGACCGGCGCGGAGCGTGAGCAGGGCGCTGACGCCATGAAGGGCGGGGGCCTCAGCGGCCCGAAGCTCTGTGACCGGACCCCACTGGGCGGGTGTCCGGGTGGGGGCGAACCACAGGCCGACCCCGCTGTCGCCGGCCGGAAAGGCTGTCAGCAGGCGCAGCCGGGGCTGGGCAGTGAGGTTGATGTGGGCAGCGACCGGGCCGTCCTGAAAAAAGGCGTTGCGGCTGCTTCCCTCGTCGATGACGAAGCGCAGGGGCGCAGGCCATGCGGCCGGTGCTACAGCCAGCAGCGCGGCGCCGATCAGGCCGGCAAACAGCGCCGGACGCCTCACGAGGCTGTCGCCAGGGCCTCGGGCCCCGCCTCGCCGGCCTGGCGGTCGATCCGATTGCGGAACACCGCCAGGCTGACCAGCAGCAGGCCCATGGGAGCCAGCGAACAGTAGAAAGCCGCCTGGCCGCCGAAACGGGTGAAGATCTGTGCGGTCAGCATGGACCCCAGCGTACCGCCAAGGGCCGAGAACACCACGATCAGGCCGGTCATGCCCGCATGATCGTGCTTGGGCAGGGTCGAGAGCATGGCCGAATTGATCGCCGGATAGATCGGGGCCAGGAACAGGCCGATCATCGGAAACAGGAACGCCACCGGGGGCGCGCCCAGCCAGTTGGTCACGACCACGTCTCCCAGGCCCCGGGTCAGCGGCAGCGACAGCACCACCAGGGCTCCGGCGGAAATGATGCAGATGTTGAGCACCCTGTACCAGCTGAAACGGGCCATCAATACGCCGGCGGCAAAGCGGCTGAGCGCCAGGGTGGCGGCGTAGATGCTGGCCGCCTGCACCGCCATCGGCGCCGACAGGTGCAGGATCTCGCTGTTGAAGGTCGGCAGCCAACTGCCCAGTCCCTGCTCGATCAGCACATAGAGGAAGGCGGAGGCGATGAAGGCCACCACCAGGGGCAGGAGGCACAGGCGCAGCATGGCCAGGAAATCGCCGCTCAATCTCGGTGTGGTGGCCCGCGCCTCGCGCTCGTCCAGCGGGGCGGTGGCGACCAGCAGGATGGCGACCAGGCACAGGCCCGCCAGCAGGATGTAGATGTGGGTCCAGACCAGCGAGCCGGGATTGCGCGGGTCGATGAACAGGCTGAACAGCCAATAGCCGGCCAGCACGCCGACCATGAACAGGCTCTCGATGAAGCTGGTCAGCTTGACGTGCTCGGCCCGGTCCTGGCTCAAAAGGCCGATCGAGGAATAGACCGACACCTTGACCAGGGCGAAGGACGCGCCGACCACGAGAAACAGGCCCTGGGTAGCGATGAAGCTCGGCGCCAGGACCTCGGCGCCGCAGGCGGCCGCCACCAGGCCAAGGCCCAGCATGATCGCCCGCCGAAGGCCCAGCCGCGGCAGGAACGAGGCCACGGCGAAGGAGACCACGGCGATGGTGATGTCCTTGAACGGCTCCAGGGTGCTGGCGTGGACCTTGGAGACATGGAAACTGTTGATCGAGTCGAGGATGACCGTGCCGACGCTGTTGAGGAAGACCGCGAAGACCATGTAGGCGCACGCCAGGGCGACCAGGGTTCGCAGCTTGCTCAAGGCGTGGTTCCTCATCAGAAAAAGGGCCGCGGGGCGAAGGGAGGGGGAGTTACGCCGCCCCGCGGCCTCAAGGTTCGATAGATCCTAGACTAGAGTGGGTCGAGTTCAGGCGCGATCAGCGACGGCCGGCTCGCCCCCTCCACCACCGCGCTGATAGCGCGGCGGTCCCCCTCCCCCGTGTCGCTTCGCGAAACAGGGGAGGAGAAGAGACCTCGAAGCCGCCATCTCCTCCCCTGCGAAATGCAGTGCAGCGGGGGAGGGGGACCACGAAGTGGTGGAGGGGGCGCGCCGCAACCACCAGCGATTCAGGTAAATCCCGACCGTCTCTAGAACTTTACAGCCACCGAAACCTGGTATTCGGCGCCGAACAGGGGACGGCCCTCGAAGACCCCGCCGTTGCCGACGCCGGAGCCCAGCACCCGCGAATTGCCCTCGGTGATGGCCAGGGTGTTGGTCACGTTGGTCCCCGACAGCAGCACCGACCAGCGGTCGCCGATGTTGGTCTCGACGCCGAAGTCCAGCGTGTCGTACTCGGGCAGGACCTGGGTGTTCTGCACGTCGGCATAGCGCAGGCCCACATGGGTGTAGGTCAGGTAGGTCTTCACTTTCCCCCAGTCGAACGGGATGGTGTAGCTCGGCGTCAGGCGCATCTGGAACGACGGCTGGCGCTGGGTCTGCTTCCCGTTGTTGATCTGGTCGGTGTAGTGGCTGTCCTGCCAGTTGCCGCTGGCTTCGATCTCGGCGTTGTGGAACGGCCGCACCATGCCCTCGACTTCGAGGCCGTAGCTTTCTGATGCCAGCGTTTCTGTGAGCGGGGGGCCTCCGCTCGACAGGATTTGGCTGAAGGGCTCGCCCTTGAAGGTGTTGTAGAAGAAGGTGGCGTTGGCCGCGTACCAGCTGGTCGCGGTCTTCACCCCGCCTTCGTACTGTTTGATGGTCTCCACCTGGGGCAGGCCGCTGCGCAGGTCGTCGAAGTCCGGCAGGCGGAAGCCCGAATTGATCCGGGCGAACACGCTGAGGTCGTTCAGCACCCGATAGTTGGCGCCCGCCGTCCAGGACACGTGGCTGGCGGTGAAGTCGACCGGCTTGAAGGTGCCGTTCGGGGTCGAGGCGTTGTTGTCGTAGAGCGTCAGCGGATTGCCGTCGAGGTCGATGCTGCTGTCGTTCTCGATCGAGCCGGTGATGTGCTCCTGCTCATAGCGGACGCCGGCGTCCAGCTTCAGCTTGCTGGTCGGGTTCCATTCGTCGGCGACGAAGCCGGCGATGTTGCGGCCGTTATAGCTGGCGTTGAGCGCGAAGAAGGACGGCCCGACCTGGCCGTGCAGCGAGCCGACGGCGCCGTTGCTCAGCACATAGTCGATCAACCGGCCGTGGTTCTGCACGTTCATCAGCACGGTGTTGCCGAGGTACCAGTGGTCGGTGGCCGAATAGTCGGCGAAATAGACCCCCGCCGTCAGGGTGTCGCCTTCGAACAGGTCGCGGCTCACCCTGAGGTCGTCGGTGACCGACTTGATATGCTTGTCGACGATCCAAAGGCCGATCGGAATTACTTGGGTGTTCGGATCTACCGCGGCACCGTTGTCGACATACGTGCCTGTACCGGTCGTGCCCGCAGGAATATTATTGCTCTGGGTGCTGACGACGCCAGCAATGTAATCGCTGAACGTCGAGGCGTTGGCGCCGTTGAACAGCGCATAGGTCGGGGTGTCGCCGTCGGTGAAGTTGAACTTGTTGCTGACGTGCCAGGCGTCGAAGTCCTGGTGATAGTCGACCCCGCCCAGGGTCACGCTGGCGCCGCGGCCCTTGGTGATGTCGCGGGTCATGCTGACGCCGGGAGCCACCGGGAAGGTGAAGGTGCGCAACTCATTGCCCAGCAGCGACCCGGTCAGGGGATCGAAGCCCGGGAAGGCCGAGATGGTGTGGCCGCCGTTGCTCGAGAGCAGCGGAACCGAGGTGTAGAAGGTGTTGTCGTCGTCCAGGTGGCGGACGTAGGCGGTGACCGAGCCGTTCTCCAGATCGTGGGTCAGGGTCGCCACCACCTGACCGCCACGGTCGGCGGGGAAGCCGGGGTTCCGCACGCCGCCGGCGCTGCGATAGAAGCCGCCGATCGAGCCGTACCAGCCCTCGGCCAGCTTGATCCCTTCATAGCCGTCGATGCGGTAAAGCTCGTCGCTGCCGGCGGTGAGGCGCAAGCTGCCGCCCGGGTCGGTCTCGCCGTTCTTCTCGATGAAGTTCATGGTCACGCCGGGCTGGCCGTTGGAATAGATCGGCGCCGGCCCGCCACGCAGCACTTCAACCCGCTTGACCGTGTCGTCGATGCGGAAGATCGACGAATTCTCCAGGAACGACAGGGTCGGCACGGCGTAGACCGGCGAGCCGTCGAGCTGGATGGTCACGTATTGCGCGTCGCCCCCGGTGGGAAAGCCGCGCACCTCGATATTGGCCCCGTCGGTGCCGCCGGTGGTCTCGGCGAACACGCCGGGCACGATCTTCAGGAGGTTGGCCGTGCTCGACGGCTGCACCTCGTGGATCTGCACCGCATTGGCGGTGGTGATCGAGAAGCCGGCGTCCAGACGGTTCAGGCCGCTGGTGCGCGCGGTGCCGGTGACGATGATCTCCTGTACCGGCGCGGCGTCGGCCGCCGGGGCGGCGGCGGCCGAGGCCGGGGCGGTTTGCGCCAGGGCGGCGCCGCCAGCGGTCAGCACTGCGGCTGAAACCGATATCATCAGGCCGCGACGAAATCCTATGCTCATGTTTCCTCTCCGTTTTTCCTTTAAGCGTGGGTCTCGTTAGAGCGAAAGGATGCGCGGCCAGCGCAGCCCATCGATCCCGCCGACAACTGCGTCGGCCGAACTCAGCACGGCGGGGTCGCCGACCCCGACCGCGTACATCCTGGCCGCGAGGAGGCCGGCTATGCCGGCCTGGGCGTCCTCGATCCCGGCGCAATGGACGGGATCGATTCCCAGCGCCGCGGCGGCGCTGAGATAGGTTTCGGGATCGGGCTTGCCGCGCCGGATCGTCCCGGCGTCGACCACGTGGTCGAACAGCTCGGCTATGCCCAGGCGCTGCACCAGGGTCGCGGCGTTGCGGCTGGCCGAGACCAGCGCGGTCTTCAGCCCCGCGGCCTTGCAAGCCTCCAGCGCCTCGCGGGCGCCCGGGAACAGATCCTGGGGGCCGTAGCCCTCGATCAGTTTCTGGTAGTAGCCGTTCTTGCGGTCGGCCAGGGCCTGGCGTTCGGCGGCGTCATAGGCGCGCGGGGCCTTCTTCAGCATGAGGTCCAGCGAGCCCATGCGGTCGACGCCCTTCAGGGCCTCGTTGGCCTTCTCGTCGAACGGTGCGCCGATCTCGTCGGCCAGCGTCTTCCAGGCCAGGTAGTGGGCGTGGGCGGTGTCGGTGAGGACGCCGTCGAGGTCGAACAGCACCGCCTCGATCCGACAGGCGGGCGGGCTGCGAACCAGCATGGCGCGGCCGGGGGCGTGGGGGACAGCCAGGGCGACCTTCACCGGCTGGTTGGGCTTCAAGGTCAGGGGCTCGCCGCAATGGTCGATGGTCAGCGGCTCGCCTTCGGCCAGGACGTAGGTGACCCCGGCCTCGTTCACCGAGACGGAAAGCTTCCGGCCGCGCCAGACCAGGCGGAAGGCGTAGGCGGGCACGGCCTCGCAGCGCACCGGGCGGAAACGCGGGGCCTCGCCCTGGGGCCGAAAGCCGCCCCAGCCCCAGACCAGGGCCATCCAGGCGCCGGCCGCGGCGGCCAGGTGCAGGCCGTGGTCGGTGTTGCCGTGCAGGTTCTGCAGATCGACGAAAGTGGTCTCGCGCAGGAATTCCGCCGCCTTGGCCATTTCGCCGATGTCGGCGGCCAGGACGGCGTGGCTCGAGGCCGAGAGGGTGGAGTCGTGGACGGTGACCGCCTCGTAGTAGTCGAAGTCGCGCTGCTTCTGGTCCAGGTCGGGACTGGCGGCCAAGGCGTGGGCCAGGACCACGCTGGCCTGCTTGCAGACCTGGTGCCGGTAGAGGGTCAGGGGGTGGTAGTGCAGCAAGAGGGGGTGCTGGTCCTTGGACCCCTCGAAATCCCAGCGCGGCTTGTCGAGGAAGGTGTCGTCCTGGGGATGCACGCCCAGAACCGGATCGACGGGCAGGCGCATGGCCTTCGCCGCCGCCGCCCAGCCGGCGACCTCCGCCTCGGTCAATTCCAGTCGGGCGAACAGGGCCTCGGCCTTGTCGGCGTGATCGCGCTTCAGCCGGCCCGCCAGCTCGACCGCATAGTCCAGATGCGCCTGGGCCATGCGGTTGGTGTAGTGGTCGTTGTCGATCAGGGCCGTGTACTCGTCCGGCCCGGTCACGCCGCAGATGCAGAAGGCGCCGCCGCGGCGGGCGTCGAAGGCGCCGATCTGGGGCCAGATGCGGGCGGTTTCGAACACCACCTCGGCGCCGTGGTCGGCGATGAAGGCCTCGTCGCCCGTGGTGCGGTCATAGACCATCACCGCAAAGGCCACGTCGGCGTTGATGTGGTACTGGGCCGAGCCGCCGGGGAAATAGGCCGAGGCCTCGTCGCCGGCGATGGTGCGCCAGGGATAGAGGGCGCCCTTGCCGTGGTTCATCTCGCGGGCGTGGGCGCGGGCGCGCTCCAGGGTGCGGCTGCGGAACATCAGCTGGCTGCGGGCCAGTTCCGGCGCGGTCACCGCCAGCACCGGCGTGGCGAACACCTCGGCGTCCCAGAAGCAGTGGCCTTCATAGCCCTCGCCGCTGATCCCCTTGGCCGCGATGCCGACCTTGCCGTCGCGGGGGGCGTTCTGGCGCAGCTGGTAGAGGTTGTAGCGCAGGGCCGCGGCCAACTCGGGCGTGGCCGGGGCGTCGATGTCGGCCTGGTCCCAGAAGGCGGTCAGGATCTCGGCGCCGGCATCGGCCAGGGCGTCGAAGCCCAGGAGCGCGTTGCGGGCGGCCAGGTCGCGGGCCTCGCCGACCAGGAAGCTCTCCTCGCCGCCCTCGGCGTGGGTCCAGGCGACCACTTTCTCGAGGATCAGCTTTGCGCCCGGCTCGAGTTCGGCGGTGAAGCGCGCGCCGCAGGTCTCTGCCTCGCCGACAAAGGCGTGGGCCTCGGCGGCGCCGGCGACCAGCCGGTGGGTCTGGGCCGTGGCCACGGTGATGTCGCTGACCCCGGTGCGCTGGGTGATCCAGGCCTCCAGGCCCTCGGCGTGACGGTTCAGGGTGTCGAGCCGGGCGCCCTGGCCGGCGCCGAAGCGCGGGTCCTCACCCTGGGCTACGGCCTTGCGGCCGCCCACCAGGCGCGAGAGCAGCTCGACCGGGCCTCGATAGTCGAGCGAGGCCAGGGTCAGGCGGATGGCCAGCACCGCCTCGTCCTCGCGGGGCAGCACGCGCTCGGCGGTGATCTCGATCCGGGCGCCGTGGCGCGAGCGCCAGATCGTGCGACGGAACGAGCGGCCAGTCGCCAGGTCCAGGCTGTGCTCGAACGTTTCGATCTCGCCCAGCGGCTCGCCGTCCTTCAGCGTCACCAGCATCTGGGCGCCGTCGGCGACCGGGACGCGGGTGTCGGAGTGGCGGGCGAAGCCGGTGAAGCGCTCGTGATAGGCGATCGGGGTGCGGTCGAAGACTTCGCTCAGGAAGCTTTCGCCGCCGGTGATTTCCTCAAAGCCGCCGCGCACGCCCAGGCGCCCGTTGCAAAGGGCGAACAGGCTGGCGTGGTGATCGGCGCGGGCGGCGTCGGGGGCGGCCGAGACGGTCAGCCGCCACGTCGGGTCGTTGCGATGTGTGCTCATCGCGCCCGAACGTCTCGGCTTGTCCGAATGTTGCGCCTTGTCGCGCATACCGCCTCCCCAACCTCAAGTCTCAAGCTTGAGCGAGGGGGAAGCTAACTGCGAATGAAATGGATTTCAAGAAATCGATTTCATAAAAATTCGACAGGAATCTATGCCTGATTTTTCAAGAACTTCGAATGGAGATCGAGGCTGGCATGACCTCGGAAGCGGGCTGTTGGCCGTCGATCAGGGCGAGGATTTTTTCGCCGAGCAGAATCCCTCCCTCGCGCCAGTTCTGGTGGATCGAGGTCAAGGGCGGGACGAAGTTGGCGGCCATCGGCGTGTCGTCATAACCGATCACCGAGACATCGCCGGGCACGCTCAGGCCATGGTCGGTCAGGGAACGGATTGCGCCCATGGCCACCAGGTCGCTGCCGCAGAACAGGCCGTCGAACGGCTTGGCGTCCTTGGCCAGCAGGCTTTCGACCGCATTGAAGCCGCCGGCGAAGGTGAAGGGGCAGGTGAGGTTGGCCACGAGGCGCGCCCCGCCGGCCTCGATGGCGCGCCTGTAGCCGGCCAGGCGCGCGGCCAGTTCGGCGTGGGCGGTGTCGCCCAGAAACACCAATCGCCTCCGGCCCAGCGCAAGAAGCCGCTCGGCCGCAAGGGCGCCGCCCTGCTCGTTGTCGGTGCCGACCACCACATAGTCCTGGCCGGGGTGGGGAGCGCCCCACACAACGAACGGAGCGCCGGATTCCGCCACCCGCCGCACGGCGTCGTCACCCATGCCCTGGCCCAGCAGGATCGCCCCGTCGGCGGCGTGGATCTGGTCCTCGCGCGAACCGCGGCCGGTGGTGAGCAGCAGGTTGTAGCCCGCCGAGGCCAGGGCCTGCGAAATGCCGCCGAGGATCTCCAGCGGATAGGGATCGGACATCGGCCGCTCGGCGGAGGGGGTCATCTCGACCACCACCGCTACGGTGTAGCTCTTCTGCAGGCGCAGATTGCGGGCGTGCAGATTGACCTTGTAGCCGTGCTTGGCCGCCAGCTCCTGCACCTTCTTGCGCGTCTCGGGGGCCACCAGGTCGTTGTCACTGAGGGCGCGCGAGACCGTGACCTTGGAGACCCCGGCCAGGACCGCGAGGTCGTCCATGGTCAGGCGATCGCCCCTGGGGCGGCGCTGCTTGCGTTTGGCGGCCTTGACGGTCACGCGGTCTCCTCATCCGGGCGGAACGCGCGAAAGCTAAGCGCGGTTGGGCCGGCGGTCAAAAGGCGGTCGGGAGCGCGGATGCGTCGCTCTGCAACCCTGGATTTCTCGCCGCAGCTCATCTAGCTTTGCTTTAGGGCATCTGGGGGATTTGTCATCGTGTTCGTTCGGTCTCGATTCAATCTGCAAGCCGGCCTTGCCGCGGTCTTTGCGCTGACGGCTGCTCCTGCCTTGGCCCAGGGCTCGTCGGCTTCGCCGCAAGCCTCCGAAGCCGCCGAGGCGGCGCGGCTGGACGCCCTCGCCAAGAGCCTCAGCCCGCTGCACGGCGACATCGTCCTGTCTCAGCCGAACGCCACCCTGCATCTGGGCCAGCGCTACTATTACCTGCGTCCCGACGACGCCAAGAAGGTGCTGACCGAGGTCTGGGGCAATCCGCCGGACGCCGCCAACGGCGTGCTCGGCATGGTGTTTCCGGCCGGCCAGACCCCGGCTGATCCGGCGGGGTGGGGCGCGGTGATCACCTACATCGACGACGGCTATGTCTCCGACAAGCAAGCCAAGCAGATGAACTACGACAAGCTGCTGGAAGAGCTGCGCAAGGGCGAGGCCGACGACAACGCCGAGCGGCAGAAGCAGAAATTCCCGCCCATTCACCTGGCCGGATGGGCGCAGCAGCCGTCGTACGACGCCGCCCACCACTCCCTGGTCTGGGCCAAGGACCTCGCGTTCGGCGGGCAGAAGATCGACACCCTGAACTACGACGTGCGCGAACTGGGCCGCAAAGGCGTGCTCAGCCTGAATATGGTCTCGGACATGGGCCACCTGGCCCAGGTCCGCCCCGCCGCCGCCGAACTGGCCCGGGTCGCCGACTTCAACCCGGGCGCCCGCTATGCGGACTACAAGGAAGGCTCGGACAAGAAGGCCGCCTATGGCGTCGCCGGCCTGATCGCCGCCGGCGCCGGCGTGGCCCTGGCCCAGAAAGCGGGGCTGCTGACCCTGCTGATCCTGTTCCTGAAAAAGGGCTTCGTGGTCATCATCGCAGCCCTGGCCGGGGGCTGGGCCAAGTTCAAGAGCATGTTCAGGAAGAAGCCGGCGGGGGGCGTCGATCTATAGGCGCGTGATGAATTGAGATAAACTCAGTGTCCGCTCGTCCCGGCATTCGCCGGGATGAGCGGAATATATAATGGGCTGATCTCAACTAAGCTTCGCTGCCTCCATCGAACGCAGCGCTTACGCCTCTGCAGCCGCCGCGAATCTGGCCGAGGCCTCGGCGTCGTGGGCGTCGACCTTGGCGAAGGCCGGGCGGGCGGTGACGCGGTCGACATAGGCGCGGAAGGTCGGGTTCTCCGGCACGATGCCGAACATCATGCTGAACCTGAGCGCCGAGCCCCACAGAACGTCCGCCGCCGAGAAGCGCTCGCCCAGCATATAGGGGCCGGCCGCAAGCTGGGCCTCGAGGGTCTTCAGCACCACATCGAAGTCGCCGTAGGGCGACATGGCCAGTGCGCCAGCGTCGCGCTTCATGGCCCGGTCGACCATGCCCGGCTCGAAGCAGGCGGCGTAATAGACCATCCAGCGCAGATAGGGGCCGCGCTGCACGTCGCCGATGGCGGGGGCCAGGCCTTTCTCGGGGAAGGCGTCGGCAAGGTAGAGATAGATGGCCACCTGCTCGGTCACTAGCTGGCCGCGGTGGTGGATGGCCGGCACCTTGCCCATGGGATTGATGGCCAGGTACTCCGGCTTGCGGTTCTCGCCGGCGCGCAGGTTGAGCAGCTTGAGCTCATAGGGCGCGCCCAGCTCCTCCAGCAGGGAGAAGGTCCCCGACGAACGGGACTGGGGCGCGTGGAACAGGATCACGGGTTCGGCTGACATTACGGGGCTCCTCCCAAAAGGATGATGCGCAGACCCTAGACCCCCATACCTGTCATCTTTTGTCAGGTTGGTTTAGAATTTTTTCCATGCGCGCCAGCCGGCTCCTGTCGATCCTCACCACCCTGCAGGCCCAGGGGCATGTGACCGCTCCGGCCCTGGCCGAGCAGTGCGAGGTGTCGCTGAGGACCATCTATCGCGACATCGATGCGCTCAGCGCCGCAGGCGTGCCGGTCTATGCCGAGCGGGGTTCGGCCGGCGGCTATCGCCTTCTGGACGGCTATCGCACGCGGCTGAACGGGCTCTCGGCCCAGGAGGCGGCGGCGCTGTTCCTGACCGGCCTGCCGGGGCCGGCGGCGGACCTGGGTCTCGGCGCGGTGATGGCCGGGGCGCAGAACAAGCTCCTCGCCGCCATGCCGGCCCAGCTTCGCGCCGGGGCGGCGCAGATGCGGGCGCGCTTCCACCTGGACGCCCCGGCCTGGTTCGCCGAGGCCGAGCAGCCCGCGCACCTGCCGCTGGTGGCCGGCGCGGTCTGGGACCAGCGGCGGCTCTCCATGCGCTATCAGAGCTGGCGGGGCGAGAAGGCGCGGGTGGTCGAGCCCTTGGGTTTGGTGCTGAAAAGCGGCGCCTGGTACATGGTCGGCCAGGTGGACGGTTCTGCGCGCACCTACCGCGTGGGCCGGATCCTGGAGCTGCAGGTGCTGGACCAGAGGTTCGCGCGGCCGGAGGATTTCGACCTCGAACAGCACTGGCGGGAAAGCGCCCAGCGGCTGGAGGCCGAGCTGCACCGGACCGAGGCGCGCGTGCGTTTCTCGCCCATGGGCGTGCGGATGCAGGAGGTGTTCCTCTCACCCTATGTCCGAGGGGCGATCCGGGCCGAGCCGCCAGACCGGGACGGCTGGGTGGTGGCGGTGATGCCTGTCGGCTCCATCCGCCAGGCCGCCTCCGAACTGCTGCGCTTCGGCGCCGAGGTCGAGGTGCTGGAGCCTGAGGCCTTGAGGAGCAGCATGGCGAGCATCGCCGGGCGGCTGGCGGAGATCTATGCGGCCGGGCGGGAATGATCGGATTTCCCTGCGTTTTTAATCGTAAGAAATTCTTACTCCCTTTTGCCGAAGTCCTTGGCCGCGGCCCAATAGTGCCAGGCGGCCCAGAAGCCGGTCAGGGCCAGCACCATCATCGACCAGCGCAGGGAGGTCGCGCTGGCGCCAGCGCGGCCGCCGATGATGTCGCTGAGGCGGCCGACCAGGAGCGGCGCGATCGCCAGGTTGGTGATGTTGCCCATCAGGACGGTGATGGCCGTGGCCTGCGAGCGCATCGCCGTCGGCACTGCGTTTTGCAACAGGCCGATCGAGGGGCCGACATAGAAATAGATCGCCGGGATGAAGGCCCAGGCCATGGCGATGGCGATCTCCTTGGTGGGGGCCAGCAGCATGCCGATCGAGGGCAGGGTGGCCAGGGCGGTGACGCCCGCCAGCATCCACAGCATGCGCCGCGGCGGCTGCATCGCTTTCATCGCACAGATCCGGCTGGTCAGGAGGGTCGCCCCTGCACCGGCCACCAGATAGGCGGGACCCAGGGCCGCGCCAGTCTGGCCGGCGGTCATGCCGAAGGCGCGGATGAAATAGGCGTTGGCCCAGAACACCAGGCCCCAGCCCCACAGGGCGGTGATCGCTCCGGCCATCATCAGGTGCATGGCCGGGCGGTTGCGCCAAAGCAGCCTGAAGGCGTCGGCCAGAGGGATGGCCTTTTCCGGTTCCGCCTTTGGGGCGTCCATCGCCGCGCGGCGAGGCTCCCTGACGGTCAGCAGTACGAGCAAGCCCATCACCAGGCCGGGCGCGCCCAAGGTCAGGAAGGCGGCGCGCCAGCCGTGTGCGTCCGCCACCCGGCCGGCGATGTCGGCGCCGATCCAGGCGCCCAGCGGCGAGCCCAGTGACCAGACGGTCATCGCCATCGGCCGCTCCAGGGGGCGGAAATAGTCGGAGACCAGGGCCGTCGAGGCTGGTGTCGCGCCGGATTCGCCGACGCCCACCCCGATCCGCGACGCCATCAGCTGCCAGAAGTTGCGCGCCAGCCCGGTGAAAACCGTCATCGCCGACCACAGCATCAGCGAGACCGCCACGATGTTGCGCCGGCTCGATCGGTCGGCCAGGGCCGCGACCGGCAGGCTGACGGTGACGTAGAACAGGGCCAGGGCCACGCCGGTCAGGAAGGCCACGCCGCTGTCGCTGAGATGCAGCTCCAGGCGGATCGATTCGAGCACCGTCGAGACGACGTAACGGTCGGCGATGTTGATCGCATAGACCAGCATCATCACCGAGAGCACGTACCAGCGGTACGATCCGCCCGCCGCGAGGGCCGGCGGGGCTTCGGCCAGGGCGGCGCTCTGGGTATCGTCCATCCGGCGGTTTCGCTTCCTTTTTATCTCAAGAGACTGTCGAGCCCGCGTCGCCCTCGCCACCAATGCCTTTTTGCGATGTGCGCATCAATTTAAAGAGCTTGGCGGGGCGCGGGTCTGCGGCGCTCAAGGAAGAGCCATGGCCGATCCCCCGCGCGCGACCGCCAGCCTGAAGGACGCCCTGGCTCATGCCCGTGGCCTTCTGGAGCGCGAACCGGCCCTGGCGGCGGCCCAGGCGCGGGAGATCCTGCAAGTCGCGCCGGAACAGCCCGACGCAGCCCTGATTCTGGGCGTGGCGCTTGGCCGGCTGGGGGACCTGGAGGGCGCGGCGGCTGTCCTGGCGCCGCTCGTCGAAGCTCGTCCCGAGGCGGCGATCGCCCGGTACGAGTTGGCGCTCGTACTCTATCGCCTGGGCCGCCCAGCGGCCGCGTCGCCGCATCTGCAGGACGCCCTGACGCCAATGGCGCGCTACCTGCGAGGTGCGGTGTTGATGGCCCTGGGCGAGCCAGAGCGCGCGGCGGCCGATTTCCACGCGCTCGCCGAGTTGGACCCGCGCCAGCCGGGTCCCAGGCTCTCACTCGGCCATGCGCTGAAGGAGCTCGGGCGGACCGGCGAGGCGGCGGAGGCCTATCGCCGGGCGTTGACCATTGCTCCGGGCCTGGGCGAGGCCTGGTGGAGTCTCGCCAACCTGAAGACCTTCCGCTTCAGCGACGCCGACTTGGCGGCGATGCAGGCCCTGGCGGCGCGGCCGACCCTCTCGCCCCAGGATCGCATTGCTATCGGCTTCGCCCTGGGCAAGGCGCTGGAGGACGCCGGCGATCCTGCCGCCGCCTTCGCCTGCTACCAGCGAGGAAACGCCGCCCGGCGCGCCGGCCAGCCCTACGACGCCGCCGGCAATACAGCCTTCGTCCGCCGCTCGATCGACGCCTTCACCCCGGCCCTGTTCGCGGCGCGGGCGGGGCAGGGCGATCCGGCGACCGATCCGATCTTCATCCTCGGCCTGCCGCGCTCGGGCTCGACCCTGGTCGAGCAGATCCTGGCCAGCCATTCGAAGGTCGAGGGCGTGGGCGAACTGCCTGACCTGACCGCCATCGCGCGGCGCGTGGCCGGCGTCGATCCGAACGCTTATCCGGCCTGCCTGGCGAGCCTCGGCGCCGCGGACCTGGCCGCCCTGGGCGCGGAATACCTAGAGCGCACGCGGCCTATGCGCAAACTCGGCCGGCCGCTGTTCATCGACAAGTTTCCCAGCAATTTCCTGCATGTGGGCCTGATCCGGCTGATCCTGCCGAACGCGAAGATCGTCGACGCCCGCCGCCATCCGATGGCCTGCTGCTTTTCGGCCTACAAGCAGCTGTTCGCCGAGGGGCAGGCCTACAGCTACGACCTCGCCGACCTTGGCCGCTACTATCGCGACTATGTGGAGTTGATGGCCCATTTCGACGCCGTGCAGCCGGGGCGGATGCATCGCGTGATCTATGAACGCCTGGTCGAGGACCCGGATCGGGAAATCCGCAGCCTGCTGGCCTATTGCGGCCTCGACTTCGAACAGGCCTGCCTCGATTTCCACCGGACCGTCCGCCCCGTGCGCACCGCCAGCGCCGCTCAGGTGCGCCGGCCGCTGTTCAAGGATGCGGTGGACCATTGGCGCGCCTTCGAGCCGTGGCTCGGGGCCCTGCGCGAAGCCTTGGGGCCGGTGATCGAGGCCTGGGCCGGATGAGTTTTGCGAACAGCCGAGGCCTCCGATGACTTTTTTGGATGAGCCCATCCATTAATTCGGCTTTCGACCGTGCGTTCTGCGGTGGAACCTGCTGCTCGGGTTCAGTGTCTTGCAGAGACGATTTCCAACAAAAGGAAGTCGCCGCAGGCGCTGCCGGCAACATTCGGCGCAACCGTCATGAACAATGACGGGTTGATGCTGCACAGCAGGGGGATATCGGCGTGGTTCAATTGCATTCGGTCGCGCGTCGCCGCAGCCTGAACTCGTGGAGACTGGCGATGATGCTGGTCTCGGGCGTCAGCGCGGCCGCCCTGTCGCGGGGCGCGGCCCTGGCGGCGGATGCGCCGGCGGCCAAGGACGCCAATACGGTCCAGGAGGTTGTGGTCACGGCCAGCCGCTCCGGCGCCCAGTCGCTGCAGAAGATGTCGATGGCCATATCGGCGGTGAACGTCGACAAGATCGACAAGGCCGGCCAGCAGAGCCTGACCGACCTCGCCAAATACACGCCCTCGCTGTCGATCACCGAGGGCGCGCCGGGCTTCAACAAGTTCGACATGCGGGGCCTGGCCACCGGCGCCTACCGCACCTCGGACACCTCGGACCGCTCCCTGGTGGCGGTCTATGTCGATGACACCCCGATCTCGGTCCAGGGCCAGACGCCGGACCTGAAGGTCTATGACCTGGAGCGGGTGGAGATTCTGCGCGGGCCGCAAGGCACCCTCTATGGCGCGGGCTCCATGGCCGGCACGGTGCGCTTCATCACCGCCAAGCCCAACACCCACCAGACCTTCGGCACGCTGGAGGTGGCCGGCTACGACACCGAGCACGGGGCCGGCAGCTATAACCTGAAGGGCATGATCAACATGCCGCTGATCCCCGACACCCTGGCTCTGCGGGCCACGGTTTATCAGGGCGAGGACGGTGGCTACATCGACAATATCGGCCTGCGCAACAAGAAGGACGCCAATCTCGCCCGCACCTTGCAGGCGCGCGCCGCCCTGCGCTGGACGCCGAACGACAAGTTCACCGCCGACCTCGCCTTCACCACCGAGCAGAGCCAGGCCTATGGGCTGAACTCGGCCTTCACGGGCCTGAAGCCCTACACCATCTCGACCAATTCGCCGGAAGGCACGACCGACGACTTCAACCTGGTCCAGCTGAACCTGGACTATGACGCCGGCTTTGCGAACCTGGTCTCGTCCACCGCCTACACCCACCGGCGGATCGGCTTCCATCTCAGCGACGAGCCGACCATCGGCTATTTCTTCCAGGACTATACCGGCCTGCCGGTCAGCTCGACCACCTATCCGCTGTACGACCAGCCGGCGAGCTACAACCAGCAGGTCACCAACAGCATCCCGGCCGAACACTATACGATCGACAACAAGGTCGACGACTTCATGGAGGAGGTTCGCCTGGTCTCTAAGGACGACGGGCCGATCAAGTGGAACGTCGGCGTGTTCTACGAGCGCCAGACGCGCAACCTCTACCAGGACATCCCGGTGCCGGGCTTCGACACCCTGTCCTACATGAATTACTTCTACGGGCCCTTCAGCACGCCGAACGGCCTCTACAATTCCAAGACCGTCGACGCCGCCTTCAACGCCAACGACATCTTCTCCGGCCTGCAGAACGAGAGCGAGCACCAGGTCGCCATCTTCACCGACGACACCTGGCACGTGACCAGGAAGCTGGATCTGAGCGCCGGGGTGCGCTGGTTCGACTTCTCGGAGAAGTACTACCTGTTCGAGGGCGGGGTTTACGGCGTGATCAACCACGTGCCGCTGACCGAGAACGCCACCCAGAAGGCCAACGGCTTCAATCCGCGCGTGAACGTGACCTATCACGTCAGCGACGACTTCATGGCCTATGCCGAGGCGGCCAAGGGCTTCCGCTATGGCGGCGCCAACCAGCCGGTGCCGATCGGAAGCTCGGGCATCGCCCTGACGTGCAAGAACAACCTGGCGTCCTACGGCTACAGTTCGGCCCCGCTGAACTTCGGCCCGGACCATCTGTGGAGCTACTCGGTCGGGGAAAAGGGCAAGTTCGCCGACGGCCGCGTCACCCTGAACGCCGACGCCTACTGGATCGACTGGAGCGACGTACAGACGCGCCTGCTCCTGAACTGCTCGTACTTCTTCACCGACAACAAGGGCAAGATCCAGAGCCGGGGGGTCGAGGCCGAGTCCACCATCCGCCTGACCCATGAGCTGACCCTGACAGCCAGCGGCTCGTACAACGACTCCCACGCCGACGGGAACATCCCGACCGTGGGCGCCTTCGACGGCAACACCACGCCCTATTTCCCCAAGTGGATCGCCTCGCTGATCCTCTACTACGATCGGCCGCTGGAGAACGGGACGCTGCACGCCCAACTCGGCTACCAGTACCGCGGCAAGGAGCAGACGACGTTCGACCCGCTGGCGACCATCTACAACGCCACCACGGGCGTGCTGTCTCCGAACGGGGCGAGCAAGACCTTCGCCATCATTCCGGCGACCAACAACCTCAGCGCCTCGCTGGCCTATGACCTCGGCAACTACGAGTTCGGGGTGTTCGGCAACAACCTGACCGACGGGGTCAAGGAGACCGACATCGGGCGCGCCACCTATTATGCGATCTACCAGGCCGGCGATCGGGCCACCATGGCGCGGCCGCGGACCATCGGCGCGCGGTTCAAGGTCAAGTTCTAGGGTTCAAAGGTCCCCTCTCGCCGGAAACGCAGGTCTTGCATTGCGGCGATCCCTGGGCTCCTTCGGGAGCCCATCTTTTTTGGAAACCAGGCCCATGCTGCGCGCGCTACTCGCTCTGATCCTCGCATTGGCCGCGGTCGGCGCGCCCGCCCGCGCCGCCGCGCCGAGCGTTCCAGGCGTCGATGCGCCTGAGCTGGCGAAGCTGGGGCCTTACGGTGTCGGGCTTAAGCGGATCGAGCTGGTGCAACCGGGCCAGGCGGACCTGACGCGGCTGGACGCCAAGACCGGCGCAGCGCCCCTGGTCGACCGCCATCTGCCGGTCAGCCTGTGGTATCCGGCGACCCCGGCGCCGGGCGCCGCGACCGTCCGCTATCACGGCGGCCTGACGCCTGAGCGCGCCGACCAGCCGCCCGTGCCGATCGATGCCGAAGGGATCGCCGTGGAGGACGCGCCGGCGGTCAAGGGGCAGGGCTTTCCCCTGGTGATCCTCAGCCACGGCTATGGCGGCGCGCCCGAGGCGATGACCTGGCTGGCCGAGAACCTGGCCTCCAAGGGCTATGTGGTCGCGGCCATCGCCCACCGGGACCCGGCCTATGGCGACCCGCGCGGCTTTTCTGGGCCGCTGCTGCGCCGGCCCTTGGACATCGCCTTCGTCGCCCGGTCGCTGCAGGCGGAGATCCTCGCCGGGCGAGGGCCGCTGGCTGGTGTCGCCGACCCGGATCGCATAGCCCTGATCGGCTATTCCATGGGCGGCTATGGCGTGCTGACCGAGGCCGCCGGCGGCTTCGATGCGGCCGGCGCCCCGGCGAAGGTGCTGCCCCCGGCCTATGTCGGGCCCTACCTGCCGGGCGGGGCGCTACGCGAGCAGGCGACGCTCTCAGGCGTCAAGGCGGTGGTGGCCATCTCGCCCTTCACCCGCGCCCCGGCCGGGCCGGTGCTGTCCGAGCCGACCCTGGCTGCGCTCAGGACCCCGCTTTTGATGATCGCGGGCGACCAGGACCGCACGGTGGGGTTCGAAGGGGTGAAGACGACCTTCGACCAAGCGGTCCATGCGCCGCGCCGGCTGCTGGTATTCCGCGAGGCCGGCCATTCCCTGGGCATGAACCCGGCCGCGGACGCCGACCGATCAGGCCTGTGGGCGCTGGACTGGTTCGAAGATCCGGTCTGGCGCAAGGATCGGACACTGGCGATCGAGCAGCACTTCATCAGCGCCTTCCTCGACCGCTGGGTGAAGGGGGACCTTACCCGCGACGCCTATCTGAACGTCGCCGAGCCAATCTCGGACCACGCCGTCTGGCCCCAGGCCGGCGCCTACGGCGCCTACAGCCCGGGCGCGGCGCCGATCACCGTCTGGAAGGGATTCCAGAGGGTGCACAGCGCCGGGCTCGAACTGTGGTCGGGGGAAGTCGGCCGCTAGAGGGGGCCAGGCACTACCAAATTCGCCACCCCAATTCCGCTCATCCCGGCGAATGCCAGGACCCAGATCCTATGGCGCAGGCTTTCGGCTTGAGGTCATGAGAAAACTCCACCCGCTCGGAGTCCTATGATCTGGGTCCCGGCATTCGCCGGGATGAGCGGCTGAAAATTCAGATCACTCTGAAATCAACGAGCAACAAGCCGCCGGATCAGTGCGGCGCCGACTGGTCGACCGCCTGCTTGTTGGCCTTGGCCTGGTCGTCGACGGCCTTCTTCTGGGCGTCGGCGGATTGCGAGATCGCCTTCTTGGCGTGATGGCGAGCGCGCCGGGCATGCTTCTTGGCCGACTTCATGTCGGCCTTGGCGGCCTTGGATTCGTCCTTGGCCACCTTGGCCTGATCGCTCGCCGCCGCGGCGGTCTGGCTGTTGTCTTGTGCGAGCGCCAGGGCAGGTGTCGCCCCCAGCGCCAGAACCGCCGCAGCCGTCAGCAGAAATCGTTTCATGTCAGTCCTTCCGAATGTCCAGCCCGCAGCAACCAACGGTCGGAGACGGGATGCGTTGCAGGAAGATCAGACTTAGGCCTCAGGCGGAGCGCCGGCGGCATGGGCGCCGAAGCGCCCGATCATCCAGCTGCGGAACAGGGCGATCACCGGGTCGCCCAGGTCCTCGGGGTGGAACTTCAGGTAGTAGCCATAGCCCTCTTCGAACGTGGCGCTGGGGAAGGGCGCGATCAGGCGGCCGGCCTTGACCTCGTCGGCCAGCATGTCGACGTCGGCCAGCACCACCCCATCGCCGGACGTGGCGTACTGAACCGCCGACATGGCGGTGTCGAAGGCCAGGCCCCGGTCGGTGTCGAGGCTCAAGCCGCACTGGCGGGCGAAGGTGGTCCAGAGAAAGTCGCGCGGCTGGTTGTCCAGCTTGGTGTGCAAGAGTTCGTTCGAGGCCAGGAACTCGCCCAGGGTCTTGCCCTTCTCCCGCTCTGCCAGGTCGGGCGAGCACATGGGCGTCACCCGCACCATCCAGAGCAGGTCTGTGACCCGGTCGTCGACGCTGGGGCGGTCATAGACCACCGCCACATCCAGGTCCTGCGAGGGCAGGCCGGTGACGTGGCTGGAGGAGACGTCGATGCGGATGTCGGGGAACTCGCGGCGGAAGTCCCTGAGGATCGGCAGGGCCATGTGGTGCAGCAGCGAGGGCGGCATGTGCACCCGTAGCGTCCGCGCGCTGCGCTCGCCCTGCTGGATCAGGTTCAGGGTCTGCTCGATGCGGTCGAAGGCCTTGGCCACCACGGGCAGGAGGGCGGCGCCGGCCTCGGTCAGCACCAGGCCCGACGGCTTGCGCTCCAGCAGCGGCTTGCCGAGCAGTTCTTCCAGGCTGATCACGTGGCGGCTGAGCGCGCTCTGCGAGACGTGCAGGGCCTGGGCGCCCAGGGTGAAGCTGAGATTGCGGCCGACCGCCTCGTAGGCGCGGAGCGCGTTGAGCGGCAGCCAACGACGATTGATCACGAGTTGCGCCTGAGAATCGTTCCGAACGGATCTTTTTTGCATAGCGTCACGATTGGCCTGCGGCGCCAACGGCGAACTGCGTCGGCGGCGCCGAAATGCCGGGCGGCCAAAGGTTCTCGAGCCCAGAGCGGGGAATCTTTGTCGACACAACTTCGATCATTGGGGCTATTGGGGATGTTCTTGCGAACGGCGGGCCCAGCATGATCATCGAACGGCGAGCACAGTTCTCGGAGCCGGTCGGGCGAGGCGGCGCCGGCGCGGATAAAATCCCTGGCCCCGTACTGGTGAGCTTCGCCGTCTATCTCGCCCTCGCCGGGGTAGCCTGGTGGGTGGTCGAGCGCCTGCTGCCGGACCGGCTGGTCCTGAATCTGTTTGGCCACGCCCTGGCGCTGAAGGAGCTGCATCGGCGTCTGGGCGGAATCCTGCTGGTCATGGCCGGCATGATCCCGGGTATCTTCGCGGCGGAGATCCTGCTGGGCGGCTGGCGCAACAGTTCCCTGCGCTACCTGCTGGTCGAGCGCACGGGTTCGGGCATGAGCGACCTTGTCTGCTTCCTGTGCGGGCAGGGGCGGGTGATGACCCTGGCGGCGATCGCCTTCACCTTCGGCGCCTCCCTGATCTCCGGCGAGTGGATCCATGACCGGCTGAGCGCGGCCACGGGGCTGTCCCTGTCGCTGGCGAGCGCTCCGGCGCTGCTGCAGATCATGATCTACCTCCTGATCTACACCTTCTTCGACTACTGGAACCACCGCGTCAGCCATACCCGATGGTTCTGGCCGCTGCATCGCTACCATCACTCCGCCGAAGAGTTCTCGGTGATGACGGCGGTTCGCACCCATCCGGCGACCTTCACAGACGTGGTCTCCACCACCCTGCCGGCGGCGGCGCTGAAGCTCTCGCCCGAGCTGATCCTCAGCGTGAACCTGTTCATCGTGGCGCTGCGCTACCTGATCCATTCCCGCATCGACTCCAATTTCGGCTGGGTGGGCCGTTATTTGATCCAGTCCCCGACCCATCACCGGCTGCACCACATCCTCGACACCACCCTGCCGACCGCAAATTTCGCCCTGACGCCGCTCTGGGATCGCGTGTTCGGCACCTGGCGCGACGAGGGCGACCAGAGTGTCGTAATCGGGGTCAACACGCCCTATCGCCATGGGGCGTGGGTGCTGTCGGACATGTGGAGGGACTATTGCGACTTCTGGAAGGCCCTGGTCCTGCGCGAGACCAGCGGCTGAACCCATTCGGGCCAACGAAGTGACGCAGGGCACAGCGTCGTCGGCCGACCTTCGCGCACGAGGCGCTTTTTCTGGACCTGGGCTGTCCTACGCATCAACAATGTTCAAGCGGGCCTGGGCGATTTAAGGCTAACTCAAAAGCGCCCATGCCGGGCGAGCGGGTACTTTGGAATGGCTGCGGCGGGGCGCAACTTTCCAGATCTGATTGCGGCGCGCGAGGCGCTGCGGCAGATGCTCGCCCAGCCTCTGGGTCCCTTCCGGCTCGGCCCGTCGGTCCATCCCCGCGCGCCGACGCCCCATGCGATCGACCTTGCCCTGGCCCTCATCCTCTTGAGCGGGCTGGTCTTCGCCTTTGTCGGCCTCGCCGCCAGCAGCTATTTCGTCGATGAGCTCTTCACCCTCTATCTGATCGACCACCATGGCGGCCCTGAAGAGGTGGTGCGCCGCGCCCTGACCGACACCGGGCCGCCCGGCTACTACCTCCTGCTGTACGGCTGGTCGAAGCTGGCCGGGCTATCCGAGGCGGCCATGCGTTTGCCCAGCGCCGTGTGCGCCGTGGCGGCCATACTGGTGTTCGGCCTGGGCCTCGAAGGCGCCTTCAGCACCCGCGCCCGCCTGTTCGCGGCCACCGTGGCGGTGATCGAGCGGTTCTGGTTCGTGCAGTCGCAGTCGGCCAGGGGCTACGCCCTGGGCCTCTTGATCTCGGCGGGACTTCTGGTGCTGGCGGTGCGGCTGCGGCGCGGCGTTCAGGACGGAAAGCCCGTCTGGCCCTACTGGGCCGGACTGACCATGCTGGGTGTCGCAGGCTGCATGGTGCATTTCTACCTGGCGCTCCAGGCCGGACTGATGATCGCCTACATGATCCTGACGACGGGTGGAGTACGGCTGAAGGCGGCGCTGGGCGCCTCCGGGGTGCTGTTCGTGCTGGTGACCGCCGGTTACGGCGTCCTGCTGCTGGATCATACCCAGCAGGATGTGCACCACATGTGGTTCGGGACCGATCCGGCGTTTCTGGTCACGGAAGCGGCGCGCGCGGTGCGCGGCGTCGTTGGCCCGGCCATCGCCGCAGCTCTGGCGATCCTGGCCTGGATGGGCGTCCGGCGGCTCGCCAAGGCGCGCGGTTCCGGCGAGGGGAGTGACGCCACCAGCCTGAGCTGGCCTGCCGGCCTTGCCGGGTTCGTGCTGGTCGGCGTGCCGATCCTCGGGCTCGGTGTGACCATGACCCTGGCGCCCTCATTCTCCGAGCGGAACCTTTTGATCGGCGCGCCGATGTTCTGGCTGCTTTGCGCGACTCTGTTCGATCTGGCGCGGCCGGACCTGAGCGCGCTGGGCGGGCGGTTGGCCCTGGCCGTGATAGCCCTTTCGCTGGGCGCGGCGCAGGTCGTCGACGTTGAGGGAAGGTTCCTGCCGACCGAGCAGGAATGGCGCGCCTCGGCCCGCTATGTGGACGGCCAGGCGGCCTGCGATGGCCGGACGATCCCGACCCTGGCCCTGCAGACCTTTGGGCCGCATACGCCCTACTACATGAGCCTTGAGCAGAGCCAGTTCTACGGCCGCTACGCCCAGGCGCCGGGACGGCTCGCGATCCACATGCCCTCCGACTTCGGTGGCCGCGACCGGGATAGCCGCGAAGACCGCCCGTCATTGGCCGAGCCGGCGCCGCCCACGGCGTCGGAACTGGCCAGGGCCCGTCCCGACCTGACCGCCCTGATGCGCGCCCGCCTGACCGGCCAGGACGCCTGCCCGGTGCTGGCCTGGGCCGCGCACGTGGTCGAGCCCTCCGATATTCAAAACCTTCGGCAGGCCATCGCCGCCGACGCCGGGGTTCCGCTGGGCCAGGTCACGGTCAGGCCTTTCACCCACTTCCACCTGGCCATCCCGGGCTGGCGCCGGACTGCCGAGGCCTATGTGCTGGAGGCCCGCCGCCCCTGACCGCCCTGGGGCGCCAAGCCCTTGTTCCAAGGGCGTGAAATGCGAATAGGCCTATGCGGAAATGCGATTGCCCAGGCCAATCGCGCCCGTGCGATAGTCGGGGCGATCAAGGAGCGACGATGGCCGACTTGGCGAAAATCAAGGCCCTGCTGGACGCCCGCCGCCCGGGCCACAGCCTGCCCCAGGGGCTCTACAACGATCCCGACGCCTTCGATTTCGACCTCGAGGCCATCTACGGCCGCTCCTGGCTGCAGGTCGGCTTCGAGTGCGAGTTGCCCAGGCCCGGCAGCCATTTCGCCACCACCCTGGGCCGCTGGCCGATCATCGTGCTGCGCGACCGGGCCGGGGAGCTGAGAGCCTATCACAATAGCTGCCGCCATCGCGGCTCGCAGATCTGCCCCGACGGCCACGGATCGTCCCAGCGCCTGGTCTGCCCCTATCACAAGTGGACCTACGAGCTCACCGGCGAACTGGCTCATGCAAGCCGCATGGGCGACGGCTTCGACCCGACCGCGCACAGCCTGAAGCCGATCCACCTGGCGAATGTCGGCGGGGTCCTGTTGGTCTGCCTCGGCGACGACCCGCCCGATGTGGAAGGCTTCCGCCGCGAGTTCACCCCGCTGCTGGCGCCGCACAACCTGGCCGACGCCAAGCTGGCGCACCAGAGCACCCTGCACGAGAAGGGCAACTGGAAGCTGGTGATGGAGAACGCCCGCGAGTGCTACCACTGCGCCACGGGCCACCCGGAGCTGGCCTTGACCTTCCCGGTCAGCGCCTCCGGCCATTTCGACTACGGCGAGGACGACGCCCTGGAGCGGTTCAACGCCCGCATGACCGCGCTGGGCCTGCCGGTCGGCCCGGTCGAGGGCGACTGGTGGCAGGCCATGCGCTTCGCCCTCAACGAGGGCAATGTGTCCATGACCACCGATGGCAAGCCGACGGTGGCCAGGCCGATGTGTGCGCTGGGCGGCGGCGACATCGGCTCGCTGCGCTGGTCGATCGAGCCGCACAGCTTCACCCACGCCTGCGGCGACTACCTGTTCATGTTCAGCGCCCTGCCGATCAGCCCGAACGAGACCGTGGTCCATTCCAAGTGGCTGGTGCACAAGGAGGCTGTCGAAGGCGTCGACTACGACCTGGAGCGCCTGACCCATCTGTGGACCGCGACCAACCTGCAGGACCGCGACCTGGTGGAAATGAACCAGCGCGGGGTGAATTCACCGGGCTATACGCCGGGGCCCTATTCCACCGAGGCCGAGGCCCTCGCCCTGCGCTTTGTCGACTGGTACGTCGACACGGCCAAAGCCTATTGCGAGCGCGCCTGAGATGTCCGGCGAGAGCGACCGCGAACTGCACCCCGACACCCTGACCATCGGCTGGGGCTATGACCCCGCCAGCGCGCTGGGCGCCGCCAAGCCGCCGGTCTATCTGACCTCGACCTTCGTCTATAAGAACGCCGCCCACGCCAAGGCCGTGCACCGGGCCTATTTCGACAAGGCCGAGGCGCCGGAAGGCTCGCCCTATATCTATTCGCGCCTGAACCACCCCAATCTGGACATGGTGGAAAAGCGCCTGGCGGTGCTGGACCACGCCGAGGACGCGGCGGTGTTCTCCAGCGGCATGGCGGCGATCTCGGCCATCATGCTGTGCTTCGCCCGGCCGGGGCAGACCATCCTGCACACAAAACCGACCTACGGCGGCACCGACGGCATGCTCTACGGCTTCCTGCCGCAGATGGGGGTCGCCCCCTTCGGCGTCGAGGACGGGGTCAGCGAGGTTTCCTTGCAGACCACCGCCAACCAGGCGCTGGAGAAGGGGCCGATCGCCCTCTTCATGCTGGAATCGCCGGCCAATCCCACCGGCGCGATCGTCGATATCGCCGCCGCCCGCCGGGTGGCCGACGCCGTGGCCGCGCGCCAGGGCTTTGCGCCCATCGTCAGCGTCGACAACACCTTCCTGGGTCCGTTCGTGCAGTCGCCGCTGAAGCTGGGCGCCGACCTCTGCATGACCTCGCTGACCAAATATTGCGGCGGCCACAGCGACCTTCTGGCCGGCGGGGTCAGCGGGCCCGCGGACAAGGTCGGGGTGCTGAAGGCCCAGCGGACCTTCTTCGGCTCGCACCTCGATCCCTTCTCCAGCTGGCTTCTGCTGCGCTCGTTCGAGACCCTGGGCCTGCGCTGCGAGCGGGCGGCCAGCAACGCGTTGGCGGTGGCCAGTTTCCTGCGCGACCACGCCAAGGTCGCCTCGGTCAACTATCTGGGCTTCCTGCCCGAGGGCACGCCGGCCCGGGCGGTGTTCGAGCGCCAGTGCCGCGCGGCCGGCTCGACCTTTTCCTTCCGCATCAAGGGCGGCGAGGCAGAGGCCTTCCGCATGCTGGACCGGCTCAAGGTGCTGCGCCTGGCGGTGAGCCTCGGCGGCTCCGAGACCCTGATCTGCCACCCGGCCACCACCACCCACTACAACGTGCCGGCCGAGCGGCGGCTGGAGGTCGGGGTCACCGACGCCACCTTGCGGGTCTCGGTGGGGCTGGAGCATCCCGACGACCTGGTCGCCGACCTGGACCAGGCGCTGGCCGCCGTCTGACAAGAGCCAGGGAGGCTATCGCCTTGCGCGACATCCACGCCATCGACGGCAAGTTCCCCCCGCCCGAGGCGCGCTATGAGGTGGTGGTGATCGGCGCCGGCCCGGCCGGGATCGCCGCCGCGCTGGAAGCGGCCCGCGGCGGGGCCCAGGTGCTGCTGGTGGATGAAAACCCGGTCTCGGCCGGACTGATGGGCACGGACGCGCCGCTGTTCTATGGCCAGCGCATGACCGGCGCGGTCCAGGCCAAGGAGCGGATGGTCGAGCAGGTGTTCGCCGCCTCGCCGGGCCTGGAGGAGGCGTTCGAGTTGGGCGTCAATGTCCAGCTGGGGGTCTATGCCTGGGGCGCCTTCACCGGCGGCTATGGCCTGAAATCGCTGCCCGAGCCCGTGGTCGGCCTGGCCGACGAGGAGCGCTCGTGGATGGTCGGGTTCGACCGCCTGATCGTGGCCGCCGGCGCGCGAGACCTGGCCCTGTCGTTCCCGGGCTGGGACCAGCCAGGGGTGATGGGCGCCAACGCCCTGCATGCGCTACTTACCCGATATGACGCCTTTTCCGGCCGCCGGCTCGTGATCCTGGGTTCGGGCCAGTTGGCGCTCGAGACGGCCCTGCTGGCCCTGGAGCACGGGCTGGAGGTCGCCGCCCTGGTCGAGGTGCGCGATGCGGTCCAGGGGCGGGAGGCGCTGGCGGACAAGGTTCGCGCCGCCGGGGTCCAGATACTGACTGGCCAGGTGATCCAGCGGGCCGAGGGCGGGCTGGACGGCGTCGAGCGTATCCTTGTCGCCCCCGTCGCTGATCCCAAGACTCGGGGCCAAGCCATCGAATGCGACACCGTCTGCTTGGCCATCGGCCTGGTCCCGGCGGTGGAACTGCTCGATGTGCTGGGCGCGCCTCTGGTGGCTGATGCGGCGCGCGGCGGCTTTGTACCGGTGCTCGACGGCGCAATGGTGCAGGGAATGGCCGGCGTCTGCGTCGTCGGCGACGCCGCGGGGCTGGACCTGGGTCACGCCAACGCCCACGCCTACCAGACCGACTGGATGCGGGCGCTGATCGCCGCCGGCGATCCCTCGGTGATCGTCTGCCAGTGCGAGGAGGTCAGCCGCGAGGCGCTGCTGGCCGTGCGGCAGCCGGCCTATCTCGGCCCGCCTTCGAACAAGATGGCCGACCGCGATATCGCGACCTTGGCTGAGGACGGGCCGGTGAACCAGGACCAGGTCAAGCGCCTGACCCGCGCCTGCATGGGCGTTTGCCAGGCCAGGCGTTGCCGCGAGCAGGTGGCCCTGACCCTGGCGGTGGCGACCGACACGCCCGTCGCCCAGATCCCGCTGGCCGGCTACCGCGCCCCGGTCCGGCCCCTGCCGCTGAAGGTGCTGGCCGCCTGGGACGAGGCCGAGGCCATGAGCCAGGGTTGGGACGTCTGGTTCGGTATCCCGACCCAGTGGACCCCCTATGCCGACATCGGCACCGACCGAGAAGCCCGCCACGCCGAGATCCTCGGCGGGAATATGCATCTTTAGACCGGTGCGGCGGCCGGCCCCCTCCACCGCTTCGCGGTCCCCCTCCCCCGATGGGGAAGGAATGTTCGTCGCGGCGCCATCTTCAATTCCTCCCCCATCGGGGGAGGGGGACCATGCGAAGCATGGTGGAGGGGGCTTGCCGCGGGCGTCTGAGCCTGGAGTTAGCGCATGACCTTTCAAAGCGGCGCATCCGTCCTCGTCATCGGCGGGGGCGTGACCGGCCTTTCCGCCGCCTGGTGGCTGGCGCGGTCGGGCGTGGACGTGCTGGTGCTGGACAAGGGCGTGGTCGGCTGGGAGGCCTCGGGCCGCAACGGCGGCGGGGCGACCCACTACCAGAGCCCGCTGTTCCACGAGGAGCAGCGCCTGTGGCCGCAGATGGACGAGCTTTTGGGCTATTCCACCGAATACCGGCGCGAGCGGCTGATCCTGGCGATCACCGAGGAGCAGCTCAGCCACTACTACTACATGGCCGACATGCACGGGGAGCTGGGCTACAAGGTCGACAAGCTGGACGCCCAGGAGATCAAAAAGCTGGTCCCTCTGGCCGGCGACAACGCGCTGGGCGGCATCCACGTCTATTTCGGCGGCCACGCCAATCCGCAGCGCACGGTGCAGGCCTATGCCTGGGCGTTGCAGGACTTGGGCGGGCGCATCCTGCAGCACACGCCGGCGAGCCGCATCGTCATTGAAGGCGGGCGAGTGACGGCTGTCGAGACGCCGCGCGGGACTTTCGGCTGCGACAGCCTGGTGGTCGCCGCCGGGCCGCAGAGCGGGTTCCTGCTGGAGCAGATCGGCGTGCGCCTGCCGCTGGCGCCGGCGCGGGCCGAGATGATCGTCACCGAGCCGGCGCCGCTGATGAGCATCGGCGGGGTGGACGGCAACGGGCTCTATGGCCGCCAGACCCTGCGCGGCAACCTGGCTTATGGCGGCGGGCCGCACGAGTGGATGGAGGTGGGCGAGACCGGACCCGTCGCACGGCCCTCGACGCCCCTGCTGCGCAACCTCTCCAAGCGGGTGGCCGAGCTTCTGCCCAAGGCGGCGAGTTTGCGCGTGATCCGAAGCTGGGCCGGGGTGATCGAGAACACCCCGGACGGGCGGCCGGTGATCGAGCGGCTGGACAATCCCGGCAACGTCACGGTCTGCACCATGTCGGGGGTGGGCTTCGGCCTGTCGCCCGCCAGCGGCCATGCAATCCGGGACCTCGTTCTGGACGGCGCCTGCTCCTT
The DNA here is from genome assembly GCF_018135625.1 of Phenylobacterium montanum. Classification (NCBI taxonomy): domain Bacteria; kingdom Pseudomonadati; phylum Pseudomonadota; class Alphaproteobacteria; order Caulobacterales; family Caulobacteraceae; genus Poindextera; species Poindextera montana. Next base: position 5,059,621 of record NZ_CP073078.1, read on the forward strand.
CGCCGATCTTTCCAAGCTTAGCTTGAAGCGGTTCGAAGGATTGCCGGAAGACTGGCGCGAGCAGCGCGGCTGGCGGCCGGCGGCTTAATTTTCAGCCCTGTGTTGAAAGCAGACTTGGCCATGGCCACCTGACGGACCAGTAGCGCAAAAGCGCGCCTAGTTCAGCGGGAGGTTCCCCCAATGTCGCTTTCCATGCACCAAGCCAGTGTAGCCACGTTCACCCGGGCGCTCGGCAATCTGTCGGCCATCCTGAAGAAGGCCGAGGCCTATGCCGAGACCAAGGGGGTCGACCCGTCGGTGGTGCTGGGCTCGCGGCTGGCGATCGACATGCACCCCCTGTCGAAGCAGATCCAGTTCGCCTGCGACGGGGCCAAGCGCGGCGCCGCCCGCCTGGCCGGGGTCGAGCCGCCCAGCCACCCGGACACTGAGACCAGCTTCGCCGAGTTCCAGGCGCGTATCGCCAGCACCATCGCCTATCTGGAAAGCCTGAAGCCGGAGCAGTACGAGGGCGCGGCCGAGCGTACGGTCACCCTGCCGCTGCCCGGTGGCGAAATGAAATTCGATGGCGCCAGCTTCCTGACCGGCTTCGCCCTGCCGAACTTCTATTTCCACGTCACCACCGCCTACGCGATCCTGCGCCACAACGGGTTGGCGATCGGCAAGATGGACTTTCTGGGCGGGGTCTAAACCTCTGCGTCTGTGGCGCGCCGGCGACAACCTAGCGGCGGCGCGCCCGTTTTCTGCACAATCGGCTGGCGAACCGGCCTGAAAAGGGAGTAAACCCGCGCCCAGTTCGCTTGGCCGGCGAGCCCCGTGCGGCCAGGCTCGTGCGTTGGGCGAAGCTGGCTGGGCCATGAAGACTCGTATCCTCATCGCTCTGTTCCTGCTGTCGCTGGCGGCGGATCTGGTCTGGGTCCGCGGGCCGTTCGACTGGCGGATGATCGCCGCCGCCTTCGCCGCCTGGTACCTGGCCGACTTCGGCTCGGGCCTGATCCACATGATCATGGACTATATCCCGTGCCGCCCGGGCGTGGGGCTGGCGGACCTGTTCTTCTATCCCGGCTCGCGCGAGTCCGAGGACTACCTGAACCTGCGCGATCGGGTCTGGGGCCGCATCACCCTGCTGGAGCGGGTCGCCTACGACTTCAAGAACCACCATCCGAGGCCGGACGCCCTGGGGCGGCGCAGCATCGTCTTTCTGGTCTGGACCACGGTCTTGTTCGTCACCCTACCGGTTTCGGTGGCCTTCAATCTCTACTGCCTCGCGTTTCATCCGCCTGGCTGGGTGGTGGTCGGGTTCGTGGTGCTGCTGGCCGGCGGCACGCTGAGCCAATGGTTCCACGGCGCCCTGCACCGTGAGCGCAATCCGGCCTTCGTGCCGGTCATGCGGCGCCTGGGCCTTCTGATCACGCCTGCGGCGCACCAGATCCATCACGACACCCTGACCCGCGACTTCAGCGTGATCAACGGCTGGTCGAACCCGGCGCTGAACGTGGTTTTCCGCCTGCTGATGAGATATCGCGTCCTGACGCCGGCGGGACTGGAGCCGACCTAGGGCGGGGCTCGGGTCTCGCGGGCGATCGGCGGAGCCTCAGCTGTACTTGAACTCGCCGCCGTCCAGGTCGATGGCGGGAATCACGTCCTTTTCGGCCCAGTAGTCCTGGGTGTGCTGCCATTCCGGCTTGTCGCCGCGCTGGGGCAGAAGGTGCATGCCGCGCATCAGATAGCCGGGGTTGAAGTTCTCCGGGTCGATCCAGGAGCCCAGCTTCATGTCCTTGTCCTCGGGCCGCAGCGCGACCTCGACCCGCTTCGCGCCCCGCTCCTTCATGTGGTTCAGGAGCCGGCAGACGAAGTCGCCGATCAGGTCGGCGCGCAGGGTCCAGCTGGCGCGGAAATAGCCGAACACCCAGACCATGTTCGGCACGCCGGTGAACATCATGCCGCGATAGGTGATGGTGTCGTGGAACTTCAGCGGCTCGCCGTCGATGGAAAAGGCGATGTCGCCGAGGACGTTGAGATTGAAGCCGGTGGCGGTGATGACGATGTCCGCCTCCAGTTCCTTGCCCGACTTCAGCTTGATGCCCTTTTCGGTGAAGTGGTCGATCTCGTCGGTGACCACCGAGGCCTTGCCGGCGGCGATGCCCTGGAAGATGTCGCCGTCGGGCACGAAGGCGATGCGCTGGCGCCAGGGGCGATAGGTGGGGGTGAAGTTCTTCTCCACCTCCTCCTGCGGCAGGAAGGCGGCGACCCCGGCGAGCAGCTCCTGCTTGACCGCTTCCGGCTCATGGAAGGCGCGCTGGGTGAAGACGTCCTGGTCGAACAAAATCTTGCGGCGCACGATCTCGTGGATCCAGGTCTCGTCGATCTTCAGCTCGCGCAGGGTGTCGGCCAGCTCGTTGGCGTTGCGCCCGGGGATGAAATAGGTGGGCGAGCGCTGCAGCACCGTGACATGCTCGCAGTCGTTGGCGATGGCCGGGGCCAGGGTCGCGGCGGTGGCGCCCGAGCCGATGATGATGACCTTCTTGCCCTTGTAGTCGAGGTCCTTGGGCCAGGTCTGCGGGTGCACGATCTTGCCCTTATAGTCCTCCATGCCCTCCCAGCGCGGGGTGTAGCCTTCCTCGTGCCGGTAGTAGCCCTGGCACATCCAGAGGAAATTGGCGGTGAAGCGGACCGTCTCGCCGTCGGCCTCGCGCCGGGCCTCGATGGTCCAGAGATTGTCGCGGCTGGACCAGTTGGCTTTGAGGATCTTGTGCCCGTAGCGGATGTGGCGGGCGATGTCGTTCTCCTCGATCACCTCGCCCATGTAGCGGAGAATCTCGTCGGCGGTGGCGATCGGATTGCCCACCCAGGGCTTGAAGCGGTAGCCGAAGGTGTAGAGGTCGCTGTCCGAGCGGATGCCCGGATAGGTGTGGGTCAGCCAGGTGCCGCCGAAGTTTTCCTGGCGCTCGAGGACGACGAAGCTGGTCCCTGGGCATTGCTGCTGCAGGTGATAGGCGCCGCCGACGCCGGAAATCCCGGCGCCCACGATCAGGACATCGAAATGTTCGGTCTTCTGGGCGGCGGGGCGCTCAAGCGTCGTCTGGTCCATGGGGGCCTTCCTAGTTTCCTCTTGCGGCCAGTAGGCCGCACGCTGGAAGCGGCGACCCTGATCGAGATCAATTTAGGTTATCATTGATCAGTTTCGAGGCGCGTGTCGAGGGGGGAGCGCGATGACCGCAGAGTCGCAAAAGACGATATCCCGCCAGGGCGGCCTAGAGGCGAGCTCGCGTCTGCGTTGCAGGCATTGAAGGGGTGCTAGGGAAGGGCGGCTGTTATTGGTTGTGACCGCTCGAGCGGGAACCGGCGTGGGGAGGGGAGCGCGCGGAAGGCGGTCATCCTTGCACTCCACGCGAGAGCGGAGCCGGGGCGGAGCCTTCTTCGCGTTCCGCCACGAACATGTAGCGCGCGAGCATCGCGAGCAGGCCGATGGAGCCGGTGCAGACGATGAAGATGAACCAGGGGACTGGCCGCATGCCCGCCGCGCGCGCCCTCGGGGCGAGCAGCGAGAACGCACTGCCGGCACTCAACAGAAGGTCAAACCATATCTGGTTGCCCCAGGCGTTTCGCGTGTGTTCGGGCCAGAAGGCGAGAAGTCCCTCCTTTGAGACGACATAGAGCGACCATGCCAGGAACAGGCTCGCAAGCGCAGCCGGCACAAGCCAGAGGCCCTTCGCCTTCGTCGCTGATGGCCGCACAGCGATAAAAAGCCCGGTTGCGACAAAGCCTGCGAGGGCGACGAGAGGAAGCGTCTGGTAGAGATCATGTTCCATTTGCCGTCTCCATGTAGCAGTCGCTACACTACGGGAATGTAGCGACTGCTACAAGGGGTATCATGATTGCTCGTGACGAACAGCGCGCCATGGCCGTTGATCACTTGGCGGCCCACCTGCTGCGCAGCGGCCTGGCGCAGTCGAGCCTGCGCCAATTGGCGGCCGCAGTCGGCGTCAGCGACCGCATGCTGTTGTACTATTTCGACGACAAGTCCGACGCTCTCGCGGCGGCCATGGAGCGCATAGCGTCCCAACTCGCCGTTCAGCTCGCCGTGGCGGTCCCGGAAGGAACCACGATGTCGGCGGCAAGGCTCATCGCCGTTGCGACCGACCTTACGACGAGCGAGGATCTGCGTCGGTATATGCGCCTGTGGATCGAGGTGGTGGCCGCAGCTGCGCGCCGGGAAGCGCCCTTCGTTGAGATCGCGCAGCGGATCGCCGCTGGTTTCATGCAGTGGATCGAGGGACGGCTGGCGCCGGGCGAGACGAGCGATCCGGACTCTCGGCGTGCGCTCGCTGCGGCGGTATTGGCCGTGATCGATGGCGTCGCACTTCTCGAGGTTTGCGCAGGCGCAGAGCTGACCAAGAGCGCCGCGCGAAAATTGGGCGGGTTTTTAAGCGAGCGAGACCCCTCGGCCTGATCTCCGCCCGGGGGCCGGAGATCTGCTGGGGGAGCTTTCTCCGCCGGCGGCGGCGCGCCAATCCGCCGTTCGCCAGGCGCAGTCGCGGCTCCCTGTTATCGACCATCAGAGCTCTATTGTGATCGGGCGTCCAAGCCGAGGATGGACACCTTCGCTGTGGTTATCTGCGTCGGCCACAGGATTTCGGTGAGGCCGGTCGCCACCGCGACTTTCTGGGCTCCATTGGCGGCATAGGTAATGACGCCGCCGCCCACGGCGCCGCCGATCTTCTGGCCCCAAAGTTTCTGGCCGTTGCTGGCGTCGACGGCGTAGAAGTTCCCGCCCATGTCTCCAAAGAACACCACCCCGCCGGCGGTGGGCGTCACGCCGCTCTGGATGGGATAGTTGGTCCTAACGCGCCATTTCCAGGCGCCCGTATCGGCGTCATTCGCATAGAGCCAGCCGCCCCAATGGCCGAATGGATCCTGCTTGCCCCAGGTGTCGAACGGGTTGAGGGAGTTCTCACCCGACCAGGGCGTTCCAGCCTTCGTCTTCTGGATTTGGGCGGGCGTTTCGAGCTTTACGGTCGTGCACCAATCGACTTCCCCCGTAACGATGAGATTGGTCTGTGGGTCGTAGGCTGGGCCGTTCCACTCCGCGCCGCCCACGGACCCGGGACAGAAATGCACCGCCTTTTGGGAGGAGAAGGTTTCATCCGGATTCTCCACACGGGTCACCGGACTACGATAGAGCAAAGCGTTGGTGGCCAGGTCGAAGCCGTAGAGGTGTCCGTCCTTGGGCGCGACGGACAGGATTTTCCGGCCGCTGGCGGCCTGGATGAGCGCCGGCGCGCTGGAGACGTCCCAGTCATGCCAGTCCACGGGCACGATCTTGACGTGCCCTTTGTAAGTCCCGGTCCTGGCGTCCAGGACGACCACCGAGCCCGAATAGAGGTTCGGCCCCTTGCGGGGCCCGGTGGCGAAATCAGGGGCGGGGTTGCCGCCAGGGACGTAGAGGAGCCCCGTGGTCGGATCGAGGGTATAGGAGGTCCAGGTCGCCCCGCCGGTGATGGGCGCGCTCGCCGCGTTCTGCCAGGTGGAGGCGTCGAGCGGCGTGGCGGCCTCTGGCCCGCGCTCCAGATCGCCAGGCGATTTCGGCACCAGATAGAATTCCCAGACGATTTTGCCGGTCTTGGCGTCGAGCGCGTACATCCGGCCTTTCACGCCCTTGACGTCCCCGCCAGCGTTGCCAATGAACACCAGGCCATTCCAGGCGATCGGCGCTGCGGGCGCGGACTCGCCCTTGGTGGGATCTGCGATCGTGGTCGCCCATAGTCGCTGCCCTGTATGAAAGTCGTAGGCGAGCACCCGGCCGTCCTGCGTGCCGCGAAACAGTCGACCGTCCATGTAGGCCGCACCGCGGTTGACCCCTTGGGGGGACGCGGGCTTGTAGTGCTCGTGGGTGCGCCAATTCTGTCGGCAATTAGACGGGTCGATCGAGAAGATGTCGTATTCGGTCACCGCGATCAGCGCGCCGTCCACCTCAAGGAGCCCGGACGTGAAGCCGGTATATTGGCCTGTGTCGTAGGTGCACAGGACGCGCAGGCTGCGTACGTTGGACGTGTTGATCTGGTCGAGCGTAGCAAATCTGTTCGAAGTCAACGTCTTATTATAGCTTGGCCAGTCGTCTGCCGTGGCGCCGGGCGTCTGGTCGGGGGCCAAAAGCGTCGCTTTGGGCGCTTTTGAGAGCACCGGCATTGCGCCCTGCGGGCCGCTTGCCAATTCCGTGGTCAGGGTTCCGGCGGGCGCTGACAGGTAGCGCACATAATTTATGCCCATGGCCACCAGGGGGACGGCGCTATCCCAATTGGCGTACGCGACGCCTGCGCCCAGCAGCGTCAGCGCGGCGACCCCACCCAGAATGGCGACAGCTTTCATCGTTTGCTCCGGGATGGGCGGGTCGCCGCCCTGGATCGGGGCGTGTTCGATTCAGCTTGGCGTCTCATCCTGGCGGCCAAGCGGATCATTTGATCGCCGGTTCCAGCAACTCGAACACGCTGGCTGAGGGGGTGAGAAGAAGCTTCGCCGCCGCCGCCAAGCGCTTCGCCGGCAAAAGCATGAGAGGCGGAGCGAGGAGCCCATTTGCCTGCACATGGATTGGCCTTGGCTTGCGCCGCGATACCGGTCGGGACGGGACCATTCACAATTAGCGTCCGGGACGTTCGCGGCGTCCGATCAGAAGGAGATCAAGGATTTCGCACCGCAACATGGTTGTCAGTGAGGAAAGGCCGTCGGCCGCGAATTGTTCCATTGAAATGGCAGGCCGTCGCCGGCCAGACTTCACCATTCGCTCTCAATCGAGCTGAGCAAGGTCGAGAGCGCCGCGCTCAAGCTTCCTCAGAATGGCGCCCTTTGATCGCCAATGCGCTTTGGCTACCTCCTTCATATCGCCGAGCGCCCATTTGCGAGCGTCCTCACGCCGAAGAAAGATCTCGCCTGTATAGCGGCCCTTGCGGCGGACCTGCACGCGCCAGGACCCTGACTTGAGCTCGGTGAAGGTGGCCGCTTTTTGTGTGCGTGCTGTGCGCAGCGATCCGTCGTAGAGGAGCGGTGAACGGCGCACTACAGCGTCGAGTGGCGAAGGTTCTCAACGCGCCAACCCGTTGAGTCACGGTAAAAATGCAGCAGTATCCATCATATCGATTCAGCATCGCCCCCCTCATGGACTGGACCGACCGGCATTGCCGGGCGTTTCACCGCACGTTGAGCCGGCGGACCCTGGTCTATACGGAGATGGTCACCACCGGCGCGGTGCTGCATGGCGATCGCGAGCGGCTGTTGGGCTTCGATCCCTGCGAGCATCCGGTGGCGCTGCAGCTGGGCGGTTCGGACCCCAAGGACCTGGCCGAGGCGGCGCGGATCGGGGCCGATCTCGGCTATGACGAGATCAATCTCAATGTCGGCTGCCCCTCGGACCGGGTGCAGAGCGGGCGCTTCGGGGCCTGCCTGATGCGCGAGCCGGAACTGGTGGCCGAGTGCATGACGGCGATCCGGGCGGCGGTGGAGGTCCCGGCCACGGTGAAGTGCCGCATCGGCGTCGACGACCAGGCGCCCGAGAAGAGCCTGTTCCGGCTTGTGGAGTTGTGCGCCCAGGCGGGCGTGACCCGTTTCGCCGTGCATGCGCGCAAGGCCTGGCTGAAGGGGCTGTCGCCCAAGGAGAACCGCGAGATTCCGCCGCTGGACTATCCCCTGGTCTACCGGCTGAAGCGCGAACGGCCGGACCTGACCATCGTGCTCAACGGCGGGATCATGACGCTGGATGAGGCGAAGGCGCACCTGGAGCACGTTGACGGCGTCATGTTGGGCCGGGCGGCCTATCACGAGCCGGCGCTGCTGGGTCGGGTGGACCGGGAGATCTTCGGCGAGGCGGGCGAGGTTTCGCCGGTCCAGTCGGTAGAGGCCTACCTGCCCTATGTGCGGCGCCAGCTGGCCAAGGGAACGCATCTGGCGGCGATGACCCGGCACATGCTTGGCCTGTTCCATGGCCGTCCCGGGGCGCGGGCCTGGCGGCGCATCCTGACTGTCGAAGGCGCCAAGGCGGGCGCAGACGTCGGCGTGATCGAGCGGGCGCTGGACGCGATCCGCGAGGCGGAGGCGGCCAGGGCTTTGCGGACCGAGCCCGTTTAGGGGCGCAGGATCAGCGAGCTCTTGGTGGCTTCGAACTGCGACAGGCGGCCGAGATAGGTCATGCCGAGCAGCGAGGTCTGCAGGCCGTTCTCGATCACCAGGGCGTCCACGTCCTGCACCTGGGCCCCGCCGACCGAAACGCTGGCCAGCTTGACCGGGGCGGCGCGGGTCTGGCCGTTGGCGGTGGTGACCGACAGGGTATAGGCCTCGGGCGCCGGGGTGATGCCGAGGCGCTGGGCGTCGGTCTGGGTCAGGGCCACGGCGCTGGCGCCGGTGTCGACCAGGAAGCGCACCTCGCTGCCGTTGACCGAGGCTTCGGCCCAGTAGTGGCCGTCGGCGGACTTGAGCACCGAGGCGGCGGAGCCCTGGGCGGGAGCCGCCGTCGCCAAGTCGCTGGTGGCGGGCGGGGCGGCCGCAGCCGGGCTGACCGTGTCGGCGCGCCTCAGGCCAGCATCCTGCTGGGCCCGGTCAAGGGACATCACCGCCTGGGCGGCGATCGCGGCCGAGACGGTCGCGACCACCCCCACCGACACGAGCTTGAGCATGAAAGACATCCCACCGAAATCACATGGCGGCCGTTGACCGGCCTTTGGTGAACCGATCCTGCAACAAATCGGTTGTCAACGGGTGAATATCGGGTCAGGCGGCGCAAGAATTCCGATTCGATGCTTAGGCCGGCGTCAAGCAAGCGCTGCCTTTGAAGAGTTTATTTCTGGTCAATTCCTGCGCCCTGCCGAATTGACCGCTTCTTAGACGAGGGCTCGCTCCGCCAGCCTGGCGGCTTTCTGGCCTGAGCGTATCGCGCCCTCGATGGTCGCCGGCAGGCCGGTGCGGGTCCAGTCTCCGGCGAGGATCAGGTTGTTCCAGCGGGTCTTGGCGTCCGGGCGCCTGGCGTCCTGTTCGGGCGTGGCCTCGAAGGTGGCCCGGCGCTCCTTGACGATCTGCCAGGGCGGGATGGGCATATTGCCCAGGCCATGGACGGCGCGGATGTCGTTCCAGAACATCTCCGCCAGGGCTTCACGGTCCGTATCGACCAGGGCCTCGGCGCCGCTGACGGTGACCGAGATGCGGTCCTCGAAGGCGAAGACCCACTCCGCCTTGCCGCCGATCACCCCGACCATCGGCCGGACGCCGGCGGGCGGGGCGAGCTTGAAGTGGGCGTTGACGATGGGGGTGAAGCGATCGGGGACGGTCAGGTCCGGAACCAGGGTCTGGCTGATCCAGGGCGGGGTCGCGACCACCACGCTGTCGTGCGGGCCGAGGGCGATCTCGCCGTCGGGGAGGGACAGGGCTGCGGCGCGCCCGCCCTCGTAGCGGATGGCGCGGACCCTCTGGCCCAGCCGGACCGGGACGTTTTTGGCCGCCAGCCAGGTCAGAGCCGGATCGAGCAGGGCGGCGGCGAGGCTCGGCTGGGCGATGCGCGGGCGGTAGGCGCGCCCGCCCCGGGCCAGGGTCTCGCGGATCACCGCGCCGGCCAGGGCCGCCGAGCCCGTGGCGGGATCGGTGTTCAGCACCGCCAGCAGGAAAGGCTGCAACAGGCGCTCCCACAGCGGTCCTTTGCAGGGGATCACCTGGTTGATGCGCTTGTCGGCGGCCGGGTTCAGCAGGGCGAGCAGGGCCAGATAGTCGCCGGTCCTGGTCCCCGGCACGCGGCGGCTCTCGGCCATCACCCACCAGGCCAGCGGCCCTTCATTGGGCTGTAACACCCAGGCTTGGCCGGTCCGCACGTCTTGGAAGTCGAACCGGGCGACCTCGGGCCCGGCCATGCGGTCGGCCGAGCCGATCGCGCCCAGATAGGCGAAGGTCGCCGAATTGCCGGACAGGACCAGATGGTTGCCGTTGTCGATGGTCATGTCGAGGACCGGATCGACATAGGAGCGGCAGCGCCCTCCGACCTGGCCCGCGCCCTCGATCAGCTCGACGGCGACGCCCTGGCCGGCCAGGACGACTGCTGCAGACAGGCCCGCAAGGCCTCCGCCGACGATCCAGACCTTGCCAGCGTTCACGCGAACAGCCCGCGGCGCAGGACCAGCCAGAGGAGATGTGGCTTGGAGAGGCTGACGCGGCGGCGCGGGGCGGACCAGCCTTCGGCTTCCATGCGCTTGAGGATCTGGCCGTAGACAGCGCCCATCAGCCGGGGGGCGATCAGGCGGCCCTTGGGCTTCTGGGCCATGATCGCCTCGGCCTTGGCGTAGTGGGCGTGGGCGCGGCTGGCGACCCAGCGGCAGGCGGTGTCGAGCCTGGAGTCGGCGATCACGGCCTTGGGGTCGCGGGCGGTGATGCCGGCGGCCTGGAGGGCTTCGAGCGGCATGTAGAGGCGGCCGATCTCCGCGTCCTCGTCGACGTCGCGCAGGATATTGGTCAGCTGCAGGGCGCGGCCGAGGTCGTAGGCCAGGGCGACACCCGGCGCCTCCTCCATGCCGAACACGCAGACCGACAGGCGCCCGACCGCGCTGGCCACGCGGTCGCAATAGAGGTCGAGCACGTCATAGCTGGGCGCGACGATGTCGGCGTCGACATCCATCTGCATGCCGTCGATCACAGCCAGGAAATCGTCCTTCTTCAGCCCGAAGCGGCGCACCGGCTCGGCCAGGAAGGCGGACAGCCTGGCTTCGCCGCCGGCGTAGAGGGCGTCGAGGTCGGCGCGCCAGGCGTCCAGCTGGCGGCGGCGCTCGGCCTTGTCGATGCCGGCCTCGTCGGCGATGTCGTCGACCTGGCGGCAGAAGGCGTAGATGTCGAACATGGCCGCCCGCTCGGCCGGGGGCAGGACCTTCATGGCCGCATAGAACGAGCTGCCCGAGGCCTGGGTCTCGGCGGTCGGCGTTTCGGCGGGTTCGGCGGTGGCGGCGAGGCTCATGGCGCGCCGGTTTGGCTGAGTTTGACGCCCTTTCCAAGACCCATCCGTATCAGGGCGAAGGCGCCGACGCCCTTGAGGGCCGCGGCGGCCTGCTGTGGCTTGTCCAGTTTCGCCCGTTCGGCCAGGGGATCGCAGCGCAGGAGCTTTCGGGTCATGGCCTCGGCGATGGACTGGATCACGGCGACCTCGAGCCCGATACCGGCGTCCTTCACTTGGGGCGCCAGAGCGCGGGAGACCTGCAACAGGCCGTCGGTGCGGCGGGTCAGGCGATCGATCACGCTCCGCAGGGCGGGGGTGGACTTGGGCTCGGCCAGGGCCTCGACCCCGAGCCCGGCTTCGGCCAGGGCGTCGAGGGGGACATAGACGCGGTTCATCTCCCGATAGTCCTCGGCGCAGTCCTGCAGATGGTTGATCACCTGCAGCGCGGCGCAGAGGGCGTCGGAGGCCGGCCAGGTGGCGCGGTCCTCGCCGTGCACGTCGAGCATGAACCGGCCGACCGGCGCTGCGGAATAGCGGCAATAGTCCATCAGCTCGGCCCAATCGGCGTAGCGCTGCTTGGTCGCGTCGCAGCGGAAGGCTTCCAAAAGGTCGAGGGCGTGCTGGTCGGTCAGGCCGCGTTCGGCCAGGACCTGGCGCAGGGCGACGGCGTTGGCGTCCTCGGTCGATTTGCCCAGCAGGCTGTCTTCGATGCGCTTCAAGGCCGCCAGCTTGTCGACTGGGGCGAGGCCGGGATGGTCGGCGATGTCGTCCGACTGGCGGGCGACGCGGTAGAAGGCCATCACCACCGGCCGGTGGCGCGCGGCGATCAGGAACGAGCCGACGGGGAAGTTCTCGTTGGTGTGGTCCTTGCCGGAGGTGAAGTCGGCGCCGTTGGTCATTGAAGCGCGCTCATAGGATTTCTGGGGCGGCCTGGGCGCGCCCCTTCCACATGCCCCCGCGCCCCTGCCAGACCTGGATCGCCGACTGGAGCGTGAAGCCGGTGTAGAGCGCGCCGATCACGGGCAAGGCAAGCCCCCAGAGCGGCGAGCGGCGATAGAAGGCCAGCATCGGCTGGAACGAGAGGGCCATGGCCAGCCAGGCTGCGAGGCCCAGCCAGCGGGCGAGGCCGCTGGCGAAGATCGCCAGGAGCGGCGCCGCCAGATAGACGATGGCCATCCCGGCGATGGTCCCGGCCAGCAGCCAGGGCGAATAGCCGAGCTGGGCGTAGGCCGAGCGCGAGACCATGCGGCCGATCTCGGCCACGCTCTGATAGGGGCGCAGGGAGACGGCGCGGTCGGTCAGGCCCAGCCAGATCGGCCCTTGCGCCTTCATTCGCCGGCCGAGGGCGCAGTCGTCGATGATCTCGCCGCGGATGGATTCGATGCCGCCGGCGGCCTCGAAAGCCCGGCGCCGGACCAGCATGCAGCCGCCGGCGGCCGCGGCCATCTTGTGGCGCGGGTTATTCACCCAGCCGAACGGGTAGAGCATGTCGAAGAAGAACACGAAGGCGGGGACCAGCAGTTTCTCGGCCCAGGTCTCGTTGGTCAGCCGGGCCATCAGCGAGACCATGACGCGGCCCTCGGCCTCGGCGCGGGCGACGAGCTTGCGGAGGTTGTCGGGGCTGTGGGCGATGTCGGCGTCGGTGAGCAGCAGGTAGTCGGGGGCGAAGGCCTTGGCTTCGGCGGTTCCCTGGCTGACGGCCCAGAGCTTGCCGGTCCAGCCTGCGGGCAAGGGTGCGCCGTTCAGGACCTTCAGCCGCTCGTCGGCGCCGAGGCCCGCGGCGGCCTTGCGCGCCACATCGCCGGTGCCGTCCTCGCTGTTGTCGTCAACCAGGATCACGCGGAAGGCGCCCGGATAGTCCTGGGCCAGGAGGCCGCCGACCGAGCGGGCGATCACGTCGGCCTCGTTGCGCGCCGGGACCACGGCGGCGACGCTTGGCCAGGCGGCTGGCTCGGGCGGCTCGGCGCGGTCGTCGCGCTCGCGCGCCAGCCAGAAGCCGCCGTGGCCCGCCAGCAGATAGGCCCAGATGAGGAGGGCCAGGGCCGCGATGACCAGGGCAGGGGTCACTTCAGCATCCCGGCGGCGCGGAACCAGTCCAGGGCGTCCTTCAGCGCCTCGACGTAGGGCCGGGCCGCATAGCCCAGCTCGCGCTCGGCCTTGGCGGAGGAGAAGAACATGTGGTGGCTGGCCATCTTCAGGGCGTCGACGGTGACGAACGGCTCCTTGCCGGTGATCCGGCCCATGGCCTCGGCGGCATAGGCCAGGGGATAGAGCGGGCCGCGGGGCAGGTTGATCGTCGGCGCCTTGCGGCCCACCAGGCCGGCGATGTCGGCCAGCATCTGGCGCAGGGAGGCGTCCTGGCCGCCCAGGATATAGCGCTCGCCGATGCGGCCCTTGTCCATGGCCAGCAGGTGCCCCTCGGCCACGTCGTCCACGTGGACGAGGTTCAGGCCGGTGTCGACGAAGGCCGGGATGCGCCCGGTTGCGGCCTCGATCAGGATGCGGCCCGTAGGCGTGGGCTTGACGTCGCGGGGGCCGATCGGGGTCGAGGGGTTGACGATCACCGCCGGCAGGCCCTGCTCGGCGACCATCTTCTCCACCAGCCGCTCGGCGACGACCTTGCTCTCCTTGTAGGCGCCGATGCCTTCGCCGGGCGCCAACGGGGCGGTCTCGTCCACGGCAATCGGCTCGTCGGGCGCGCGCAGGGTGGCGACCGAGGAGGTGTAGACGATCCGCTCCACCCCCTGCTTCAGGGCCGCGCGCATCACAGAGCCGGTCCCCTTGAGGTTGGCCTGGATGATGTCGTTGGGATCGGGCGCCCAGAGGCGATAGTCGGCGGCGACGTGGAACAGCCAGCGCACGCCGTCCAGCGCCGCGGTCATCGAGGCCTCGTCGGTCATGTCGCCCTGGACCACTTCGCAGTCCAGGCCTTCGAGGTTTCGACGGGGGCTCGTGCTGCGGGCCAGGACGCGCACAGCAAGGCCGCGGGCGTTCAGCTTCCGCGCCACGGCCGAGCCGATGAAGCCCGTGGCTCCGGTCACCAGTATGAGGTCGCCCTGCTGCATTGATTCTCAAGTGTGACGTTTGATCGGCTGATGTAGCGAACCGCTTCGCCCGGCGCCATCGTCAGGCGGCTGTCAAGTTATTGTGGTTCACGGCCTGTGCCCCATCGTCCACAGCGGGTGAAGCCTGCTAGGGAGGGGCGACGAACTGGGGAGACCGGGCTGACCATGGACGAAGATTTCCGCAAAGCCGCGCTCGACTACCACCGCCTGCCGCGGCCCGGAAAGCTGTCGGTCGAACCGACCAAGCGCATGGCCACACAGCGCGACCTGGCGCTGGCCTATTCGCCGGGGGTGGCCGCAGCCTGCGAAGCCATCGTCGCCGACGAGGGCGCGGCGCGGGACATGACCGCGCGCGGCAACCTGGTGGCGGTGATCACCAACGGCACCGCGGTCCTGGGCCTCGGCGAAATCGGCCCCTTGGCCGGCAAGCCGGTCATGGAGGGCAAGGCGGTCCTGTTCAAGAAGTTCGCCGGCATCGACGTGTTCGATTTGGAGGTCGACGCCAAGGATCCGGACCTGTTCTGCGACGTGGTGGCGGCGCTGGAGCCGACCTTCGGCGGCATCAACCTCGAGGACATCAAGGCCCCCGAGTGCTTCATCATCGAGCAGCGCCTGCGCGAGCGGATGAACATTCCGGTCTTTCACGACGACCAGCACGGCACCGCCATCGTCTGCGCCGCTGCGATCCGCAACGGCCTCGTCCTGCAGGGCAAGAAGCTGGAGGAGGTCAAGCTGGTCACCTCGGGCGCCGGCGCGGCGGCCCTGGCCTGCGTCGACCTGCTGGTGCTGATGGGCCTACCGGTGGAGAACGTCACCCTGACCGATATCAAGGGGGTGGTGCACAAAGACCGCGGCGACGCCATGGCGCCGAACATGGCCCGCTATGCCCGCACCACCGACGCGCGGACCCTGCCGGACGTGCTGGGCGGGGCCGACGTGTTCCTGGGGCTGTCGGCGCCGCACGTGCTGAAACAGCAGTGGCTGCCGCTGATGGCGCAAAAGCCGCTGATCCTGGCCCTGGCCAATCCCGAGCCAGAGATCCTGCCCGAGCTGGTGCACGAGACCCGGCCCGACGCCATCGTCGCGACGGGGCGGTCGGACTATCCGAACCAGGTCAATAACGTGCTGTGCTTCCCGTTCGTGTTCCGCGGGGCGCTGGACGTGGACGCCACCGAGATCAACGAGCCGATGAAGGTGGCGGCGGCCGAGGCCATCGCCGCCCTCGCCCGGGTCGAGGCCAGCGAGGTGGTGGCCCAGGCCTATGGCGGCCAGTCCGCCTTGTTCGGATCCCAGAACATTATCCCCAAGCCCTTTGACCCGCGGCTGATCCTGCACATCGCCCCGGCCGTGGCCAAGGCGGCGATGAAGTCCGGGGTGGCGCGGCGGCCGATCGCGGATTTCGACGCCTATCAGCGCGAGCTGGAGCGGTTCGTCTATCGCTCGGGCCAGCTGATGCGCCCCGTGTTCGATGCGGCGCGCGCGGCCGACAAGCGCGTGGCCTATGCCGAGGGCGAGGACGAGCGGGTGCTGCGCGCGGTGCAGACCGTGGTGGACGAGGGGCTGGCGCGGCCGGTGCTGATCGGTCGGCGCAGCGTGATCAAGGCCAAGATCAAGGAATTGGGTCTGCGCCTGGACGTAAGGAAGACCGTCGAGATTCTGGATCCTTCCGACGACTGCGCGGTGTTCGATCCCCTGACCGAGCAATATCAACGGCTGAGCGACCGAAGGGGCGCCCCGCCGGACGCCGCCGCCCGCCGGATGCGCAACCGGCCGAGCGTGGCGGCCTCGATGCTGCTGGTGAGCGGCCAGGTGGATGCGGCGCTCTGCGGCGGGACCGGCGACTGGTGGCGGCACATGACCTATGTGCTGCCGGTGGTGCCGCGCGCGGAGGGGGTGGAGCGGGTCTATGCCCTGTCCAGCCTGATCCTGCGCAATGGCGTGCTGTTCTTCTGCGACACCCACGTCAATGTCGAGCCGACGCCGGAGCAGATCGCCGAGATGACCGCCCTGGCGGCCGAGGCCGTGCGCGGCTTCGGTTTTGCGCCCAAGGCCGCGCTGCTGTCGCATTCCAGCTTCGGGGCCAGCAATTCGCCTACCGCACGCAAGATGCGCGAGGCGCTGAGGCTGATCCACGAGCGCTCGCCCGAGCTGGAGGTGGATGGGGAGATGCACGCCGATGCGGCGCTCAGCGAGGCCCTGCGCGGGCGGCTCGTCACCTCGAGCCCGCTGAAGGGGTCGGCCAACCTTTTGATCATGCCGACCCTGGATGCGGCCAATATCGCCCTGACCCTGTTGTCGGCGGCGACCGAGGGGCTGCTGGTCGGGCCGCTGCTCCTGGGCGTGTCGAAGCCGCTGCACGTCCTGACCCCCAGCGTCACCGCCCGCGGCATCGTCAACATGACGGCCCTGGCGGCGGCGCAGGCGGGGCGGGCGGTTCAGCCGAGCTTGAGGCTGTAGATCAGGAGCAGGGCGACCGCGCCCAGGGCCATGAGGGACAGGGTGACCACCGCGGTCACCCGCGGTCCGGCCTTGGCCACGGTGCGCACGTCGACGCCGAGGCCCAGGGCGGCCATGGAGAGGATGGTCAGCCAGGTGGCGAGGCCGCCGGCCGCCTTGACCGCCGGGGCGGGCAGCATGCCGGCCGAGCGCAGGGCGACCATCAAGAGGAAGCCCAGGATGAACCAGGGAACCAGGTGCTGCAGGTTCGGGCCGCGCTTCGTGGCGTCCGCCTGTTCCTGGCCGTGCAGCAGCGACAGGACCAGGACCACCGGGCCCAGCATCAAGACGCGCACCAGCTTCACCACCGCGCCGACCTGGGCCGAGAAGGAGCTGATCGGCGCCGTCGCCGCCAGCACCTGGGGGACGGCATAGACCGTCAGGCCGGCGAAGACGCCGAAGCCGCGCGGGCTCATGTGCAGGGCCACGGCCAGCAGGGGCAGGATCAGGACCACCACCACGCCCAGCACCGCGGTGAAGGCGATGGAGGCGGCCACGTCCTCGCTCTCGGCGCCGATCACCGGGGCCACGGCGGCGATGGCGGAGTTGCCGCAGATCGAGTTCCCGCAGGCGATCAGGGTCGCCATCTTGTGCGGCAGGCCGAACAGGCGCCCGAGGCCGTAGCTGACGCAGATGGCCAGCACGACCAGGCCAGCGATCGAGACCAGAAGCGCCGGCCCCTGGCCGAAAATGGTCGAGGCGCTGATGGTGGCGCCCAGCAGGACCACGGCGACCTCCAGCAGCATCTTGGCGCTGAAGGCGACGCCCGGGAGGAAGCGCTGGCCCGGCGTCCAGGCGGTGCGCACCGCCGCGCCCAGCAGGATGGCGATCACCAGGGCTTCCAGCCAGGCGCGGCCGAACAGCCGGATCTCCAGGGCCTGCAGGCCGAAAGCGGCGACCGTGACCGCGCCGCAGAGGGCGAGGCCAGGCAGGAGCGCGCTCCAGCGGCCCAGGTCGGGGGCGGGGCGGGAATGCGACGCGAGGCGGGGGTAGGTCATCGTCATGGCGCAAAACTGAGCCGTGGCGATCAAACAATCCAACGCATTGTTTTTTTGATATTGATCGATAAAATCGATCAATGACCCTGGAGCAGCTGCGCATCTTCGTCGCCGTGGCCGAGCGACAGCACATGACCAGGGCCGCCCAGGCCCTGAACCTGACCCAGTCGGCGGTCAGCGCCGGGGTGGCGGCTCTGGAGGCGCGCTATGGCGTGCTGTTGTTCGACCGGGTCGGGCGGGGCCTGGTGCTGTCGGAGTCCGGCCGGGTGTTCCTGCCCGAGGCGCGGCAGGTCCTGGCGCGGGCCGCCGCCGCCGCCCAGGCCCTGGACGATCTCGCCGGCCTGAGGCGCGGCCAGGTGGCCCTGGGCGCCAGCCAGACCGTCTCCAACTACTGGCTGCCCTCGCGCCTGGCCCAGTTCGCCGAGGCGCATCCGGGGATCAAGGTCAGCCTGATGGTCGGCAACACCAGCCAGGTGGCCCAGGCGGTGCTGGAGGGCGCCTGCGAGCTGGGCTTCGTCGAGGGCGAGGTCGACAGCCACTTCCTGACCCGCACCCGCCTCGCCGGCGACCGCATCGCCCTCTACGGCGCGCCGACCCATCCCCTGGCCGGCGTGGCGTTCGAGCCGGCGGCCCTTTTGGGCGCACGCTGGGTGCTGCGCGAGCCCGGTTCGGGCACCCGGTCCGAGTTCGAGCACGCCCTGACCGCGCGAGGCGTCGACCCGGCCAGGCTCAACGTGGTGCTGGAGCTGCCCTCAAACGAGGCCGTGCTCGAGGCGGCGGCCAGCGGGGAATTTCTTACCGCAGTTTCGGAGCTGGCGGCGGAGCCCCTGGTTCATGCCCGTCGGCTGGCGCCGCTCGCCTTCAGGCTGGCGGCGCGGGCGTTCGATCTGCTCAGCCACAAGGAGCGTCGGCGCAGCCATGCGGCGGCGGCCTTTGTGGCCGGGCTCTAGCCAGGTTCAGCCGACCCGGCCGAGCAGGTTGGCCTCGGTCGGCACGAAGATGAAGTTGTTCACATAGCCCGGCGAGGCCACGCCGCGATTAAGGCTGGCCAGGCTGAAGCCGCCCAGGTTCTGGTGCGTCTTGACGTCGAACGCCCGCACCGAGGTCAGGAGCCCGCCGCAGAGCATGAAGCCCTCGTAGCCCAAGGGCTCCAGGAAATCGCGGATCGAGCCGACGGCGTTGTCCCGGTGGCGCTCTTCGGCCTCGACCAGGATGCGCGGCCGCTGCTCGCGGATCAGCCGCTCGGCGCCGCGCAGGGCGGTCAGCTCATGGCCCTCCACGTCCATCTTGATGAAGGCGACATTGGTCAGCCCCAGCTCATCGAGCCGCATCAGCGGCACCTCGACCTCGACCGAGTCCTCGACCGACAGGGGGTTGGCCGCCTCGATGGTGCCGAGGCCGCCCAGGGTCCTGTCGCGGGGCACCCTGAGGGTCGCCATGCCGGTCTGGTCGCTGGCCGCCGCCCGCACAAGCCGGATCTCGGAGCCGAACATCAGCTCCAGCTCGTTGGCGTGGGTCGGGTTGGGTTCGACGGCAACGACCTGGCAGCCTAGGCGGACCAGGGCCGCGACATAGGCCCCTGTATTGGCGCCCACGTCGACCGCCACCGCGCCGGCCGGCGCCAGGTAGCGCAACAGCCTCATCTCCGCTTCGCCGCCGCGTTTGAACCGCCGCCATATCCGTCGAGCCCGGGCGCGCAGGGCAGGGTTCCAGTCGAGCAGCCGTCGCAGCATCCGCACCTCTTGAGCGTAGGCTTCTTTCCTAGAGTGTTTTCAAGGTTCAGGGAATCCGGTCCGACAAGCAAAAACCGCCTGAATCAAAACCTTAGAGCGTCGCCGTAGCGGGACTTGCGCGAAGGCGGCCCCCGGGCGCCCAAACGGCGCCCACCGCCAGACTTGACCGAGCTTCGCCGCACGCGCGCAATGGCCCGGGCCGACAGACAAGCCTCGCAAATCGAAGCGTTTCGAACCCATGCCACAGGAGCCGCAGGTCAGATCGACGCCGATGCCCGCAGGGACGGCTGCGGCCAGGCAATGGCTCGCCGCGGCGCCGCTGGCGCTGCTCCTGGCGGTCGCGGCCTGGCTGGCCGGCGGCGAAGCTGGTCGGCAGTGGCGCATCGCCCGGGTCGAAGGCGCCTCGGCCGCCGCGGACGGCCTTGCGCCGACGACGGCGCTGGCGCGGCTGGCCGAAGCCGAGCGCGATTGCGCGGACAGGTGCGGGCCGCGCGCCCTGGTCGCCGGCGGCGCGGCGCGGGCGCTGATCGCCGGCCGAACGCCGGCGGGGCCTCAAAGGGACGAGCTGGCCGCGCGGGCTGGGCAGGACCTGCGCCGTGCGCTGACGCAGGAGCCCCAGTCGGGCCGGGCCTGGGCCTGGTTGGCCGTCGCCGAAAGCGAGCAGGCGGGCGACGATCACCATAGTCGCGCGACCGAGGCTCTGGAGCGCAGCTACAGCCTGGCCCCGTTCGTGCGCGAACTGGCCCTGTGGCGCTCGCGGTTCGCCGGCGCCAACTGGGCCGCTCTGGATGCCGCGAGCCGGCAGCGCGCGGTGGACGAGGTCGCCCGGCTGAGCCTGGTCGATCCGGGCCAGGCCGAACAGGCCGAACTGGCCTTCAGCGACCCGAACGCCGGTCAGGCTCTAGATCAGCGCATGACGCGCCGCGGCGTGATGGCGCGTTAGATCGCGGGATCCGCAACCCCCGAGGGGTTCCACCCGCTCACCGCCGAGCGCTGGCGCGGCGGCAGGTCGATGCCCGCCGCCGACCCCCAGGCCAGCCCCAGCGCCAGGGCGCAGAAGGCGGCGATCGCGGGGACGTTCAGGGCGACGTCGACCATCGAGCAGCCGATCGCCAGCAGGCCCGCGGCCAGGGCCGCCAGGCCCACGGCGCTGGCGGCGCTGTGCGCGATCCAGGCCCGCGCCACCTGTGCCAGGCCGGCCAGCATGGCGCCGGCCATCAGCGCGAGAAACGGCAGCCCGCTCTCCAGCGCGGCCTGCAAGGGCGCGCAGTGGGCGGCCGTGAAGCTCCAGCGCTCATCCATACGCGCTCCCGGCAAGATGGCCTCATTGACCATGGCGAAGGAGCCGGCGCCGTAGCCGGACCATGGCGCCGCCCAGGCGGCCTTCAGGTAGTCCTGGTAGGCTGCGGCGCGCGTGCCGAACTCCTCGATGACGCCGGCCTTGGCGGCTATGGGGGCGAGGCCGACCCCCAGCGCCACGGCCAGCAGGATCACGCCCAGCACGGCGGCGCCGATCAGGCGCGGCAATCGCGTTCCATCCTGGATCCGGGTCAGGTCGACGATGGCCAGGGCCGCGGTCATGAAGGCGGTGAGGATCAGGCTGGTTCGCGACCCGGTCAGGGCGGCGGCGGCCAGGGCGGCCACCACGCCGAAGCAGGCCGCGCCGAACAGCAGGAGTTCGCGCAGGCGCGGGGCGTGCAGGTCCAGGGTGCGCGACATCGACTGGGTGAGGCCCAGGGCCAGGACGCTGATCATGCCGAACGCCGCGCCCGCGGCGTTGGCGCTGAGCAGGCTGCCGGTGAACGACCAGGTGCGGTCGCCCTTGGCTATGCCCCAGACATAGAGCGGGTCCCAGCGCCAGAGCCATAGCGACAGGATCACATAGGCCCCGCCGCCCACCACCAGCCAGCTGGTCAGGCGGATGGCCCGCGCCCGCGAGCGGGCGAGGATCGCGGCGGAAAGGGCGCAGGCGATCGCGCCGGCCAGCTTGAGCGCCTCCAGGCCAGCCGCGTCCGGGTTCAGCGGCGCGCGCCAGCCGGGCAGGCGCTGCAGGCCGGGTATCGCGCCCCGCCAGAGCGGCCAAGCCTGCCAGGCGAGGGCCGCCAGCAGGACCAGGCCCACAGGATAGAGGCGGGACCAGTAGCCGGGCGACACCCGCCCGAGGGACGCCGCAAGAACGATCAGCGCCAGCGTGAGTTCGACCGTGGCCGCGCTGGCGGCCAGCAATGGCGTCGTCGCGCCCAGGGCCACGAACTGGCTGAAGACCGTCGCGGTCAGGGCGGCGCACAGGAGGTTGTCGACCAGCCAGGCCTGGGGCGCGGCGCGCGGGATCGCTGTCGCCATGCGTTGCTCGCTCCTCCGGTTTGCGAACCGCGGGCTGGGTGCGCCGTGGCCAGACCGGTGTCCGATCCTGATCGCCGGGCCCTAGCCCTGGCGAGCATCCTTCAAATGCTGCGCCAGGCGCAAGGCGAGGGCGACGATGACCAGGGTGGGGTTGGCGAAGCCGGATGTGGCGAAGCTGGACGCGCCGGCGACATAGAGGCCCTTGCAGTCGAAGGCCTGGCCGTTGGCGTCGACCACGCCGTCGTCCGCCGAGGCGGCCATCCGCGCCGTGCCGATGTGGTGGCCGCCGATGCGGGTCAGGCGCGCGGCGTAGTCCGCAGGGGCGCGCCCGAACTGCACCTCGGCGGCCTTGCCCGTGGCGAAGCCTTTCTGGATCAGGGGCAGGGCGCGGGCGACCATGTCGCGGTCCTGGGCCGTGGTGCGCCAATCGACGTGCAACCGCGGCACGCCCAGGGGATCGAGCTGGTCGCTGAGATGGACCCGGCTGTCGAAGTTCGGCGTCTGCTCGGCGTTGACGTCGAGGACGTAGTGGCCCCGCGCGTCCCGCAGCACCACGGACGGCAGCTTGCGCTTGGCGAGGTTGCGCTTCCTGACCCAGTTCAGGCCAAAGGCCATCAGCCGGGGCGAACCCAGTACGACATTGGTCAGGTGCCGGGCGAAGAGGGCGCTGCGGCTGGAGGCGAGGCGCCCTGCGGCCTCGCGCTCGGTCGAGGTCATCTTGCGCCCGTATTCGGGAACCAGCAGGTCCTTGACGATGTACATGGCCGACAGCACCGGGTTGCCGTGGCCGGGGTCGGCGATCGAGACGTGGGTCGGGCGGATCAGAAGGCCGCCCAGCTTCTCGCGCCGCTGGGCCTCGGGCGAGAGCCAGATGTAGCGGCGGCAATAGATTCCCTCGGGCGAGCGCTCGTAGTCCAGGCGAACCCTTTCCGCCGCGGCCTTGAACTGGATCTCGCCGACCTCGCCCTCGAGGTGGGATTGATAGAAGCGGCCCACGAGGTCCTTCTCGTTGCCGAGGCCGCAGGCCTTGGCGGAGCGCGAGGCCAGGAGCAGGCGGGCGGTCTCCAGCGCGCCGGCGGCGACCACCACGGTCGGGGCTTCGATGCGGATCTCCGCGCCAGCGGTGGTCTTGGCCAGGACGCCGGTCGCCGCCCGCCCGCCTTCGCTGGCGGTGATCTCGACCACGACGGCGTTGACCAGCACGGTGACCGCCTTGCTGGCGGTGATCTGTTCGCGGTAGGCGCGGCCGAAATGGGTCGGTTCGCTGAAGCGCTCGATGCGGTCCAGGATCACGTCCTCGCTCGCCAGACCCTCGACCATGGGCGCCTGGGAGCCGGGCAGGCCTTCCTCGGCGCGGAACAGGTTCGGCCCGGCCTTGCAGATTTCCAGCGCCCGCAGGTAGTGGGCGGCGACCTCGTCATAGGAGACCGGCCAGCGGCCGCGGGGAATCCAGGGGCGATCTTCGAAGTCGATCGGGTCGAAGGGGATGCAGCGGCCGCCCCAGATAGAGGTAGTGCCGCCGAATTCGCGGCGGCGGTACATATGCACCGGCCCGTGGTCCTCGGGCGAGATCGAGGCGGCGCGGTAGAATTCCTGGGCGCTCTTGTCGAAGCCGTCGCCGCCGGCCTCCAGCACCACGCAGTCCAGGCCCAGGCGATCCAGCTCCAGGGCCAGGGTCAGGCCGGCCGCGCCGGAGCCTATGATGGCGATGCCGGTCTTCAGGCTGCGTGGAGCGCCGTCCTGGCGCGCGTCAAGGATCATGGTCGCCTCGAACTTGAGTCGGCCGGACCGCTCGGCGCGCGCCCAACCATCGAACAACTGCGGTATCCTGCGAAACTTTCGGGCCGCTTGAAAAGAGCGCAGGGAACGAGCCTTGCGGTTCATAGCCGATTTCGGGTGACGAAATGACCATCGTCGGGTTTTCGTTGCACAGGTCGAGCGCGAGGCGGCCAAACAACCGCCACTTAAGGGAACCAAGCTTAGGCGCCGGTGTTTGGCTGGCGAGCCTGCCGGGGCCGAGCCGAGGAGCGCACAGATGATGAAGCTGAACGGGATTCTGCTGGCTGCGCTGCTGGCCGGCGCGGCGACTTCGGCCATGGCCCAGGGGGTGAGGCTTTCGCCGCCGTTCCGCACCGTGCCGCCCCAGGCGGGCGCGCCCGCCGGCAACTGTCCGGCTGTTCCGCCGGCGCCGATCTCGCTGCACGTCGATTCGCCGTACAAGAAGGGCGATCCTACCTTCTCGCATCTCGATCTGCAGGCCGAGGCCGCGGTGGACGCCCTGGTGAAGCCGATCCGCGACTTCTACGTCGCCGTCGACGTCCAGGCCGGCCGCTACACCATGAGCAATGGGGCCAACGAGGCAGCCGGGGCCTGCGCCCTGGCGATGATGGACAGCTGGGCGAGCCAGAACGCGGTCTCGCAACTCACCAACCATGACGCCCACCTGTTTCGCGCCAACATGATCTCGGCCCTGGCGATCGATTTCATGCAGGTCCGGGGACTGAACACCGGCGATCCCGACCAGCGGCGGCGCATCGCCAACTGGCTGCACAGCCTGGCCGAGGACAGCCTGGAGCACTGGCGCAGCCTGCCGCCGGATTCGATGGTCAACCACAACAACCATCGGGCCTGGGCCGCCTTGGCCACCGCGGCGACCGGCGTGGCCACCAACGATCCCAGCCTGCTGCGCTGGGGCGTCGAAAGCGCCAAGGTGGTGGCCTGCGAGGCCGACGGCGACGGGGCGTTGCCGCGGGAGATCGGCCGGGCGGCCCGGGCCAGGCTCTATTCGCTCTACGCCGCCGAACCCCTGGTGATCACCGCCGAGCTGGCCGCGGCCAATGGCCAGGACCTCTATGGCGCATGCAACGGGGCGGTTCGGCGAATCGCCGACTTCGCCCTGCGCGCGGTGGACGACCCGTCGCAGGTCGAGGCCAAGAGCGGCGTGCGGCAGGAGTCGTTCTACAAGCCGGACGGAAGCTTCAACAAGGCGCAGATCGCCTGGGCCGAGGTCTACCATCACCGGTTCCCGGACGCACCGCTGCCGGCCAACTTCGCCGCCGGCAAACCCTATTTCGCGCCCGACCTCGGCGGCGGCATCGGAGCCCTGGTCAACCGCTGACCGCCTGGGCGGGGCTGGGGGCCTGCAGGGCGCCCTGGCCGCGCTCGGCGAGGACGCGGTCGTAGATCGCGTTCAGCGACTTGCCGACCTCGCTCCAGCTCGAATAGGAGCGGTTGACCTCTTCGAAGGCGTCGACATTGGCCTGGTAGATGTCCGCCCGGGTCGCCAGGGTGACCAGGTTGCGGGTCAGAGCGTCGATGTCGCGCATCTGGATGAAGGCGTGCTCGCGCACCGCGTCGGGCACCTTGAGCAGCGAGAAATAGCCGACATCGCTCATGATGAAGGCCTTCTGGTAGCCCAGGCTGGTGGAGAAGGCCCCGCTGGCGTCGATCTCGTGATAGGGCAGGGCCATCAGGTCGCAGGCGCGGATCTCGGCGTCCAGCGCCTCCTCGGTCTTGAACTCGAGGTCGAAGGTGATGTGGTCCTCCTGCCCCTGGTCCTTCACCTTCTGGATGGTCTCACTGATGTCGTAGAAGGGTTTGCCGACGATGTGCAGCTCGATTTCCGGCACGATCTTCCGCGCCCGGATCACCGCCTCGACCAGGTCCTC
This sequence comes from Phenylobacterium montanum, assembly GCF_018135625.1. Lineage (NCBI taxonomy): Bacteria > Pseudomonadati > Pseudomonadota > Alphaproteobacteria > Caulobacterales > Caulobacteraceae > Poindextera > Poindextera montana. Next base: position 5,084,875 of record NZ_CP073078.1, read on the forward strand.
CACGCCCTTGTAGCGTTTGACCGCGCCCCACAAGAGCACGCGGAAGCGGCCGGGTTTGCGCTGGACTTCTTCGGCGCCGCCGACCTGCAAATGCAGGGGCGGGTGGGTGATCATGTCGATACGGGCGGGGTCCAGGCCCCATTCCAACATGACCTTCTTGGTGTTTTCGGCGTGGGCGATCAGAAGGTCCGCCTGCTGATAGACCCGCACATAGTCGTCATGGGTGTTGAACAGCGGCCGGTGGCCGTGCAGCGGGATCGAGTTGTGCACCGTCACCAGCACCGGGCACACCTTCTGGATCATGCGGATGGCGATGCGGTCGGCGTTGGGCAGGGTGGTCCAGAACAGGTGCACCAGCAGCGGACGGTCGCGCCAGACGCGCGCGGTCAGACGCACCAGGCCGGAAAGGTGCTCCAGCCCCTTGAACATGCGCGCCACCTTCTGCGCCCACTTGTTCTTCATCCGCATCAGGGGTTCGGTGGCGCGGTAGAAATAGGCGTCGTAGATCAGGTCGGTGGGCGGCGGGACCTCCAGCGGGCGAATGGGCCGGGCCAGGAGCCGGATCGGGCGCTTGCCCTCGGCCAGGGCCGATCCCAGATGGAAGTCATAGGCCGCGCTGAACAGCGAGCAATCGACCAGCCAGATCTCGTCACGCGTCGACATACAGGTATCCGCAATTAAGCCCCATCCGGCGAACGGCTCGCGGCGCGCCCGTCGGCCCCCCAGTCTATAGTCGCCTGGTTGACCGGACTTGAACGCGCATCGCGCCGTTTGGCGCCACGGTCGGACGATTGCGTCGCAAAAAGGCCCAAGGCGCCTCACAGCGCCTGGGTTTCGCGCGAACGCGAGGCCCGACACGAGCGACCATACATTGCCGCTGTGTCGGTTTCGATGCGGAATGCCGCCTACCGAGCCTGGCGGGCGACCGAGGTCACTCGTCCAGGCTGAAGCGGATCGGGATCTGCACCACGCCGCCGTCCACCGCCTCGCCGTCCTCGGTGCGTGGGCTCATCCTGAAGAAGGCGGAGAGCTTGACCGCGGCGGGGCCGAAGCCGGCGCCGGCGGGGGTCTCCTGGACCACGCGGCAGGCCATGGGGCGGCCGCCGGCGTTGACGGTGCAGCTGAGGACCGCGAGGCCTGTGCGGCCCTGCTCCAGGGCGGCCGGCGGATAGAAGCGGGTGAGCTGGTCGCCGTTCGGCCGGCTGATCCAGGTGGGGTCGGTGATGGACTTCGGCCCGGTGCTCGGCGGCTGCGGCGGCGTGTACCTGGCGATCTCGACCGGCCCGGTTTCGACCAGGTGTTGGTCGACCTGCGGCGGAATGGGAATGGTGACGACCTTCGCGTCGGCGGGCAGCTCTGGCGTCGGGTGCGGCGTGACGACGCGATTTTGCGTGACGGGCTGCGGCGCGGGATCGGGCGGCAAGAGCTGGGTCCTGGTCAGGACCACAGGCGGCGGATCGTCGGGCTGCGCGCTTTCTTTCCCATATTCCACCTTGATCAGGTACAGGGAGCCAAGGACGGCGACGTGAAACAACACCGAGGCGCCGATACCCAGTACAGCTGTGCGCGAAAGCTTGCGGCGCTGCGGCTTGTCTATGGCCCGCATGAAGTCGAAGCCGCCAGGATTGCTACTGACCGCGATCATGGGAAGATCCTCCGCCCCTGATTATTGTTGAGGGGAAGGGTCCGTCCGGGCGGCTGGGCTGTAAATGGGAGGTTTTCCCGGGTGTTCCGGATACTGTTCCCGCGGGTCGCCGAAACATGGTTAATCGCCGCTTAACCATGATTGCCGAGGCTTGCCGTCATGGCCGTGGAATCAATCAAGGGCGCCGTGGAAGCGGCCATCCAGCGCGCGTCGAGCGCGACCGGGGTGGACTTCGGCTTCCTCTTGGGCGCCGCCAAGCGCGAGAGCGGCTATAATCCCGGGGCCAAGGCCGGCTCGTCAACGGCTGCGGGCCTGTTCCAGTTCGTCGAGCAGACCTGGATGTCGACGCTGAAGAAGCACGGCGCCAAGTACGGCTACGCCCGCTACGCCGACCTGATCCAGCAGGGATCGGACGGCCGCTACCGCATTGACGGCGCCGAGGCGCGCAAGGCGGTGATGGACCTGCGCTTCGATCCGCACGCCGCCTCTCTGATGGCCGGCGAGCTGACCTCGGACCATGCGGCCTATCTGCGCGGGCGGGTGGGGCGCAACCCCACCGCCGGCGAGCTCTACGCCGCCCACTTCCTGGGGCCGCAGGGCTCGGCCAAGCTGATCGAGGCGGTGCAGACCAGCCCGAACACCAAGGCCGCTTCGCTGTTCCCCGAGGCCGCCGCTTCCAACCACAGCATCTTCTATCGCGACGGCCACGCCGCCACGGTGGGCGAGCTCTACGCCAACCTGACCCACGCCTCGTCCGGCGAGCCGGCGCACTTCTCGGCCGTGGCCCAGCAGGCGGCGCCCAGCCAGGACCAGGGTTTCCTGCAATACGCCTCGGCCCGCCGCCTGGACCGCACGGCCCAGGAGGAGGCGATGATCGAGATGGTGCTGCGCGGGCCGCAGATGCCCGACATGAGCGGCTCCGGCGGCGGGTCCGGCGTCGCCAACTCCCTGTTTTCGGCGGACATGCTGCGCGTGTTATCCGACGCCCGCCACGGCCGCAGCAGCGGCGGCTGAAGCGGGTTGAGATTTGCCAAACTCACTACTCCCAAATTCCGCTCATCCCGGCGAATGCCGGGACCCAGATCGTAAAGCGCCGGGCGGGCGGATACTTCCTTGTGGCCTCTGACCGAAAGCCTGCGCCATAGGATCTGGGTCCCGGCATTCGCCGGGATGAGCGGTTGAAAATTCAGATCAATCCGGACTCAGCACGAACTACGCCGCCGCCCCCTCCTTGAACATCGCCTCGATCTCCGCGCCTGCGAAGCCGATCTCGGCGAGGATTTCGCGCGTGTGCTGGCCGTGTCCGGGAGCGGGACCCTTGGGGCCGTCGTCGGCGCCCGGGAAGCGGGCCGGCGAGGCGGGGGCGCGATAGGTTCCGCCGTGACCGTCAGGCATGGCGACGAAGCAGCCCGCCGCTTCGGCCTGCGGGTCCTGGGACAGCTCCGCCGGGGTGGCGATCGGGGCCCAGACCACGTCCTCGGCGTCGAGGCGCGCGCCGGCTTCGGCCTGGGTCATTTGCGCGAAGGCCTCGTCCATCAGCCCGACCAGGGCCGCCGCATTGGCCCGCCGCGCCCGGCCGCTGGCGAAACGCTCGTCGTCGACGTGGGCTTCGACCCGCGCCGCCCGGGCGATATTGGGCCAGTCGGCGCCGTTCTCGCGCGGCACGACGCAAAGCCAGCGTCCGTCGGAGGTGCGGAAGAAATTGGCGAGAGGGCTGATCGCCTGTTCGCGCGGGCGGGTGGAGGCGATGCGGCCCATCTTCAGCTGGATCGCCAGGTCGGTGCTCATGGCGTAGACGCCGGTGCGGATCAGCGAGTTCTCCACCAGCCGGCCGTGGCCGGTGCGGCCGCGCTCGATCACCGCCGCCAGGATCGCCGAGACGGTGGCCAGCGCGCAGGTGTGGTCGCCGACGCCGGTGCGCAGGGGGAACGGCTCCATGCCCTTGGGCGCGGTCAGCGAGGCCATGGCCGAGCGGGCCCAGAAGGCGGCGACGTCGAAGCCCGGCTTGTCGGCCTCGGGGCCCTCCAGGCCATAGCCGGTGATGCTGGCGTAGATCAGCCGCGGGCAGCGCGCGGCGACGGCCTCGTAGTCCAGCCCCGCGCGCTTCAGCGCCGCCGGTCGTACATTGGTGACGAACACGTCGGCCTGCTCGAACAGGCGCAGCATGGCCTCGCGTCCGGCCTCGGTGGTGATGTCCAGCACCGCCGAGCGCTTGCCGCGGTTGTCCATGTCGAACACCGGATTGCCTTCCGAGCCGTCGGTCAGGTGGGCGAAGAAGCGGCGATGCGGGTCGCCGGCGGGCGATTCCACCTTGATCACGTCCGCGCCCCAGTCGGCCAGCACCGCCCCGGTGGCGGGGCCGGCGATGTAGTTGGCCAGTTCGACGACCTTCAATCCCTCGAGCACGTCCGCGTCCCTCCGTCCTTTTTCGCCATGGTGCTTTGACGCGGACGGAAAGGGAAGGCTTCAGGCGATCTGAGCCAGCTTTTGCGGCGGGGCCTCGCCTTCGCGCATGGCCTTGGCGATGGCCCGGGCGACCGAGCCGACATTGACCGGCCGGCGCAGGATGCCGTTGGCCCCGGCCTTGAGGCAGGCCCTGGCCTCCTCCGCATCGCCGTCGATCAGGGTGACGATCGGGGCGGAGGCGACGGGGCGGTCCAGGCTGCGCAGGGCGTCCACCACCTCCGGCCCATCCATTTCCGGCAGGCGGGCGGACAGCAGGACCAGGTCGAGGTCGCAGGTCTGGGCCAGCTCGAAGGCCCTGCGGCCGTCATTGGCGTGCAGCACCTGGTGGCCCAGCTGCTCCAGCACCGCGCGCAGCATGGCCGAGGCCAGGGCGTCGTCGTCGGCGGTCAGGATGCGCAGGGCCCGCTCGCTCGCCTCGCTGCTCTTGCCGCCAGCGGCCGGCGCGGCCTCGGCGTCGAACGGCAGGTCGAAGCGGAAGCAGCTGCCCACCGTGACGGCGCTTTCGGCCGTCAGGGCGCCGCCCATCATTTCGGCCAGGCGCTTGGACAGGGACAGGCCGAGGCCGGCGCCGGAGACGCCCACGGCGGTGCGGGGCACGCGCTTGAAGGGCTCGAAGGCGCGGGCGATCTCGTCGGGCGCAAGGCCGGGGCCGGTGTCGGCCACTTCCAGGCGCAGGCGGTCCTCGCCCAGGCGCTCGGCGCGGATCTCGACCCGGCCGCGAACGGTGTACTTGACCGCATTGGCCACGAGGTTGGCGACCACCTGCCGCGCCCGCGCGGGGTCGCCCACCGCGGCGCCGGCCAGGCCCTCCTCGACGTGGCAGGAGAGTTCCAAGCCCTTTGCAGCCGCTATCGGGCGGTAGGCGCCGACGATCTCCATCAGCAGCCTGGCGGGATCGAACGGGCGGGTTTCCAGGGTCAGGCGGCCAGCCTCGGCGGCCTCGGTGTCCAGCGTGGCGTTGAGGGCCTGGATCAGGTCCTGGGCCGAGGCCAGGGCGGCGGCCATCTGCTCGCGCGAGGGGCCGCTGCGGGCGCCGGCGTTGACGGCGGCGGTCAGCACGTGGACGACGCCGGTCAGGCCGTTGCGGATCTCGTCCGACAGGGTGGCCACCAGGTCCGACTTGGACCGGGCCAGGGCCTCGGCGTGGTCGAGCGATCGCGCCCGCTCGGCCATCAGCGCCTCGCGCTCCGTGGCCAGGGCGAACTGGCGGCGCAGCAGGCGGTTGAAGATCAGCGACAGGGCCAGGACCAGGGCGATGGCGCCCAGGGCCACCCGGCCCATCGGCCGGGTGCCGGGGTCCAGCATCAGCGCCAGCACCGGCGCGGCGCTCGCGGTCGGGCCGACGATCAGCAGGCTGGGCAGGTAGGGCGAGGCGAAGAAGATGCAGGCGGCCGCCCCGCCCACGGCCACCAGCTCGATCGCCTCGCGCCCCGGCCCGGCGTGCAGGCCCAGGACCGCGACCTGGGCCACCGCGCCGGCCCAGAGCAGGCCGGCGACGACCTGGATGCGGGCGCGAAGGCCGATCTCGGCCCGCCGCTCAGGATGGCGCTTGAAGATGTCGACGGCGGCGTAGAACACCGCCCAGTTGACGGCGAAGATCAAAAGGCTGCCGGCCATCCACAGGCGGTTGGCCGCATAGCTGCAGGCCCAGGCGAAGATCGGCAGGGCGATCAGGAACAGGGCGAGGGCATAGGGGAGCAGGGCCGCCTGGGCGTCCAGCGCCTGCAGGGCCATGGCGCCCGAGGCCCCGGTGTCGAGGGCGCCCGTCTTTGGGCCGCCAGCATCCCGGCCGCTTGAGGCGTTTGGCCGCAGTTTCGACAAGACTAACGCCTCCGACGCCCTAAACCCCGCCAGGCTAGCCGGACCGGGTTCCAACGTCGTGAAAAGACGCGGTTAACAAGGCCCAGCGGAGCCGTAGTCACAAGCAATCGTTAAGCACGCCGGGGCCATGGTGCGCCCGAGAGCGACCTCTCTCGGGCTACGGGATACTTGGGGGGCAGGCGATGGCGATGACGCGCGCGGCGCTGACCGACATCGACATCCGAATGCTGGTGAAGGGCGACACGCCCGACGCCAGGGCCAGTGCGGCGCAGAAGATCTGTAGCCGCATGGATCAGGCCGACCTGGACGACGAGGATCGCGCCAAGGCCCAGGACATCCTGCGCATCATGGCCGGGGACGCCGCCGAGCTGGTGCGCAAGGCGCTGGCCGTCACCTTGCGCGAGTCGCCCCTGGTGCCGCGCGACGTGGCCATGCAGCTGGCCCGCGACGTCGAGAGCATCGCCCTGCCGATCCTGTCCTTCTCGCCCGCCTTCACCGACGCCGACCTGGTGGAGATCGTGCGTATCGGCGGGCCGGTGCGCCAGGTGGCGATCGCCAGCCGGCCCAAGCTGTCGGAAAAGGTCACCACCACCATCGTCGAGCATGGGGTGGAGCAGGCGGTGAAGACGGCCTGCGCCAACGACAACGCCCGCTTCGCCGACCGCACCCTGCAGGCGGTGGTCGAGCGCTTCTCCAAGTCCGAGGCGGTGCTGGCGGCGGTGGCCTATCGCCGGGTGCTGCCGCTGGCGGTGACCGAAAAGCTGATCGCCGTGGTCGGCGACGAGCTGCGCGACCACCTGATCAACCACCACGCCCTGCCGCCGGACCTGGCGCTGGAGATCGCCACCGGCAGCCGCGAGCGCGCCACCGTCGACCTGGTGGACCAGGCCGGCCGGGCGCCGGACGTGCGCAGCTTCACCCGCCACCTGAAGGCCGGCGGGCGGCTGACCGCGTCGCTGTTGCTGCGCGCGCTGGTGCAGGGGCACATGACCTTCTTCGAATGGGGCCTGTCGGAGCTCGCCGGCGTGCCGCATCACCGGACCTGGCTGATGGTGCATGACGCCGGCCCGCTGGGCCTGCGCGCCATCTACGACCGGGCCGAACTGCCGCCCCGGCTCTATTCCTGCTTCCGCGCCGGGGTCGACGCCTATCACACCATGGAGGCCGAGGGCGGCGAGCTGGACGCCGAGCGCTACCAGGAGCGGCTTCTGGAGCGCTTCCTGACCCAGCCCCGCGCCGCCGCGCCGGAGGACATGGACTACCTGATGGACAAGCTGGACCGCCTGCGCGCCGAGATCGGCCGCATGGACCGCGCCGTGGGCGAGCCCGGCCCGGCGGCGGAGCCGGATGCGTTCCAGTACGTGTGAGGCCCGGCCGGGCTACAAACCTTCCTCATCCTGAGGCGCTCGGCGCGTAGCGGCGAGCCTCGAAGGACGCACGGAGCCGCCGCTGCGTCCTTCGAGGCCCGCTGCGCGGGCGCCTCAGGATGAGGAGTTTTTGTGCGGCCGCCGAGCTGGCGCCGCCCGCCTGCGCGGGGATGAGCGGGATCAGGATGCTTGATCTCCCCTGCGTCGCTCCGCCACCATGGCGGCAACGGAGGAAACAAGCATGAGCGAACCAGCGACCGTCCGGCCGGCGGCGACCATCCTGTTGGTGCGGGACCAGCCGGAATTCGAGGTGCTGATGGTCAAGCGCCATCACCAGATCGACTTCGCCTCGGGCGCCCTGGTGTTTCCGGGCGGCAAGACCGACCCCAGCGACCACGATCCGGCCTGGGAGGCCCTGAGCGTCGGCTGGGCCGAGACCCCGGCGGACGAGCGGCCCCTGCGCATCGCCGCGATCCGCGAGGCCTTCGAGGAGGCCAGCATCCTGGTGGCGCGGCATCCCTCCGGTGACGTGTTCCATGGCGACGAGCGCGCGGCGGCGGCCCGGGCGGCGGTTTCCAAGGGCGAGGAGAGCCTGATGGGCCTGGTGCGCGAGCTTGACCTGCGCCTGGACCTGCCGGCCCTGACCGTGTTCGCCCGCTGGATCACGCCGACCATGATGCCCAAGCGGTTCGACACCTGGTTCTATGTGGTGCGCGCCAACAGCGATCAGCTGGCGGTCTGCGACGGCTGGGAGACGGTGGACGCCGAATGGATCGCCCCGGGCGAGGCGATCCGCCTGGCCCAGGCCGGCGAGCGCACGGTGATCTTCCCCACCCGGATGAACCTGCAGCTCTTGGCCGAGGCCGAGAGCGGCGAGGACGCCGTGCGCCGGGCAGGGGCGCGGACCCTGGTGACCGTGCTGCCCAAGGTCGAGAGCCGCGAGGGCGAGCAGGTGCTGGTGATCCCGCCGGACGCCGGCTACGGCGCGGTGGCGGAGCCGCTGGCGGCGATCAGGGGGTAGGGGGGTGGCGCGCCGGGCGGGTGTGTCGACCCGATCGCTGCAAATCGGTCTGGGCGCCGTCTTCTTCGGCCTCGGAGGCTGGTGCGTCGTGGCGCCGGCCAGCATGTTGGCGCTGTGCGTCCGGCCGCAGTTCCAGTCGCAGGCGGTGATCGTCCCGATCCTCGCCGGCTGCTTCGGCGCGCAGGCGATGATCGCCGGCCTGTTCGCGGTGTTTTCGCGGTTCAGCCGCACGACCTTCCTCGCCTACGGGATCGGCCTGCTGCCCTTCTTCGCCTTTGACGCTTACTTCTATCTGGCCAGGCCGATCCTGACCGAAATCGGCTTTGCCTCGGACCTAGGCGGCAACCTGATCATGCTGGCGATCTGCTGGGCGGGTTGGCGGACGGCGAGCGAGGCGTGAGCGGCCCTCGACGATCACAGCGCCGTCCCCTCAAGGCCCAAAGCGGGCCAGCAGGGCGGCGACGGAGGTGACCAGGGCGCAGGCGATTGCAATCAGCAGGGGCATGGCCGCACCATAGGCGCCGCGCCGTGTGCGGCGAACTTAATTTTCAATTATAGCGAAAGTGATCGGCGCTTTTGTTCCGAGACCTGGCGCGTTAGTTGAGCCGCCATATCTCGAAATTGAGGGCCGACGCGAAGGCCACCCAGGCGGCGTAGGGGATCATGATCAGGCCGGCGGGACGGTCGATCCGCAGGAAGGCGATGGTAGTCGCGATCACCAGGGCCATGAGCGCGGCGATGTCCGCCAGCGCGAGCCCCGGCTGACGCAGGCCGAAGAAGATCAGCGACCAGGCCAGGTTCAGGGCGAGCTGTGCGGCGTAGAGGCCGAGCGGCAAGCCGACCGCTTTGCGGGGACCGGTGCGCCAGACGCGCCAGGCCGCCAGGGCCATCAGGACGTAGAGCATGGTCCAGACCGGCCCGAACACGGCGTTGGGCGGGTTGAAGGACGGCTTGGCCAGGGTTGCGTACCAGCTGCCCACGCTCGAATGCGTGGCGAAGCCCCCGACAGCCCCGACCGCCAGGGCGATCGCGATCGAAGCCGCCGCGGGCAGCAGGCCGCGTCTTGCAGGGGGATCCATGGTCGGCAGGGTGCTCAAGGGGGGGCTCGATCTGATGGGTGTGCGGGGCGGAACCTGTAACGCCAGGGCTGGGACCTGGGCTCCATGGCGGGAGACTGGTAGCCGTTGCTAGTGGCCGTGCAGCTGCCAGTCACCGTTCGGGGCGAGGGGCGTTTTGATCTGGCCATGACGCGTGGACAGCGTTCAACGGCGACTTTCGGCGCCCGGCTTGTCGGGCGAGCTATAGCCGTCATCAGAGTGAGAAGTCGCCGGTTCCGATCAATCATGGATCATTCGGCGCACGTGGGCGTGCCCTGATGAAAGACCAACTGCCACCGATCGCCGACCAATTTCCAAATGGAGCTTCTCAGCGAGCGGGCGTCTGCGACGCCTTCTCGTCTCCGCAAATGGCAGTAAGTCAACAGAACCACGCCCTCGGCGAGGGGCCTGAGTTCAAATCCATCATTGCTCATCTCCGCCCACGCGCCGACGTTCTCTGCGGTTAAGGCCGAAATGACGGATTCTTTTTGATAAACCTGGCCAGACGCGGTGAACTCGAGAAAATCATCCGCCAGGATCGACGCGAATACGTGAGGTGAATGGCGCGTCGCAGGATCAATAATTTGCTGCTCCAACGATATGAGCAACTCAAGAGCGCCGGGCGCTGTCATAACCTTCTCCACCATCTCCGGCTGCGATCATCTTGGCGAGTTCTGCGACCTTAGGCGTCACAGTCAAGCGGGCCGAAAGGCCGCTCGCCACCCGCAGTCGCCGTTGGGAGCGCCCGAATCCGGCACGGACGTCTCGCAGTCGGCCAATGGCAAGTTACCGGCGCCGACCTAACGGTGAGAATCGACCCCAAGCGGAAGTTCGCGCCAACGGGTGGAACATGAAGGGGCGTGGGTTATTGTGAGTTCAAGCCCGGCTGGAAGAACTTATTGTGTGCGACTCGCCAGACATTGCACTTGTTAATGTAGCATTGAACCACGCCGGCATCGTTTCCAATCCGAATTATCCTTGCCCCTCGGTAAATACGTGCCAGCCCGAAACTCTTTGGATCGGCTATGATCGTTTGTTCGGTAACGCAGTGACTGGAAATTATTGCTCCGGCGTATAGGCCCGTAAGATTGCAATCGGGAGGTCCACTATATTTATCTGCGGCGAACATTTTTGCAGGGTTTTGATCGAATTGCGGAGGCGGCATCACCAATCCAGCAATCAACATGCCGAGACCTAAAAGAAAGCATGTTGCAAATATAATCATGCCAGAGCGCGTCTTGGGAATTGCCACGCTATATCCTCGATCTTCGAAAGCTATCGTCTTTCCGCGCCAAATCACGACTACCTGATCATACGCCCCCTTTCCACCCATCTCCTCCCTTGGGGAGGTCCGCTATGGGGCGGCAAGGTCGCGGCGCCGTCGAACGGCGAGGTTCTGAAGCAGGGTCACGGCCGGTTAAAGAGCTCGAAGCGGCCTCCTGCGCCGGCCCGGCGGCAGAGATCATGTCGCTCCGCCTGGGGGCGAGAGGCCGGGGAGGCCGTCTATGGAGGCGGCGTTGCTTTCGTAGCGCCGCGCCGCCCACTCGGGGTGCGGCCTTGCGTCGACCCAGCGTCGCAGCTGGTCCCGCTCGCCCTTGAAATCGAAGAAGGGAACGCCCCAGCCGCAGCTGTCGGCGATCCGGGTGAGGCGCACGGTGATGACCGCGCGGGCGCGCTCGAAAGCGGGAAAGAGCTTCATCCTCTCCGCAAAGCCGGGCTCGTCGAAGCCGCAAGCCTCGCCCTGTCCATACAGGCGCAGGATCATCGCCGGTCCCTCGAAGGCGCAGAACATCAGCGTGATGCGCCCGTTTTCGCGCAGGTGCGCGTGGGTCTCGATGCCCGAGCCGCCGAGGTCGAGATAGGCGACCGTCCTGGGGTCGATGACGGCCAGGCTGTCATAGCCCTTGGGCGAGAGGTTGACCGACCCCTCCGCCGACAGGGGCGCCGACGCCACGAAGAACAGCTTCTGGCGGCGGATGAAATCGATCAGCTTGTCGTTCAGTTGGTCGTAGACGGCGGACATGCGCGCTCTCCCCCGAGTCCCCGGCGATCCTGCCATGCTTTGGGCGGATGGCGCACGCAGGTCCGCTCGCGGGTGGGGGTGTTCTTGACAAGCTTGCCGAAAAATGTTCCTATTTGTCACATCATGCATCAACCAGAACCCTCCGACTTCGACGACGCCACCGCGGCGGACCCCGTGTCCACCGCGGCGATGGCGCGTGGGGTGGCGGAGCGGCAGGTGGCGTTCCTGGATCGGCTGGCCGAGGCGGGGACGCGGATGGCCGAAGCCCTGGCCCAGAGGACGGTCGAGGCCGCGGCGGGCGCCGGGGATGTCGAGGGACTGGACCGGGCGTTCCAGAAGGTCACGCGGGCGGTGCGGCTGACGCTCGCCTTGCAGAGCAAGGTGATCAAAGACCTGACGACGCTGGAGGCCGGGAAGGCGCCCCCGGCTGAGAAAGTGGCGGCGGAAGACCCGCTGGAGCGGCGTCGGCGGCGGATCGCGCGGATCGTCAATCGCGTAGTGGCGGATGATGAAACCACGGCCTGGAAGGCCGAGCGGCTCTGTGGGCGGGCCTGGGAGCGGCTATCCGACGAGGACATCTATGGCGATGTGCTCTCCCAGCCGATCGGCGTGGTGATCGAGATGATCTGCCGGGATCTGGAGATTCCGGTGAACTGGGTGCATCTGGCCCGCGAGGCCTGGGCCGTCGAGGAGATGGCGAGCGGCGATGAAACCTCGCCGTTCGTGGCGTCGGACGGGGCCTATGTGCGGCTGTTCAGGCCGCCGCCTATGGCTGGGGCGCCGTGATTTCCCTTCTACCTCCCCCCTAACTTCGTCATCCCGGCCGGAGCGCTCGATAGAGCGCGTAGAGCCGGGACCCAGCCGCACTAGCCTCGACGCTGCGATCATTTCGCGTCGAGACCGGAACTGCTGGGTCCCGGCTCTCCAGCCCGCTGCGCGGGCCTCCGGCCGGGATGACGGGGGTGGGGGAGGAACACAAAACCCTTCCCCGGGGGCCGGAGAAGGGTTTGTGGAACCTGTGTGGAAGGAAGCTTGGAGATCCGGCCCTCAGGCCTCGTATTCCTTGACCTGCTTTTCCAGCTCGCCCAGCAGCACCTTGGCGGTGGGGTGGTCATCGTCGCGGACGTTGCCGCGGACGGCGGCCTTGATGGCGTCGATGTGGGCGTCGACCAGGAACAGGGGGGCCTTGAGGCGGGTCACCGGGTCGTCGGTCAGGCGGCACAGGGAGGCGGCGATGCGGGTCACCAGCGGGTAGCCATAGGTCGAGCCCAGGCCCTTCAGGTCGTGGGCGCGGAAATACAGGGTCTCGGCGGTCTCGGCGTTGTAGCCCTCGGCGCGGACCTTCTCGCGGGCGGCGTCCAGCTTGGTCAGCTCGTCCTGCATCCACTGGTCGAAGTTCGAGGACAGGCCCTTGAGCGCCGCTTCGGCCTTGGCCAGCGCCGCAGGATCGATTCCACCGAGCCGACCCCCAAGTTTCAGCTTGAGATTATTCGACGGTGGTATCATCTGGGCAGGCTGATGGCTCACGGGCGATTCTCCACTGGGCACGCCGAATCTGTTGGCCGATAAACTAGCCACAGAACTTTCCCATCCCAACCTTAACAAGTGGTGAGACCGGCCCTAGTCGGTGAACTGCTCGGCGAGCACTCGCTCTTCCAATCCGCGTCCGGCGTCGAACAGCATCGCCAGTTTCAAATCGCGATTTTCAACGATTTCAACGCGTTCTATGTCGCGGACTTCGTAGTTGTCGGCCACGGCCGAGACCGGCCGCTTGTCCGCCTCCACTACTTCTACGGTAACCTTGGCCGTGTGCGGCAAAAGCGCGCCCCTCCATCGGCGAGGCCGGAAGGCGCTGATCGGGGTCAGGGCGAGCACACGCGCATCGAGGGGAATGATCGGGCCGTGCGCCGAAAGGTTGTAGGCGGTCGAGCCCGCCGGGGTCGACAAAAGCACCCCGTCGCAGACCAGCTCGTCCATGCGCACCTTGCCGTCGATGATGATGCGCAGCTTGGCGGTCTGGCGGGTCTGGCGCAGCAGCGAGACTTCGTTGATCGCCAGGGCCGACTGGCGCACGCCGTCGCGGCCGGTGGCGACCATGGCCAGGGGATGGATCACCGCCGGCTCGGCGGCGTTGATCCGCTCCAGCAGCCGGTCCTCGACATATTCGTTCATCAAAAAGCCGACCGAGCCCTGGTTCATGCCGTAGATCGGCCGGTCGGAGCCGAGGTTGCGGTGCAGGGTCTCGAGCATGAAGCCGTCGCCGCCCAGGGCCACGACGACCTGGGCCTCGCTTTCGGCGAGGTCGCCATAGCGTTCGGCGAGACGGGCCCGGGCCGCCTGGGCGTCCGGCCGGTCGCTGGCCACGAAGGCCAGGCGCGTGATCTTGGCGGGACGCACGTTCATCGGGGGGCGCGGGTCATGGCCGAATGACATGAGCCGCCCTGATGGCGCTTGTCAAACCTCGGAAATGGCTTTGCGGAAGGCGGCGGCCGCCAGATCGGCCTGATCCGGCCGGAAAGCGTCGAAGGCGCGGCGTGCGCGCTGGGCGTCGCCGCCCGGCTTGCCGGCGTTGGCGTTCCTGACCAGGCCCAGCAGGGTGGCGAAGGCGCTGCGGTCGACGCCCACCCCGGCGCAGGCCAGGGCCAGGTATTCGGGCCGGTCGAGCTCGGTCGCCTTCTTGACGTCCTTGAGGGCGTAGCCGCCCAGCGTCGCCAGGGCGGCGCGGAACAGGGACATGCGCTGTTCGCGCAAGGACCGCAGCAGGTAGCTGGATTTGAGCTGGCCGGCGGCGTGCAGCTTGGCGATCAGCCGCATGTCGACCTCGTCCTGGTCGTCGATCACCAGCGGCTTCCAGCCGTCGACCTTGATGGCGCCCGGATGGGCGTGGGCCTCGCCGACCGCTTCGGCCAGCGCCTTGTCGAGCGCTGCGGGATCGACGCGGAAGCGGGTGACGATCGCCGAGCGCAGCGACTGGCCGACCCACAGATAGAGCCGCTCGGCCAAATCGCCGGTCAGGCGCGGGTGGCGCACCAGGGGCGAGCGCATGCCGGTGATGTGCTGGCTGGCCTCGACCAGGGCCCCCATGGCCTCGGGCGAGACCTCGGCGGTGTCGTTTGAGGCCAGGGCGGTCAGGACGGCCGGCTCGGCCTGGCTGAGGATCGATTCCACCACCGGCGCGCTGATCGCCGGGCGGCGGGCGACCTCGATCTGGTGCTCGACCGTGGCCTCGACCAGGATGCGGACGAGGTCGGCGTCCTTGAGCACCGGGCTGGTGGCGATCACCGGCCGGGCGATCTCGATCTCGTCGCGGGCCAGGAGGTTGACCAGGGATTCCGGCGGCCATTCGGCGTGCGACAGGCGCTCGGCCAGGGCCAGGCGGATGTCGTGCTCGGCGTCGGCGACCAGGCTCATGAAGATGGAGCCCAAGAGTTCCTGGATCACCGGGTCGTTCGGGCTGGGCCGGGTCTTGCCGCAGAGATCCGCGATCGCCAGCATCAGGCGCTCGCGATCGGCCGGCGCGCGGCTGCGGGCCAGCTCCCTCAAATCTCGGGCCGAATGCACGGCGCCCAATCAGATCCTCCGCGAATCCCAAGGCCCACAAGATGTGAGACTCGCGTGAAGACTACCCTAACATAGGGTTTAGCGGCGCCCGCGGCCTTGACGCGGGGCCCTGCGGGCGCGAGTCTGATCGCAGATAACCCACCTGAAACTACTCGATCTTCAGGAGATCGCCATGGCCGACGGATCAGTCGCGAACATCACCTCCTTGCGCGGCAAGGTCAGCGAGGAGGAGTGGAAGGCGCGGGTGGACCTGGCCGCCCTCTACCGGCTGGTGGCCCTGCATGGCTGGGACGACGCCATCTTCACCCACATCTCCGCCCGCCTGCCGGGGCCGGAGCATCAGTTCCTGATCAATCCCTACGGCATGTATTTCGGCGAGATGACCGCCTCGGCCCTGGTCAAGGTCGACCTGGACGGCAACATCATCCAGGAGACGCCCTACTTCATCAATCCGGCGGGGTTCACCATCCACTCGGCCATCCACGCCGCGCGCGAGGACGCCCACTTCGTCATGCACCTGCACACCGACCAGGGCGTGGCGGTGGCCGCCCAGGCCGAGGGGCTCTTGCCCCTGTCGCAGCACGCCCTGATCGTGATGCCGTCCCTGGCCTATCATGACTACGAGGGCATCGCCCTGAACCTGGACGAGCGCGAGCGCCTGGTCGCCGACCTCGGGACCAAGAACCTGATGCTGCTGCGCAACCACGGCACCCTGTCGGCCGGCTCGACCGCGGCGGAGTGCTGGATGGGCATGTTCTACCTGGAGCGCGCCTGCAAGCAGCAGGTGATGGCCCTGTCGGCCGGCCGCGACAAGGTGCTGATCGCGCCGCAGGCGGCCCAGGCCGAAGTGTCGAGCCAGATCAGCCGCGGCATGGGCGCCATCGGCATGCTGGCCTGGCCGGGCGCCCTGCGCTCGCTGGACCGCGCGCTGCCGGGGTATGACGCTTAGGCTTTACTTGGCCGGCGTGGTCTGAACCGCCAGGTAGCCGATCAGATCCGCCCGGTCCTTGGGGTCCTTCAGGCCGGCGAAGGTCATCTTGGTGTTCGCGATCATGGCCCGCGGGTCGGTGATCCAGGTGTTGACGTGGTCGGCGTCCCAGGTGAACGACTGGGCCTTCATGCCATCGGAATAGTCGTAGTCGGCCTTGCTCCCGGCCTTGCGCCCGAACACGCCGTAGAGGTTCGGCCCGGTCATGTTCGGCCCGCCCTGGGTGGCGGTATGGCAGGCGGCGCACTGGGCGAACTTGTGCTTGCCGTTCTCCAGGTCGGCGTTCTGGTAGGCGGCCGGCAGGGTCGCCAGGATCGCCTTGGCCTGCTCCGGCGTCGGCTCGCTGGGCGTCGCAGCCGGCGCGGCGGCCTGTTCCGGCGCCGAGGAGGCCGCCTGCTGTTTGTTGCAGGCGCCCAGCAGGGCGACGGCGGCAAAGACCAGAACGGCGGGCGAACGGCGCATGGATGGGCTCCTGAAGCCTTGGCGGAAACGGCAGGGAACCTAGCGCGGCTACGCCATGACGCAACGCCTGATCGGGGTCAGTCTTCGCCCCGCGGCCGGCCGCGCATGCTCTTCACCCCGGCGCGCCGCGTCTTGCCCTCCAGCCGCTTCAGCTTGGAGGCGTAGGTCGGCCTGGTCGGGCGGCGGGCCTTTGGCCGGTGCGCGGCCTGGCGGATCAGGTCGACCAGGCGCGCCAGGGCGTCCTGCCGGTTCATCTCCTGCGAGCGGCTGTTCTGGGCGAACAGCACCAGCACCCCCTCCTGGGTCGCGCGGCTGCCGGCGAGCGCGATCAGCCGTTGCTTGACGTCCTCCGGCAGGCTGGGCGAGGCGGCGACGTCGAAGCGCAGCTCGACCGCGGTGCTGGTCTTGTTGACGTGCTGACCGCCAGGCCCCGAGGCGCGGACGGCGCGCCAGGCGATCTCGTCCTCGTCGATGGAGAGCGAGGGGGTGATTTCGAGCGGGGTCGGCATCGGGCTTTAAGGCGTCAGGCGCACCTGCTGGGTTTCGCCCAGGCGCAAGGGAACTTCTTGCATCACCGCGAATTCCTCCTGGCCGCGCACCGGATGGTCCAGCCGCACCCGGGTGACCACGAAATAGATCCCGGCCTTGAGGTTCGAGAAGGCGAAGCGGCCATCGGCGGCGCATTGGGTGGAATCGACAAGAGGTTCGGTGGAGGGCGGCGCCTTGGCCGCCCGCGCCTTGACCGTGGCGATCGAGGTCATAGCGTGGCTGGCGGAGCCATAGAGGGCGGTCATGCGCGCACGCGCGCCAGGCGTGGCGGCCATCAGGGCCACCGACTGGCCGGCGCAGGTGGCCAGGGCGCCGCTGGCGGTGTGGAAGGCGCCGAAGCCGGTGATCGAGCCGTATTCCATCGTCGGTGGCGGCGGGGGCGGCGGCGCGGAGACGGACGGCGCCGATGGGCCGACCGTCTCGCAGCCGGCCAAGAGCAGGGCGAACAACAGGGTGTAACTGGCCCGGGACATCGAAAAGGCTCCAAACGCGGGGGTTGACCATATCGGTCCGCCCCGGCCGCGTCACCTGGGGGGCTTGGGCGGCAGGGATGCGCGCTCGGCGGGGGTGTTGGCGCCGGACAGGCGCGCCTCGGCGCCGTCCGGGCAGGGCAGTCGCGCCAGGCCCAGGCGCTCGGCCAGCCGCCGCAGGGGCCAGTCCGCTTCCGCGTCCGGCGGCAGGGGCGCGCAAGGCGCCGTCATCGGCAGGGGAAAGCCTTCGAACATCGCCCCAGGGGCCGGCGCCGCCAGCAGGGGCGCCAGGTCTGTAGCGGTGAGCGTCGGAGCGTCGACCGCCAGCACCAGGCCGCGATCGAAGCCCTGGGCGGCCAGGGCGGCGAGGCCGGCCAGCACCCCGGCGACCGGGCCGGCAAAGGGGCTGGGATCGGGCACGAACGGCAGGCCGTAGTCGCCGCCGGCGGTCAGCACCAGGGCCGCGCCGGCCTCTCGTGCGGTCTCCGCCACGGCGTCCACCGCCCGGCGGCCGCCCCAGTCCAGAAGCGCCTTGTCCGCGCCCATGCGGCTGGAGCGGCCGCCGACCAGGATCACCGCGCCGAAGGGCCCGGCGGAAGGCGGTTCTGAGGTGGTCGCGCGGCTGGCCATGCCCCAAGCTTGTCCCCGATGGGGGCCAGGGCGCGCAAGAGGTTGTCGCTATCCGGCGGCGGCGCGCGCCGGCTCCGCCTCGTCCTCCAGGGTGGTGAAGGCGCTGATGTCGCCGGGCTTGCCGAACAGGAATCCCTGCGCCTCCGCGCATAGCTCATTGGACAGGAATTCCAGCTCGGCCTGGGATTCCACCCCCTCGGCGATCACCGTCAGGTTCAGGCCTCGCGCCAGGCCGACGATGGCGCGCACGATGGCCGCCGCCTGGTCGTTACAGTGCACGTTGCGCACAAAGGACTGGTCGATCTTGATCTTGTCGAAGGGGAAGGCGCGCAGGTTCGACAGCGACGAGTACCCGGTGCCGAAGTCGTCCATGGCGATCTTGACCCCCAGGGCCTTGATCTGGCGCAGGGCGTGGAGCGCGTGGCCGAAATCCTGGATCAGCGCGGTCTCGGTGATCTCCAGCTCCAGCCGGTGCGGGGCGAGGCCGGTCTCCAAGAGCACCTCGTGCACCAGGCTGGCGAGGCTTGCGGAATGCAGCTGAACGCCCGAGAGGTTCACCGCCACCTGCAGGGGCTTCTCCCAGGTCGCCGCCTCGCGGCAGGCCTGGCGCAGCACCCATTCGCCGATGGTCAGGATCAGGCCGCTCTCCTCGGCGATGGGGATGAATACGCCGGGGGACACCAGGCCGCGGGCGGAGTGGTTCCAGCGCAGCAGGGCCTCGAAGCCGAACACCTCGCCCGAGGGGATGGTGGTCTGGGGCTGATAGACCACGCTCAGCTCGCCGCGGGAAATGGCGTGGCGCAGGTCGAATTCGAGCACCTGGCGCTCGCGCAGCTCCGCGCCGATGCCGGCCTCGAAGAAGCGGTAGGCGCCGCGACCGTCCTCCTTGGCGCGATAGAGGGCCGCGTCGGCGTTGCGGATCAAGGTGCTGGGCGTGTCGCCGTCGCCGGGATAGAGGGCGATGCCGATGCTGACGCCGACCAGGGTCGACTGGTCCTCCAGTGTGAATTCCGGGATCAGCGAGGCCAGGATCTGCTCGCTGAGCAGGGCCAGGTCGCCAGGCCTGCAGGCGCCCAGGCGGATGATCGCGAACTCGTCCCCGCCCAGGCGGGCGAACACGTCGTCCTCGTCCAGAAGTTCGGAAACCCGGGAGCCGACCGCCTGCAGCACGGCGTCGCCGGCGGCGTGGCCGAACACGTCGTTGACCTGCTTGAAGCGGTCCAGGTCCAGGCACAGCACGGCGAACGCATCGCCCTTGCGCCGGTGGCGCTCGAATTCGCGTTCCAGCCGCTCGTTGAAGTGGGCGCGATTGGGCAGGCCGGTCAGGGCGTCGTGATGAGCCAGGAAGCGGATCTGGGCCTCGGCCTGGTTGCGGGCTCTGAGGTCGCGCACCGCCACGCCCTGATGCGGCTTGCCGCCATAGGGCATGGTGCGGGCGATCAACTCGACGGCGATGGGTTCGCCAGACCGGGAGGTCAGGGTCGTTTCCAGCCGGGCGCCTTCGGCTCCGTCGAGAGGCTCCAGGGCGCCTTCGTCGAACAGGGCGTCCAGGCGGGTCCCGATCAGCTGGCCCTCGGCCGCGCCGATCAGAGTCTCGAAGCTCTTGTTGGCGGTGACGATCACCCCCTCGTCGCAGACCACCAACCCCTCGACGGCGGCGTTGGCCAGTTCGTGCAGCCGCCGGCGTTCGCCCAGCCGCTGTTGGCGGTCGTAGAGCAGGGCGGCCAGGCTGACGATCAACAGCGCCAGGGCGCCGGCGGTGACGCCGACGGCCACCCACGCGTCAGGCATGGCGCTGCGCGCGACGAGTACGCTCGGATCGGGCGCGATCGAGGCCGCGCCCATGGCGGTGAAGTGCAGGCCGCAGATGGCGAGGGTCAGGAGCAGCGCTGCGGAGGCCTGGGCGCGCAGGGCGCCGCCGCCGCGATGGGCGACGCTCAGGGCCAGGGCGCCGAAGGCGACCCCGAGGACGATCGAGGCGGCGACCAGGCCGAAGTCCCAGCCCAGGTGACCCTCGACCTCGAAGGCGGCCATGCCCAGATAGTGCATCACGCCGATGGCGAGGCCGACCATGGCCCCGCCACAAGCGGGCGCCGCTGCGAAGCGGCGGTCGGAGGCGAGACTATAGGCCAGGCCCAGGATGGTGATGGCGGCCGCGAGCGACAGCAGGGTCAGGCCGAGGTCGTAGCCGGTCCGCAGGTTCGGCTCGAAGGCCAGCATGGCCACGAAGTGGGTGGCCCAGATGCCGATGCCGGTGACGATGGACGCGCCGGCGATCCAGACCACCCGCCGCCAACCGCTGAGGCTGGTCAGGCGCGGCAGCATGGAGACGGCGGCGGCGGAGGACAGCAGGCAGACCGTGGCGGCCAGCAGCACCAGGCGGAAATCATGGTGCTGTGTCAGGCAGGCATAGACTTTGAACATGACCCGGCTTCGTTTCGCGCGCGCTTCTGCAGGTCGCTACGAACTAGGCTGTGACCCTCCACGAAATATGAATGCGTGTGGGTCAGGCGCGGTGACGGCTTCGGCTGAACCCTATGCTTTTCAGTGTCTTCACATCGGAGTACCGGAGGCGCCTGCGACAACTTGTCAGGCCGCCAAAGCCTTCAGCATACGGTCGAAAGTCGCATTTGCGCCGAGATCAACCTGCGGCGCCCGCCGCCGCCAGCGCCTCGCGCACCCGGGCCAGGGCGGCCTCGGCCGGGGCGGTCTCGCCGAGGAGGTCGAAGGTGCGATAGAGGGCGAAGACGCAGTGGCCATGCACAGTGGCCACCAGCGATCGGGCCAGGGCGATCGCCTTGGCCGGGTCGGGCGAGGGCAGGGCGGCGGCGATCTCGGCGGCGACGATACCCATGATCTCAGTGGCGACGTCCTGGTACCACTGCGGCGCTGGCCCGCCGTCGGCCATGTGGTGCTCGTAGACCGCGATCCAGCTCTTGGGATTCTCCTCGGCGAATTCAAAGTAGCCGCGCACCAGGGCCTCGATGCGCCCGGCGGGATCTGCGGCCGCCAGGCGCTCGCGCAGGTCCTGGGCCCAGAGGCGCAAGGTGCGCGCATTGATGGCCACCATCAGCCCGTCATAGCTGCCGAACACGTTGTAGACCGTGCCGATCGAATAGCCGGCGCGCTTGGCGACATCACGGGCCGAAAACTTTGCCAGGCCCACCTCGGCCAGCTGGCGGCGGCCTTCGTCGACGAACAGGGTCTCCAGTTCGCTGCGGGTGTGGTCGGATCGGCGGCCCATCTTCACTCCAATTGAACACTGTTCAAAAAACTAATTGAACACCGCTCAATTATGTGGTTCTCCTCTGTGGCGTCAAGCGGAACCCTCCGCCCGACGTTTTGGAGAAACCCCTGACCATGGACCCTCTCAGTCCGGTCTACATCACCGGTTGCGGCGCCTTCCTTCCGGGCCAGCCGATCGACAACGAAATCATGGAAGACCACATCGGCCGGGTCGGCGGCGCGCCGTCGGTGTTCGGCCGCCGGGCCCTGCGCTGGAACGGCATCGCCCGCCGCCACTACGCCCTGACCCCCGAAGGCCGCTGGCTGCACTCCAACGCCTCCATGAGCGCCGAGGCGGTGCTGAGGGCGCTGGAGGCGGCGGGCCTTGGCCGCGCCGACCTCGACTGCCTGGCGGCCGCGACCACCCAGGGAGACCTTCTGGTCCCCGGACACGCCAGCGCCGTGCATGGCGAGCTGGGCGGCGGGGCGCTGGAGCTGGCCAGCTTCCAATCGGTCTGCGCCTCGGCCCTGATGGCGGCGAAATATGCCTGGATGGCGGTGCGCACCGGCGAGGCGAACTGCGCCGCGGCCTGCGCCGGGGAGTTCTCCTCCCGCTGGTTCCGGCCTGAGTTCTACGAAGGCGGCGCCCTCATCGACACCAAGGGACGGCTGGCCATGGCGGCCGACTTCCTGCGCTTCACCCTGTCGGACGGGGCGGGAGCGGTGGTGATGGAAAGCCGCCCGCGGCCGAAGGGCCTGAGCCTCAGGGTCCAGTGGATCGACATGGTCTCGCTCGCCGGCCGCTTCGATCCCTGCATGTGGGCCGGCGCCAGCGAGCAGGGCCGGGCCGAGCGCGACGGCGGCTGGAGCCGGCGCGGTCCTCTCGCCGCCCACGCCGAGGGCGCCATCGCCCTGCAGCAGGACTTCAATCTGCTGAAAGCGGTGATCCGCGCCTGGATCGGGGTCTATCTGGACAAGGTCGACGCCGGCCGCATCGACCCGCGCGCCGTGGACCATCTGCTCTGCCACTATTCCGCCCGCTCCTTGCGTGAGGAGATCGTCGGCCTCCTCGAAGCCACCCACGCCATGATCCCCGAGGAGCGCTGGTTCACCACCCTGACCGAGACCGGCAATGTCGGTTCGGCCTCGATCTGGATCATGCTGGAGGCCCTGGTCCGCAGCGGCCGGGTCCAGCCTGGTCAGCGGATCCTGTGCATCGTGCCCGAAAGCGGCCGCGCCATGGTCGGCTTCATGATGCTCGAGGCGGTGGAGGCGGTGCGATGAGCGGCGCCCTCGTCATCGCCGAGCCGGACGCGGACGAGGCCGTCGCCGCGGTCCTGCGCAAGCTGGCCGTGGTCTGGACCGGCTTCGAGGCCCGGCTGGAGGCCGTGCCCCTGATCCGCAAGCTGACCCGCGGTCGGTTCGAGCTGGCCGACTACCACGCCTTCCTGGTGCAGCTGCGCCAGCAGGTGAAGGACGGGGCGCTGTGGATGTCCCGGGCCGCCTCCAACATCGACGAGCAGCACCTGGAGCTGCGCTCGATCCTGATGCGCCACGCCGTGGCCGAGCACCGCGACTTTCGCCTGCTCGACGCCGACTATGTCGCCTCCGGCGGCGCGCGCCAGGCCATCGAGAACGGGGAGAAGAACCTGGGCTCCGAGGCCCTGTCGGCCTGGATGTTCCACAAGGCGTCGCAGGCCAATCCGTTCGGCCTCCTGGGCGCCATGTTCATCATCGAGGGGCTGGGCTCGATCAAGGCCGGCGAGTGGGGCCGCAGGGTGTGCGAGCGGCTGGACCTGCCGACCACCGCCGCCCGCTTCCTGCTCTATCACGGTGAGAACGACGCCGGGCACATGGAGGAGTTCCAGGCCATGCTGCGCCTGGTGCTGCCCGATGCGGCCACAGCGGCGGCCATCGTCCGCTGCGCCGAGGTCACCGCCCGGCTTTACACCCTGCAGATCGAGGAGATCGCCGCATGAGCGATCCCTTTGATCCCAGAGGCTTCGATCCGCGCGACCCGGACCCGACCCTGGCCCTCTATCTGGACCAGAGCCTGCCGATCGACGACAGCGCCAAGCGGGCGCTGCTGGACTGCGACCGATCCGGCTCGCGCCGCTGGTTGTTCCCGCTGATCCGGCCGGCCCTGCTCGCCGGCTTCGTAGTCATCAAGGGCGTCCGCGCGATCTCGCCCCGGCGGCCGAACCTGAACCAGACCCTGCACCGGCTGATCCACTGGGGCCTTCGGACCTTCGCCTCGCCCGAGGCCAACCTCCTGATCCTCAGGCACTTCCACATCGGCACGGAGATCCTGGCCTTCATCAAGGCCAACGCCGGGGGCGTCGAGATCGCGACCACGCCGCTCAGGCCTCGGACCCTGAAGGACCTGGAGGCCAACCTGTTCCTGCAGCACGACCTCAACGTCTACAACTTCATCATCCAGCTCAACGCAGGTCTCAGAGCCCAGGGGCGGGACCTGGAGCCGGTCGCCCAGCCTGACTTCTCGATGATCTCGGATCGCTTCGAGTTCGATCCCCTGCCCAACGGGCCGCTGAACCGGATCGACGTGCAGACCGCGGTCGAGGCCTACACCCCACTCTACGCTCTGCTCCTGCCGCGCAAGGACTTCGAGCGCGCGGCCAGCTCGCTGCAGCTGGACGAGGTGGTGGGGATCAGCGTGGCCAAGATCCTGGGCAGTTCCTACCACCTGGCCTTCGTCAAGAACGGCCATCCGCTGGTGCGGCTGTCCTCGCTGCAGGCCGGCTACCGGCTGATGATGCACGGCCTCGACTGCGAGGCTTTGCACGGCTGGCTGCGCGTCCTCAAGCACCGTCAGGCCCAGGGCCTGCCGCTCGACCCGCGCGCGCCCACCGTCGCCCGCCTCGCCGCCTGAAATCCCTTTCGAAAACAGGAAGACCAAGATGGACCTCCTCGCTCATGCTGCGCGCCTCGAGCCGCATCTCTCCGTCGTCCGGCCGACCGGCCTTCAGCGCTACCCCGTGGTGGTGCAGATGCACGACTGCTCCGGCGTCAACGCCACCCAGTTCCGCTATGCCGAGGCTGCACGGGACATCGGCTGCGCCGCGGTGGTGCTGGACTCGTTCGCCCCGCTCGGCATCAGTCGCCCCGAGGCCAAGGCCACGGTCTGTACGGGCCTGAGGTTCCGCGGCGACCAACGCGCCGTCGATCTTGTGGCGACGCTCAAGTGGCTCACCCGCCAGCCCTGGGCCGACCCCGACAACATCGTCGTCGCCGGCTGGAGCCACGGCGCCTGGGCCGCCATGGAGGCGCTGGCGGGCTCTGCTGACGAAGCCCTGGAGGCGCGGGCGCTGCTGTCGCGGCTCAGGGCGGCAATCCTGTTCTACCCCTATGCTGGGGCCGCTTCGCATACCTATCGCCAAGGCTGGGGGCCGCACCGGCCCAAGGTCTATGCCTGCCTGGCCGGGCGCGACATGGTGGTAGGGCGCGTGGCGCCGGCGCGCACCTTCCAGCGGCTGAGGGACGACGGCCTCGACGTACGCATCCTCGACCTGCCGGACGCGGGGCACTGTTTCGACGATCCGGAGACCAATGCTCTTTTCGCCCGCTACAGTCCTTGCCTCGCCGAGCAGGCCCGCCGCTTCTACCTGGACGCCCTGGCCGAGGCGTCAGCCAAGCCTGGGCCGCGGCTCGCCTTCAGCAGATGATCTCGAACCAGAAATCGAACACGTCCATCAACTCGAACAGCTCGCCCAGGCCCTGGGCGTCGCCGTCCACGGCCAGGGTTCCGGCGTCGACGGCGGCCGCGACGGTGGTCTCCTTCAGCGCCAGGGCGACCAGGACCTCGCGGGTCAGGCGCACAGGGAT
Organism: Phenylobacterium montanum; assembly: GCF_018135625.1. Classification (NCBI taxonomy): domain Bacteria; kingdom Pseudomonadati; phylum Pseudomonadota; class Alphaproteobacteria; order Caulobacterales; family Caulobacteraceae; genus Poindextera; species Poindextera montana. The sequence goes on from NZ_CP073078.1 coordinate 5,110,043, forward strand.
GGCGCCGGGCTCGGCCTTGCCAGGGGTGTGGCGCAGGACGGCGTTCTCGACCGAGAGGCCATAGCGCTCGCCGGTGTCGGTGAAGGCGAGGTCGAAGGCGAAGGTTCGGGCGCCGGCCTTGTCGCCGTTCAGCCGCACCGACAGGGAGTCCAGCAGCTGCTCGACCGGCAGGTTGCGCACCTGGCCCGCGGCGCCGGGCCGGGGGAAGGGCGAGGGCGCGCGGGGGTGGCGCAGCTCCAGCGCCCCGGTCAGGTAGAAGTCGCGCCAGGGACCCGACTCGGACTGATAGCCCAGCTGCTCCAGGGCGTCGGCCTGCAAGAGGCGCGCGTCCATGTTGGCGGGGTCGGCGAACACCAGGTGATTCACGATCTCGGCCGTCCAGCGGTAGTCGCCGGCGTCGAAGGCCGCCCGCGCCTTGGCCAGCAGGGCCTCAGGTCCGCCGGCCAGCTCGACATAGCGCCGCCCGGCCTCGGTGGGCGGGTGCTTGTGCAGGTTGGCGGGGTTGCCGTCGAACCAGCCGAGATAGCGCTGGTAGACCGCCTTGGTGTTGTGGCTCAGGGTCCCGTAGTAGCCGCGGGTGTGCCACTCGGCCGCCAGAGTGGGCGGCAGGGCCAACTGCTCGGCGATCTCAGGGCCGGTCAGCCCGTGATTGGCCAGGCGCAGGGTCTGGTCGTGGACGTATTTGTAGAGGTCGCGCTGCTGCTTCAGGAACCCGCGCGCCGCGCCCTTGCCCCAGCGCGGCCAGTGGTGGCTGGCGAACAGCACCTGGGTCTTGTCGGCGAAGAGGTCGATGGCCTCGTCGACGTACCAGCTCCAGGCCTTGGCGTCGCGCACCTGGGCTCCGCGCAGGGTGACCAGGTTGTGCAGGTGGCAGGTGCAGTTCTCCGCCATGCACAGGGCGCCGAACTGGGGGAAGAAGAAGTTCATCTCCGCCGGAGCCTCGGTGCCCGGCGTGACCTGGAACTCGATCTCGACCCCGTCGATGGTCAGCCGCTCGCCGGTTTTGCAGATGCTGCGGGTCGGCGGGACCAGGCCGACGCTGCCCAGCGACACCGCCTTGCCGAGGCCGCAGTCGACGTGGCCGCGCGGCCCCCGCGGCAGGATCGAGCCGTACATGAACATGGCCCGCCGGGTCATGGCGTTGCCGGCTAGGACGTTCTCGCTGACGGCCTCCTTCAGGAAGCCTTCCGGGGCGATGATCTCAAGGCCGGCGGCGAGGTCGGCGTCGCTGATCACGCCGCGCACCCCGCCATAGTGGTCGACGTGGCTGTGGGTGTAGATCACCGCGCTAACGGGCCGCTCGCCCCGGTGCTGGCGCATCAGCTTCAGCGCCGCCGCCGCACACTCGGCCGAGGTCAGGGGGTCGACCACGATCAGGCCGGTGTCGCCCTCGATGAAGGTGACGTTGGAGATGTCGAAGCCGCGCACCTGATAGACGCCGGGGGTGACCTCGAACAGGCCGTGTTCGCGGTTCAGCCGGGCCTGGCGCCACAGGCTGGGATTGACCGTGTCGGGGCACGGGCCATCGCCCTGGAAGTCGTAGAGGCTCATGTCCCAGACGGTGCGGCCGTCCGCGGTCATGATCCGGCCGTCGGGGATCGTGCCCACGAAACCGCGATGGGCGAGGGCGAAGTCCGCCCCGTCGTCGGCCGGCAGCTGCGCCGCCAGCTCGGCCTGGGCCTTGCGGGTGGCGTCGGTGGCGTCCTTGGGTTCGATCATGCGCCCCTTCCCCCTATCAGTGGCCCTGAGCGGGCGTGGCGCCCCCTTCCTGCTTGGCGCGCGCGGCCTTGATGGCATCTCGGCACTCCGGCGAGACCTTGTCCAGGTTCTTCCACAGGCAGAGTTTGACCGCCTGCCGGTCCAGCGCCGCGACCTCGCTGGGGCACAGGGCCCTGGCCGAAGCCATGCAGGCCTGACGCGGGCTCTGGGGGGCTGTCTGGGCCTGGGCGGCGCCGGTCAGGGCGAGGGCTGCGAGAGCGAGCGAACAGGCGATCCGGCGCATCGGGGGCTCCAGGTTTGCGACAAATTGGCAGATGATGTGTCAATATCAAGGGGCGAGATTGAGGCCACAGGCGGGAAGCGACCCGGGGTTCGGGTAAGGATCAAAAAGATCGTTGCCGGATCGCCGGATCGGCCGCACATTACCGATAGTTCATGATCTCACTGGGGGGTGAGGCTTATGGAACCTGCGCGTACGGCGCTGCGACGGCCGGTCCTGATGGTCGCCATCGCCGCCATGGCTTTCGGGGTTGGGCTGTTGGCCGTGCAATCCGGCTTCCGCCAGGCGCGCGCGCCCACGGTCGAGACGGCGGCCATACGGGAATGGAATGCGATGGTCACGCCTCACGGGCCTGATCGTTAGGGCTTAGGTCGCCTTCAGGGCGGGCGAGAGCGCCAGAGTCGCGCGGCGCCGCCAGGCCACGGGCTCGATCGGCCCCAGCACAAGCCCCCAGCAGATAACGCCGGCGATCGACAGGGTTGCGGCGGCCAGGAAGGCCGGGCGGAACGAGCCGGTGGTCTGCACGATCCAACCGGTGACCATGGGCGCGCTGATCCCGGCGAGGTTGCCCACCAGGTTCTGGATGCCCATCCAGCGTCCTGCGGCCGCAGGGCCGGCCAGGGTCTGACCGACGGTGAAGGTCATCGGGCTCATCGCGCCGGAACAGAAGGCGGCCAGGCAGAGGCAGGGCGCGACCCAGGTTCGCGAGGCGTAGGCGGTCAGGACCAGCATCACCCCACAGCCGGCCATGCCGCCCAGCATGAAAGCCTTGCGCGCCAGGGTGACGCCGCCGCCCCGGCGGATCATGTGGTCGGAAAGGTGGCCCGAAAGCGCCGCGCCGACGGCTTGCGAGGCCGGCACGGCCGCGCCGATCCAGGCCATGGCGGTCAGGGAGAAGTGCTCCGCCTTGACCAGGAACAGCGGCAACCAGGTCAGGATCAGATAGGGCGAGTAGGAATAGCAGAACTGGCCGAACGAGACGCCCCACAGATCCCTCTGCCGCAGGATCTCGCCGAACCCGGGCGCTTCCACCGCCGGCTCGGCCGGGTGGGCCGGCGTTGAGCCGGGCAGGGGGGTGGCGAACCAGGGCAGCAGCCACAGCAGCGACACCGCGCCCAGGCAGAGGAACACCGCCTGCCAGCCGAACCGGGCCAGGATCAGCCCGCCCGCCAGGGTCCCGGCCGCCGGCCCGACGAACATGCCGACCGAGATGATCGCATTGGCGAAGCCGCGCTGACGGTCGGGGGCGTGCTCGGCGAGCAGGCGGGCGTTGGCCGGAAAGATCACGCTTTCGCCCAGGCCCAGCATCAGGCGCAGGACCAAAAGGCTCGCAAAGCCGGTGGTGACTCCGCACAGCATGGTGGCGCCGGCCCAGACTGTCAGCCCGCCGGCCAGGACCCAGCGGATAGGGAATTTCTGGGCGACCACGCCGGCGACCGGCTGGGCCAGGGCGTAGGTCCAAAAGAAGGACGACAACAGCACGCCCATCTGGGCGGCGTCCAGGCGCAGCTGGTCCTTGAGCAGCGGCGCGGCCACCGACAGGCTGCCGCGGTCGGCGTAGTTGAGGAACATCAGAAGGGCCAAGAGCCCGATCAGTCGCGTCGATACCCCCGTCGCGCCTGACCGGGCCTCCATTGGCCGCGCGCCCTGCCGGTCGCCCCGATCGTCCAGCATGCGAACGCGCCCATCCCCCCAAAGGAGGCCGCGACGCTGGGGGCGCTCAGAATGGCTCGCAACTGCACATTTTTGACCAAGCGCACGAAGTCTGTGGATTTCGCAGCGGGTTACCGCCCTTTGAAATCGGCCGGGCGCTTTTCCATGAAGGCCAGCATGCCCTCGCGAGCGTCCTCGGACTTGAGCAGCGGAAGAAGCTGCAGGAAGACGTGGTGGACGTGGTCGTTGAAGGTCTCGTTCAGGCCCATGCGCATCATCCGCTTGGAGGCCTGCACGGCCAGGGGCGCGTTGGCAGCGATCTCGGCGGCGATCTCGCGGGCGCGGCGCAGGACGTCGCCGTCGGCCACCACTTCCGAGGCCAGGCCCATCTCCACCGCCTGCTCGGCGCTCAGGGTGCGGCCGGTGAAGATCAGCTCGGCGGCCTTGGACCAGCCGATCAGCCGCGGCAGGAACCAGGTGCCGCCGGATTCCGGCACGATGCCGCGCTTGGTGAAGGCGGCGGCCAGCTTGGCGCCCGGGGCGATGATGCGGATGTCGCAGCCCAGAGCGGTGTCGAATCCATAGCCCGCCGCAGAGCCGTTGATGGCGCAGATGGTCGGCTTTTCCATGTTGAACAGCACGGTCGGCGGGGTGTGCTTGAGGTCCAGGTTGGAGGGGTTCGAGGTTCCGCCGGAGATGCCGCCTTCGCGCGGCTGGGTCACCTCGGTCAGGTCCAGGCCGGCGCAGAAGGCGCGGCCGGTGGCGGTCAGGATCACCGCCCGCACCGCCGGGTCCTTGTCGGCCTCCAGCAGGCGGTCGGTCAGCTGGTTCAGCATGTCGCGGCTGATGGTGTTCATCCGCTCGGGCCGGTTCAGGGTGATCACCGCGGTGTGGCCTTCGACGGCGTACAGCACTTCGGGCGCTTCGGTGACCGCGACGGTCTGGGTCTGGGCCATGACGGGTTCCTCCGGTTCATTATCGTTGTTCAGGCGAGCAGGCTAAGGCTGGCGAGCCGGGCGTCAATGGGCTTAGAACCGCGCCATGTCGGAAAACCTCTACGACCTTCTCGCCTCGCGTTTTCCCGCCAACCGCTCGCGGCCCTGCTTCCTGCTGCCGGACGGGAGCGAGATCAGCTATGGCGCTCTGGAAGAGGGCGTCGGGCGCCTGGCCAGCCTCCTGATCGCGCGCGGTGTTGTCCCCGGCGACCGGGTGGCGGCGCAGACCGCCAAGAGCCCTGAGGCGGTGATGCTCTATCTGGCCACGCTGAAGGCTGGGGCGATCTTCCTGCCGCTCAACACCGCCTACACCGCCGCCGAGATCGAATATTTCCTCGAAGACGCCGAGCCGCGCCTGTTCGTGCAGGACGCCGTGGCCCTGGCGGCCGAGGCGGCGGCGTTCGCGCCCCTGGCCGCGGCGATCCCGCGTACCGGCGCCGATCTCGCCTCGATCATCTACACCAGCGGCACCACCGGCCGTTCGAAGGGCGCCATGCTGAGTCACGCCGCCCTGGCCGACAACGCTCTCGCCCTGCACCGCATCTGGGGCTTTTCGGAAGCTGACGTGCTGCTGCACGCCCTGCCGATCTTCCACGTGCACGGCCTGTTCGTGGCCCTGCACTGCGCTTTCCTGAGCGGCGCGCCGATGGTCTGGTTGGCGAAATTTGATGAGGACCAGGTGCTGGCGGGCCTGGCTCGCTCGACGGTGATGATGGGGGTGCCGACCTTCTACGTGCGGCTTCTGGCCGACCCGCGCTTCAACCGCGAGGCGGCCTCTCACATGCGGCTGTTCATTTCCGGGTCGGCGCCCTTGCTGGAATCCACTTTCGCCGAGTTCGAGCAGCGCACCGGCCAGCGGATCCTCGAGCGCTACGGCATGAGCGAGGCGGTGATCATTACCTCCAACCCCCTGGATGGAGAGCGCATCCCCGGCAGCGTCGGCTATCCCCTGCCGGGCGTCTCCCTGCGCGTCGCCGGCGGCGAGACCGGGGTCATTGAGATCAAGGGCCCCAGCGTTTTCTCCGGCTACTGGCGCAACCCGGAAAAGACCGCCGAGGAGTTCACCGACGACGGCTGGTTCATCACCGGCGACGTGGGGCGGCAGGACGCGGACGGGCGGGTCTGGATCAGCGGCCGGGCCAAGGACCTGATCATCTCCGGCGGCTACAACGTCTACCCCAAGGAGATCGAGCTGCTGTTCGACGAGATGGAGGGGGTGGCGGAAAGCGCGGTGGTCGGCGTTCCCCATCCCGACTTCGGTGAGGCGGTGGTGGCGGTGGTGATCGGCCAGGGCGACGAGGCGGCCCTGATCGCCAAGGCCCGCGAGCGCCTCGCCGCCTTCAAGGCCCCCAAGCGGGTGATGTTCGTGGACGAGCTGCCGCGCAACGCCATGGGCAAGGTGCAGAAGAACCTGCTGCGCGAGCGGTTCAAGGGCCTGTTCGCCTGACATCGGCTTAACCCGAATTCATGAAGCCTCGGCTGGGGCCGATGCTAGGCTCGCCGCGTCCATCGCAGGCAGGGGGCGGCCATGGTCAATCCGGTATTGCAGCGCGGGCATTCGGTCGGCTTGGCGATGGTCCTCGCCGCAGGCCTGGGCCTTGCGGCGCCGGTCCTGGCGGATGCGCCGGCGGCGCCCGGTCCGCTGACGGACGCCTTCATCCGCTACACCCTGCCCGTGACCGACCGGGTGCACGTGATCTACCGCACCTGGACCAGCACCGAGCCGCCCTTCGAGGGCAACAGCGTGGTGTTCGAGCAGTCTGATGGCCTGGTGGTGGTCGACGCCGGCGGCTCGCCGCTGTCGGGCCGGCACATCGTCGAGCAGATCAAGGGCTTCAGCGGCAAGCCGGTCAAATACCTGATCTACACCCATTGGCACGGCGACCACGACCTGGGCGCAGGGGCCTTCCGCGAGGCCTGGCCGGGGGTGCGGATCATCTCCACCGCCGCCACCCGCGAGGCCATGACCGGCCCGCCCATGGCCTATATCGCCACCTACAGTCAGGACAACGGCGGGGTGGCCGCGATCGCCCAACAGCGCCTGGCCGATCCGGCGGTCTCCGAACGCCGCAAGGCCGGATGGCGCAAGCTGCAGGCGGCCCTGCCCAGCATGGTCGGGGCCTATAAGGGCCTGAAGGCCTGGCCGGCCGACATCACCTTCACCGACCGCCTCAGCCTGCCGGATGCGGAGACGCCGATCGATGTGCTGTTCCTGGGCCGGGCCAATACCGAGGGCGATGCGGTGGTCTGGGCGCCGAAGCAGCGGGTGCTGGCCGCGGGCGACATTGTGGTCAGTCCCGTGCCTTACGCCGGCTCGTCCTTTCCGGCCGAGTGGATCGGGGTCCTGAACAAGCTGAAGGCCTACGACTTCGCCTATCTGGTCCCGGGTCATGGCCGGGTCGAGACCGACCGCGCCTATCTGGACAAGCTGACCGGCGCCATCCAGGCCGTGCGCGACCAGGTCGGGCCGCTGGCCGCCAAGGGGCTCAGCCTGGAAGAGGTGCGCAAGCAGACCGACTTCACCGCCCTGCAGACTGTCTTCGGCGGCGATGACGACTGGGACCGCGCCCAGACCCGCGGCTTCTTCATCGAGGCCCTGGTCAGCAACGCCTACAAGGAGGCCCGCGGCGAGCCGATCATTCAGGGGCGGGACGGGGGCTAGAGCCCAACCTCAGACCGCGCCGCCTCGTTCAGCAGCGGCTCGCCGGCCAGGTAGCGGCGCAGGTTCTCCAGGAACTGGTCGTCGCCGCGGGTGAGGGTGCCATCGCCGCCGTTCGAGGTGTGGGCGGTGACCCGGACCTTGGGGTGGCTCCATTGCCAGGCGCCGGCGGGCAGGGGCTCGGTGCGGAACACGTCCAGCACCGCATGGCCTGGCTGGTCGCGGTCCAGGCCGTCGCGCAGGGCCTCCTCGTCCACCAGCTCGCCCCGGCCGATATTGATCAGGATCGAGCCCGGCTTCATGGCCCCGAAGAAGGCCTCGCCGGCCAGCCCGCGGGTCTCGTCGTTTAGGGCGCAGGCCAGCACCACAACATCGCTTTCGGGCAGCAGGGCCGGCAGGTCCGCCGGCTGGGCCAGGCGGTCGACTGAGGGCTCCACGCCGCCCGAGCGGCGCACCGCGGTCAGGTGGGCGCCGAAGGGCCTCAGGCGCTTGGCGATCTCATGGCCGATGGTCCCGAAACCGACCAGCAGCCAGCGGCTATGGCCGATCTCGGTAAAGCTCAACCTTTTCCATTCGCCGGCCGCCTGGGCCGCACGGGCCGGCTCGATGGGGTGCAGCAGGCTGAAGGCATGGGCGACGACATATTCGGCGATCGGGATCGCCTGGGCGCTGCCTTTGCTGACGCGCAGGCCCTTGGCCATCACCGCCCTGAAGCCGGGATTGTCCAGGCCGGCGCTGAACACCTGGGCCCAGCGGCCTCGGGTCCCCTGCAACACCTTGCCGAACAGGGCCGGCATCATGCCGGTCGGAAACGAATCCAGGCTCAGCCAGAAGATCTCGGGATCGACGGTGTCGGCCGCGATCGCCTCGCCGTTGCGCTTGAAGACGCCGTCGCGGTTCAGGGTGACCACGTCCAGGTCGCGGGCGACGGGGGCCAGGCGCGGGCCCAGCCGGGCCAGGGCGGCTTCGGTCAGCAGCAGTTGCATGGTCTTCCCTCTCTTCTCACGCCCGAGGATAGAGGATGATCTGGGTGCAGCGGAACGCCGCCAAAAGCTTGCCGCTCGCCTCGTCGGTCAGCTTGGCGTCCCAGACCTGGGTGGTGCGTCCGCCGTGCAGCAGTTCGGCCGTGCAGGCCACCGCCCCCTCGCGCACCGTGCCCATGAAGTTGCACTTGACCTCGGCGGTGGTGAATCCGTTCGCCCCCTCCGGCCAGGCGCTGGAGACGCCGTAGGCGCAGAGGATGTCGGCGATGCTCAAGACCGCCCCGGCAAGCAGATAACCGGTGTGGGCCACCAGGTCCGGCCGCACCTCGAACCGGCCGCTGACCCGCCCGTTCTCCACGGATGTGACGGTCAGGCCCAGATGGCCCGGCACCTTACCGATATTGGCCCGGTTCAGGTCCTCGACGCTGGTGTGGTTGGTCGTGGCGGCCATGGCGTTTCCCCGGTTTTTCCTGTGCGGCCCGAGACTGCCACGACAGCGGCCGATTTGGCATCGGTCCAGACGCGATTCGGTTGCATGATGCCGTTGCGCCCGCGTCGATTTAGCGGAACCGGCGGCTTTCGTTCATGACCGCTTCATCGCCGGGGCGCTGGGGTAACCATGCGCCGTATCCATAAAAGGCGCGAAGGAGAGAGTTCATGAGCAAGCTGCTGATTTCGCTGGCCGCCTTCGGCATGGCTGCGGTGGTGGCGACGTCCGCCTCGGCCCATCCGTGGCATCATCACCACCATCATCATCACCATCACCACCATCACATGTCGCACTAAGCGACACGCGCTGGACCCGGGTCCGGAGCGTCACGGGCTCGCCGATCGCCGGCGGGCCCGTCTTGTTTGGGCGGCTATGGTCAGGCGGCGCGGCGGCGGCGCTGGTCGGTCTGCAGCAGCGGCTCGAACAGGTGCTGGGCCAGGTGGCGCACCACCGGAACCACCACCCCGTCGCCGGTCAGGTGATAGGCGTCGCTGTATCGGCGGGGCAGGACGTAGTCGTCGCTGAGCCCCATCAGCCGGGCGGTCTCGCGGGCTGAGATCAGGCGCGAGCGGACCCGCTGGCCCTCGACTACCAGGATCGTCTGCCGGCTGGAGCCGCCGGCGGGGGTGCGCAGGCAGCCGGCCACCTCGTCGAAGCGCACCTCGGCCCGCTGGACCTTGCCGCCGCCCTCCAGTGGCCGCGTGCGGCGGTAGACCCCGCCGACCATGCGCCGGCCAGCGCGCTTGGCCGCCTCGACCTTGGCCAGGTTCAGCGGCGACATCATCGCCAGCAGCCGGCGAGTCTCGGCCGGTGTGTGCCAGGCGACGCTCGTGGGCTGCTCCTCGACAAGGTCGGCGAAGGTGGTGTTGCGCCGCTCCGGCGCCGGCAGGTTCAGCCACAGGTGACGGCTGCGGACCTCGGCCGGCAAGGCGGCGATCGCCCTGGCCAGGGTCGGGCTGTGGAAGGGGGCGATGGGGCCGGGGGCGGTCAGGGCGGCAGGCGCGGCGACATCCTCGCGAACGCCGACGATGAACAGGCGCGGCCGAGACTGCGGCACGAACAGTTCGGCATTGATGGTCAGGGCGCCGAAGCGATAGCCGCCGGCGGCGAAGGCGCGGCAAAGGGCCTCGAAGTCGCGGCCGCCGCGCGAAGTCAGGGCGCCGCAGACGTTCTCGATCGCCACCAGTTTCGGGCCGCGCCCCTCGGCGCAGAGCGCTTCGACCAACCCCCAGAAGGGATAGAAGGCGCCCGAGCGCTCGGCGCTGAGGCCCGCGCCGCCGCCGGCCAGCGACAGATCCTGGCAGGGGAACGAGCCCCAGACCAGGTCCGCCTGGCCCGGAAGGTCCGCCGCCGTCAGCTTGCGCACGTCGCCGACGAAGAGTTCGCCGCCTGCGCCATGGTTGGCCTGGTAGGCCAGGCCCTTCTTGCCGTCGAAATCGTTGGCGAACAGGCAGGTCCAGCCCAGGCCCAGGCCCTGGCGGGCCATACCGCCGCCGGCGAAGAACTCGTAGAAGCTGGGCATGGGCGGCGCGTCCTGAGACCGGTCCCGGACACCCTATCCGAGATGCCGATTAAGACCTGTGGTCGGCCGCTTTGGTTAACGAAGTCTTGCCAGCCTATTCCCCCGCCTTGTCGCCCAGATAATGGTCCAGCCAGCCCAGTTCGTCGTCGTTCAGCTGCTTGATGTGTTCGGGCGCGCGGATGCCGTGGCCTTCGCCTTCGAGGATCAGGAGCTTGGCCGGCGCGCCCACCGTCTTCATGGCGTGCCAGAACTCCACCGACTGAGGCGCGGGGCACTCCACGTCGCGCTCGCCGACATAGATGAAGGTCGGGGTCCTGGCGTTCTTGATGCTGGCCAGCGGCGACAGCTTTTCGTAGATCGCCGGGTCGTCATAGGCCGAGGCGCCGAAGAACGGGACCATCCACTGGTCGATGCCGTTCTCGCCGTAATAGCTGATCCAGTTGGCGATGCCGGCGCCGGCGATGGCGGCATGGAAGCGGCTCGTGTGGGTGACCGTCCACATGGTCATGAAGCCGCCGTAGGAGTGGCCGTAGACGCCGAGCCGCTTATCATCGACCGGGGCGATCTTCTCCACCGCGTCGACGCCGGCCAGGATGTCGCGCAGGTCGCCGCCGCCGAAGTCGCGGACATTGGCGCGAGTGAAGGCCTCGCCCTGGCCGTAGCTGCCGCGCGGGTTGGGCTCGAAGACGAAATAGCCCTTGGCCAGGAGTTCGCGGGTCAGCACCGAGCGGCCGACGAAACCGACATAGGTGGGCGTGGTCGCCGCACTGGGCCCGCCGTGGATGATGGTCAGCATGGGGTAGGTCTTGCCGGGGTCGGTCTTGGTCGGCGACAGCAACCAGCCCTGGACCGTGCGGCCCTCGCTGGTCCACTCGACGCTGCGGGCCGAGCCGGCGGCGGGCAGGGCGGCGTTGTCGCGGGTGATGCGGGCGGAAAAGCCCAGCCCCGCGATGGGAGCGACCGCGATCTCCGGCGCGTGCTCGTAGTCCTGTACGATGCTGGCCGCGGTCTCGCCCTTGGCGTCCAGCAGGATCCGGCCGTCGCCGCCCTCCACCGACAGCGGCGCGGACCACAGGGTCTCGATCTTGCCGGTCTTGGGGTCGGCCGCGACCAGGGCGGCCTTGTCGCCGATCAGGGCGGTGGCCAGGATGCGGCCCTTGCGCCAGGCGAGGCTGGTGAAGCTGCCCTTGAAACCGGGGGTCAGGTCGACCGGCGTCCCACCGCCGGTGGGGACGAGATAGAGATCGCCGCCGACCGAGCCGAAGTCGCTCATCAGCCCACCGATGAAGGCGACCTGGGCTCCGTCCGGCGAGATCCGCGGGTCGTTGAGCTGGTCGGCGGGCTTGGCGATGCGATGGGCGGCGCCCGTGGCCAGGTCCACGCCCTCCAGGTCCGCCACCCACCAATTGTTGTCGCCGTCCCCCTTGGCGGCGGTGGCGACGAAGCCCTTGCCGTCCGGGGTCCAGTCGTACTCGTAGACGAAGGTGTCGGCGGGTGAGACCAGGCGCAGGGGCTCTTTCCCCGCGGCGGCGACCACGGCGATGCGCTGTTCGTCGGGGGCCTCGCCGATCTCGCCGACCTGGGGCGCGGCGGCCTGGGTGGCGCCCACCTCCTTGTGCGCCCCGACCACGGCCAGGAAGCCGATCGTGCGCCCGTCCGGCGACCAGCGCGGCTTCTGCGCGACGCCGTTGAGGCTGGCGCGCGCCGTCACCCCCGCTGCGTTGGCTAGGTAGAGGGTGGTGGTCCCGGCGACGCGGTTCTGGGCCATGAAGGCCAGGGTTTCGCCATCGGCCGAGAAAGTCAGGTCGTGGTAGCGGCAGCCGGGGCAAGGGTCGATCCGCCGGATCACCTGGCCGCCCGTCGCGTCGCGCAGGGCGATGGCCTGGTGCGGCTCGCGGCTGGGGTCGCCGTCATCGTCGTATTCGACGCTGGCGGTCCGCTCGGCGCCCGGCGAGAGGGCCAGGTCGGCGAAGACGTGCTGGCGGACCGCGGCGGGCGGCGCGCCCTGGGCGGTGGCGAGGGCCAGGGCGGCGGCGAGGATCAGCATTGGGAAAGCTCAGGCTAGGATCGGAGTTGGGCGAGCCAAGCCGGCTTCGCCTTGGGTGTCAACGCGGCGCCGTCAGTCGTCGGAGGCGCGCGGCGTGACCGGCTTGGCCGGCGGCCAGGCTGGGGTTCCATTGTCCAGCACAGCCTGGGAGATCAGGCCGATGTCGACCCGTTTGCGCGACCAGCCGTTCGGGAAGACGGGATCGGGCGGGTCCTGCCAGGGCCAGGGGAAATAGTCCTCGTGCCCCTGGTTGAAGCGCGGGTCGCCGGTCCCTTGCGGAATCTCGTACCACTCGGTCTTGCCGAGCGCCGCCGAGCCGGTCTTGAGCCGGGGGCCATAGCGCCCGAGCGCTGCGTCGGCCCCCGGATCGTTGGGCCACAGGGCCTGTTCCACCGCATTGCCCGGCGGGAAGGCCAGGGACAGCACCCGGTCGGCGCGGGACGAGACGACCACGAACCGCTCGATCGCCGCCACCGCCAGGGCGTAGTTGGGATCGTCCAGCACCTCGTCGCTGGCCGCAGCGGCGGTCAGGAGGGCGGTGTCGAACCGGGGCGTGCGGTAGCCCTTCTTGGCCGCCTTGGCCAGGGTCTGCTGCACCGTCTCCAGCACCACCCGCGCGCCCATGCTGTGGCTGACGAAGGAGACACGGGACATCTGGGTCGCCGCACTGAGGATCAGGTCGGCGAAATGCGCGCCGGTCAGGCGCACGTCGGGCAGCAGGAAGGGGTAGTTGATCGGCAGGTACCAGTCGCCGGCCCAGAGCACCGGGACGGCCACGTCAATGCCGGATGCCGTAAGGTCCCAGGGACCGGGCGCGCCCATGCCGGGCAGAGCGCCGTCGGGCGCCATCTCCTGGCTGGCGCAGCCGAAGCTGGTATAGCCGTTGTCGCGGCCGACGTTGAAGCCATGCACGACGAAACAGACATGTTTGCCGCGCCAGGCCGCCTTGACCTGATCCCAATCGACCAGGGTGAGCTTCGGCGGCGGGTTCCAACTGAATGCGGGGCCATCGACGTCGAGCTCATAGACCGCGGCTGAAGTGACCGCGCTCGCCTGGGGCGTGCTCATGTCGCGGAAGCTGAGCACCAGCATGTCAGGACGGCTTGCCGGAGATCGACTTGAACGCCGTCAGGGCGTTCTGCAGCGAGGTCGACAGGTCCTTGGCCACGGGCGCCAGGGGCACGGCCACCAGGCCGGCCAGTATGTCGATCGGCCAGGGCAGGGGGGTGACGCCGGCCTTGGCCATGCCGATGTTGAAGCCCACCGCCAGGGCCACCGAGACCACCGCCGCCCAGCTCTTGGCCGAGGCTTCGTACTGCTCGTCGGCCACCTGGAAGGCGGCGTTGATGCGCGCGTCGAGGGCGGTGGCGAACCGGCCGGCCAGGGCCTGGGCCGGGTCGATCGCCGGAGCTGCGGCTGCGGCCCCCGCCGCCCCGCCTCCCGCGGCGGGCGCCGCCGCCGGCGCCTTCAGCGCCGCCGCCAGCTGGCCGGAACTGGCGGCCGGCATATCCCAGACCGCCGCGATCAGGGCCGTGGCCGCGTCCTGCTCGAGGAAGGGCAGGCCGAGCCTGACGCCCTGGCGGATGGTGTCCGAGGCCGGGCCGTCGCTGCGGCCGGCGCGATATTGCTGGGCGACGATCTCCTCGTAGTCCGCGCCATAGGCGAGTTTCAGCGCCGGTCTCAGCGGCCCGATCATGCGCCGCACGCTGCCCAGGCCGACATAGGCCAGGCCCACGTGTCTCAGGTGCTTGTGCGGCCCCTGGCGATAGCTGAAGGCGAAGGCCTTGCCGACGGATTCGACGACGCCGAACGCCGCTGCGCCAAGGGCCCCGACGCCGGCCACCGCCGCGCCGAGTTGGTCCCATTGCATCGAAAAGGGATCGCTCATGCCAAATCGCCCCCGGTCTTGCCTGTCGGAGATCACGCGCACTTTCGACCGCGCGACGTAACAGCGGTCGGAACCCTCACAGCATAAGCGTAGTCGAATCGGACTTCGGTGCAACAGCCGGTTGTCGGCTTTACGCTCGGGGCGGCAGGGCGCCGAGGGTCAGGCCGGCGAGCGCATAGGCCAGAAGCTGGTAGCCCATGTTGATCGCGACCAGCGCGCCCCTCTGGCCGACGAACAGATAGTCGATGGCCATGGTGGTGAAATCGAAGAACAGCCAGGCCGCCAGGGCCACGCCCAGCATGGCGCCGAGGCTGCGCGCGCCCAGCCGCCGCTGCAGCCAGGCGAGGCCGAGGACGATGATCAGGGTGTCGCCCATGCCCAACCCCTGGGCGAAGCCGACGCTCTTCGGCTCGGGCGGCGTTCCCAGCGCCGCGATCCAGGCGTCCTTCAAGATCACCGCGTAGTAGAGAAAGCCCGCCACCTCGAGCAGGACCAGCGCGGCGATCACCGCGATCCAGTTGACGCCCTTCAGCATGTTTCGCTCCCTTTCGCGGAGGCGTTCGCGCGATCTGTGTCGCGTCCCTGGTCCCCCAGCCAAGAATAGTCGAAAACCGAGCCAAGGTTGAGCATCAGCTTCGCCGTGCTCAGGAGGGGGATATGGCTGATGCGGACTTTGGCGCGCCGCCGAAGGGTGGCTGGGCGCCGATGGTGGCCGAACTTCTGGTCACGGACATCGGCGCAAGCCTCCGCTTCTGGCGCGAGGTCCTGGGGTTCTCTATCGCCTATCAACGGCCGGACGAGGGCTTCGCCTATCTGGAGCGACCCGAAGGAGCGCAGGTGATGCTGCACCAGCGCTGCGGGGTGTGGGAAACCGGGCCGATGGCGGCGCCGTTCGGTCGCGGGGTGATGTTCCAGGTCTATGCCGACGATCTCGGCTCAGTCGAGGCGGCGATCGCCCGGGCTGGCGTTCCGCTGCACGCTGGCCCGCGCGAGGTCTGGCGCCGCCACGGCGATCGTGAGGGCGGCCAACGGGAGGTGTTTGTGCTCGATCCCGATGGTTATCTGGTGATGGTCGCCCAGACCCTGGGCCAGCGCCCCTTGCAGCAACAGGCCTGACCCGCTTTGGCTTTGGCGGCATTCCGCCTTATATGCGCGCCTTCCTTGTTTCCGAGACCGACATGGCCCGCATCCTGATCACCTCCGCCTTGCCCTACATCAACGGGATCAAGCACCTGGGGAATCTGGCCGGGTCGATGCTGCCGGCCGACATCTATGCCCGCTTCCAGCGCGCCCGCGGCCACGAGACCCTCTATATCTGCGCCACGGACGAGCACGGCACCCCGGCCGAGCTGGCCGCCGCCGAGGCCGGCCAGGACGTGTTCACCTATTGCGAGGAGCAGCACCGGGCGCAGCACGACGTCGGCCGCGCCTTCGGCCTGTCCTGGGACTGGTTCGGCCGCTCGTCCTCGCCGCAGAACAAGGTTCTGACCCAGCACTTCGCCGAGGTCCTGGAGAACAATGGCCTGGTGGAGGAGCGAACCGACCGTATGGTCTATTCGTTGGCCGACAAGCGCTTCCTGCCCGACCGCTATATCGAGGGGACCTGCCCGCACTGCGGCTATGAAAAGGCGCGCGGCGACCAGTGCGACAATTGCGGCAACCTTCTGGACCCGGTCGACCTGATCAATCCCTATTCGGTGATCTCCGGCTCGCGGGATCTGGAGGTGCGCGACACCCGCCACCTCTATCTGTTGCAGACGAAGATGCAGGATCGCATCAGGGGCTTCGTCGACCAGAAGGCCGACTGGCCGACCCTGGCCCGCTCGATCGCCTACAAGCACCTGGACGAGGGCCTGATCGACCGCGGCATCACCCGCGACCTGGCCTGGGGCGTGCCGGTGACCCGGGGCGGGGCGCCGCGCCCGGGATTTGAGGACAAGGTGTTCTACGTCTGGTTCGATGCGCCGATCGAATACATCGCCGCCACCCACGAGTGGGCCGACGCGACCGGCGCCGACTGGGAGCGCTGGTGGCGCACCGACAAGGGCGCGGGCGACGTGCGCTATGTCGAGTTCATGGGCAAGGACAACGTCGCCTTCCACACGGTCAGCTTCCCCGCCACCATCCTGGGCTCGGAGGAGCCGTGGAAGCTGGTGGACATGCTCAAGGCCTTCAACTGGCTGAACTGGTACGGCGGCAAGTTCTCCACCTCGCAGAAGCGCGGTGTCTTCATGGACCAGGCGCTGGAGATCCTGCCGGCCGACCTGTGGCGCTGGTACCTGACCGCCAACAGCCCGGAGGGCTCGGACACCGCCTTCACCTGGGAGCAGTTCGTCACCGCCGCCAACAAGGACCTGGCCGACGTGTTCGGCAACTTCGTCAACCGGATCCTGAAGTTCAACGAGAGCAAGTTCGAGGGCGTGGTCCCGGCGGGCGGCGAGCCCGGGCCGCTGGAAGATAAGCTTTACGCCGACGTCGCCGCACGCCTGGCTGAACTGACCGAGCTGATGGAGGCGATCGAGGTTCGCAAGTCGGCCCAGGCGCTCAGGGCGCTATGGGTGCTGGGCAACGAGTACCTGCAGGAGGCCGCGCCCTGGACCGCGATCAAGACCGACGCGGCGCGGGCGGCGGTGATCGTGCGTACGGCCATCAACCTCGTCGGCCTGTTCGCCAGGGTCTCGGCCCCGGTGGTCCCGTTCGCGGCGGAGAAGATCGCCGAGGCGCTGGGCGAGTCGTACCCGCCGACCTGGCCCAGCACGGACATCGCCGCCGAGCTGTCGCGCATCGAGGCCGGGCGGCCGGTGCGCGCGCCCGAGGTGCTGTTCAAGAAGATCGAGGACACCCAGGTCGCCGAATGGACCGAGCGGTTCGGCGGGGCGGAGTAGGGGCTATTTCTTCTTGTGGTGCGCCGCCTCTTCGCCCGGCTTAATGTCCAGCCAGTCGGGCATCAGGGCGTTGTAGGGGGCCACCGCGTCGAGGCCGATCACCACCCCGCGATAGCCCTCCCACATCATGTGCAGGGCGACGTAGAACACGATCGCCACCCCCACATAGCCCAGCCAGCGCATGCGGTGCAGGAACTTGGCGATGGCGTTGGCCGCCAGGCCCGTCAGGCCGATCGAGAGCAGGAGGCCGAACACCAGGATGTAGGGGTGGGCGTGGGCCGCGCCCGCCACGGCCAGCACATTGTCCAGCGACATGGAAAGGTCGGCGGCCAGGATGTGCAGGAAGGCCTGGGACAGGGTCTTGGCCGGCGGGTCGGCCTGATCGCGCGCGGCGCGGCCCTGGGCCCTGAGTTCGCCCACCATCTTCAGGCACACCCACAAGAGCAGTATGCCGCCAGCGAGGGTCAGGCCGATCAGGTTCAACAGCTGAGCGGCCGCCAGGGCGAAGGCGATGCGCATGACCACGGCCGCGGCCAGGCCCAGCAGGATGGCGAGCCGGCGATCCTTGGGCGTCAGGCCGCTGGTCGAAATGCCCACGGCGACGGCGTTGTCGCCGGCCAGCACCAGGTCGATCAGCACCACCTGGACCAGGGCGGAAAGCGGCCCGATCCACATCGCGCCAGCCAGGCTCGCAAAGAAGGTCTGCCCCATCAGGGATCAATGAAGTTTTGGCGCGGCGCTGGCAAGCGCTCGTCCGTGAAGCTTGGGCGTCAGCGGGCCGGCTCGGCCTGACGTCCGGCGGCCCGGGCGGCGGCGTGCTCTTCGTCGGCCAGCATGGCGGCGCGGGCGGCTGCGCGGGCCCGGCGGCGCTCGGCCCGGTCGCGCTCGGCGGTGTGGCGCGCCGCGGCGACCAGCACCACCACCACCAGGATCAGCAGCAGGACGGCCAGGATCGAGCTCACGGGAACCTTGCCCAGCCCCGGCAGGTCGACATCGCCCATGTGCAGGTTGAACAGGCCCAGGCTCTGGGCGGGGGGTTGTTCGGCCATTGGCGCTGGTTTGACCGGTCGCTCCAGCGACAGCAGCGGCAGCGCCTGGGCTGCGCCGTCCAGATGAGCGACCAGATCGGCCCTCAGCGGGCCCCCGGCCGAGCCGGGCTGGGGCTGGACCTGCCAGGCGAAACTCGGCGACGGCGCGGTCAGGGAATCAGCGGCTGGCGCTTGCAGGGTCTGGGGCGCGGCTGGGGTGATCAGATAGCCGTCTCCGCTGAGGCTGGCGGTGACGTCGAAATGGCGCGCCTCTTGGCCCAGGCCGTTCTTGGCCGCCTCGTTGCGGATGCGGGCGTAGAGGTCGGCGGGCAGGGTCAGGGTGACCGAACCCGGCTTGCCGGCCGCGAGATCGTCGCTGACCACGAAGCCGGAGCCGTCGGCCACCGGACCCCGGAGGGCGCCTTGCATCTGGGCCAGGCGCTCGCTGACTGCGGCGGGGGCCGGCGCCGCGGGCCTGGCGGCGGCCGAAGGCGCCGGCTGGCTGGGGCGCAGCCCATGGCGCTGGGCGGTGAGGCGAGCTGCGGGGGCGCCGTGGGGCGTCATCCCCCAGACATGGGTGTTGCGGGCCCATTGGCGGTGAGGGTGGCGATGGGGCGACGGCGAAGCCTCGGCCAGGGCCGGCGCCGGCCTGGCTGACGGCTGGTCGTAGCGGTGACCATAGACCCGGGCGCGCTCGTCCGCCGACATGTCCTCGGGGTTCGGGATCGGGGCCATGCTGGCGGTCTGGTCCGCCGGTGCGGGCGGCGGCGTCGGCGCGGCCTCGGCCGGCGGAGGCCCGCCGGCGAGATCGGGTGCAGCGGGGGGCGGCGGCGCCTCTGCGGTGGCCATGGGCGGCGGCGGCGGAGCCTGCTCCGGCGGCGGGCCTTCGCAGCCGGCGACGAGCAGCACCAGGACCCCGATGAGGCCGCTGGTGACGACGTCCCAAGCCTTCAGTCGCCAGCTCACTGTCAAAATCCGCGCCTTTCCTACAGCACTGGCGTCCGCGCTTGCGCCCAACGGTCGGACGCAAGGGGGCCAGAGAACCACGCTCAAGCCGGAAATCAACAAAATTAACCTGTGTCGGGGAAGGTCATTCACCCCTAAAGCGAGATATTGGTTGGGTTTTCTCGCTTTTGGCGGCGCCGGGTGCGACGCTTTGCGTTAACCTTTGGCGCCGGTTCCGCGGGGCCGCGACAGCTCATAGAGGGCCACGGCGGCCGCGGCCGAGACGTTCAGGCTCTCGAAGCCGCCGGGCATGGGGATTCGGGCCAGGGCGTCGCAGTGTTCGCTGACCAGGCGCCGGATGCCCTCGCCCTCGGAACCCAGCACCAGCACGGTGGGCCGCTCGTCCAGCACCGCTTCCAGCGTTTCCTGAGCGGCGCCGTCCAGGCCCACGGCCCGCCAGCCGAGGTCGGCCAGCCGCTCCAGGGCGCGCGACAGGTTGGTGACCCGGGCGTGGGGCAGGATGTCGACCGCGCCCACCGCCGCCTTGGCCAGGGCGCCGGCGAGGGCGGGGGCGTTGCGGTCCTGCAGGATGATCCCCCTGGCCCCGAAGGCAGCGGCCGAACGGAAGATGGCGCCGACGTTCTGGGGATCGGTCAGCTGGTCCAGCATGACCAGGGGGCCGGACCGGTCCTCGGCCAGCTCGTCCAAGGGCAGGGGCTCCAGCGGGTCGATCTTCAGGGCGACGCCCTGGTGCACGGCGCCAGCGGGCAGGGCGCGGGCGATCTGGGCCGCATCGGCGATCTCCAGCGCAGGCGGCTGGCCGAATCGTTCGGTGAGCTGACGGGCGCGGTCCTCGCTCGCCAGCAGGCGCCGCGGCTTCTCCCGGCGCGGGTTGGCCAGGGCCGCCTCGACCGCGTGCCAGCCCCACAGCCAGTCGCTCGAAGCCTTGTCATGTGCGGATTTGTGCGGCGCTTTGTGGGGGCCGGGACGCCCCTGGCTCGGCCGTTCCGCCCCCGTCTTCGGACGAAATTTCCGGTCGTTGCGTTCGCGAAAAGAGGCCACTATAAGACGCGCTCCATTTTGGGGCCTCGAAGCCTCCGCGGCGCCGGCCGAGCGATGTGCTATCATCTCTCGGCTCTGCAGGCGGAGGTTTTTTGTTCGAGGGCCGTGGCCATCCGGCCAAGGCTTTCGGGCGAAGATCGATGCTTCCGGCGCGCGCGGGGGAATGTCCCGAGCGGCAAAGGGGGCGGACTGTAAATCCGCTGGCGTACGCCTTCGTAGGTTCGAGTCCTACTTCCCCCACCACGCGCGCCGAGGCTGAAGATCCGGTCCCCAGAACGCAGGTTTTGGATCCCGGTCGGGAGCCAAGGCTGCGCTACCGTGTTTCTGGGCTCAGGCTGACCGGCGACGCCGGCCTGGACCGACTGGAGGAGTTTCGCGGCTCGACCGCTTCACCCTTGCGGGTATAGCACAATGGTAGTGCAGCAGCCTTCCAAGCTGAGGATGCGGGTTCGATTCCCGCTACCCGCTCCAGATTTTCGAGACCCCAACCCGCGCCCCTCAAAACCGCGCCACTACAGGTAAGACGATGGCCAAGGAAAAATTCAACCGTAACAAGCCGCACTGCAACATCGGCACGATTGGTCACGTTGACCACGGCAAGACGACGCTGACGGCGGCGATCACGATGACGCTGGCGAAGACGGGCGGCGCGACGGCGAAGAAGTACGACGAGATCGACGCGGCGCCGGAAGAAAAGGCGCGCGGGATCACGATCAACACCGCGCACGTGGAATACGAGACGCAGAACCGCCACTACGCGCACGTCGACTGCCCCGGGCACGCCGACTATGTGAAGAACATGATCACCGGCGCGGCGCAGATGGACGGCGCGATCCTGGTGGTGTCGGCCGCCGACGGCCCGATGCCGCAGACCCGCGAGCACATCCTGCTGGCCCGTCAGGTCGGCGTGCCGGCGCTGGTCGTGTACATGAACAAGGTCGACCTGGTGGACGACGCCGAACTGCTCGACCTGGTCGAGATGGAAGTTCGCGAACTGCTGTCCAGCTACGACTTCCCGGGCGACGACATCCCGATCGTCAAGGGCTCGGCCAAGGTGGCGATCGACGGCGGCGACCCGATCATCGGCGAGAACTCGATCCTGGAGCTGATGACCCAGGTGGACGCCTACATCCCGCAGCCGGAGCGTCCGGTGGACCTGCCGTTCCTGATGCCGGTGGAAGACGTGTTCTCGATCTCGGGCCGCGGCACCGTAGTCACGGGCCGTATCGAGCGCGGCGTGGTCAAGGTGGGCGAGGAAGTCGAGATCGTCGGCATCCGCCCGCTGCAGAAGACCGTCTGCACCGGCGTGGAAATGTTCCGCAAGCTGCTGGACCAGGGCCAGGCCGGCGACAACGTGGGCGTCTTGCTGCGCGGCACCAAGCGTGAAGACGTCGAGCGCGGCCAGGTGCTGTGCAAGCCGGGCTCGATCACCCCGCACACCAAGTTCGTGGCCGAGGCCTACATCCTGACCAAGGAAGAAGGCGGCCGCCACACCCCGTTCTTCACCAACTACCGCCCGCAGTTCTACTTCCGCACGACCGATGTCACCGGCATCATCAGGCTGAAGGAAGGCGTGGAGATGATCATGCCCGGCGACAACGCCGAGCTGGACGTGGAGCTGATCACCCCGATCGCGATGGAAGAGAAGCTGCGCTTCGCCATCCGCGAAGGCGGCCGCACGGTCGGCGCGGGCGTGGTCTCCAAGATCGTCGAGTAATCGCGTCTCAGCCTATCCAGGCTGAACAGGGCGGCCGTCGGGGGAACACCCCCGGCGGCCGTTTTGCGTACATGGGCATGGAACCGGCGCCCGTTCCGACGTATCATGGCGGCATGTCGTTCCATGTCCTCAGGGTTCAGCCGGGGACCGACCCCGCCCCGCCGCAATCCCAGCATCGGGTGCTGATCTCCTATACCCGATGGGGAGACAGCCCCTCGGCCCTGACCGAGGACGAACGCGGCGCGATCATGCGCTATGACCGCGCCCAGGCCACCGGCTTCGACCGCGCCCAGGACGCGGCGCTCGACTGGGCCCGGCGCCAGAGCTTCAGCGTCGAGAACGTCTATATCGAGATCGACCCCGAAGTCTGATCAGCCCAATCTCAAGCTTGGCTGAACCGCCGACGCGCCTAAGCTGTCGCCTGAGAGCAGCCATGGGGGAAGACGGATGTCGTTGTCGCGCAGGGGGCTGCTCGCTGGCGCCGTAGCGGCTTCGCTGGCGGGACCGCGAGCTTTCGCCGCGCCCACGGACCCCATCGTCGTCAATGCGCTGGGCAATCTCTGGGACCCCAATCTGTCGCTCGGCGAAAAGAACCCGATCCGGCCGGGCGGCGAGGTGCTCGAGGTCGACGACCGCGCCATCGCCGACGCCAGGGCGGCGCGGCTAAGCGCCATCAACATCACGGTCGGCTATGTCGCGGGGCCGGGCGACCCGCATCAGGAGACGCTCAAATCGCTGGACCGATGGGACGGGCTCGTCGCCGGCAATGCCCGTGACCTGACGGTGGTGAACCGGGCGGCCGACATCGCGGGCGCCAAGGCGGCAGGCAAGATTGGCCTTATCTATGGCTTTCAGAATTCGGTCCAGGTCGGCGAGCAACTGCAGCACCTGGACGAATATGTCCGCCGCGGCGTGCGGGTGTTCCAGCTGACCTATAACGACAGGAACATGATGGGCGGCGGGTCGGTGGCGCCGGAGGATACGCCGCTGACGCCGCTGGGCCGCCAACTTGTCGAGCGCCTGAACAGCGCGCGGGTGATGGTCGATCTCTCGCACAGCGGCCGCCAGACCTGCCTCGACGCCATCGCCGCGTCCAAGGCGCCGATCTCGATCAACCATACCGGCTGCAGGGCCCTGACCGACCTGCCGCGCAACAAGACCGACGAGGAGTTGAGGCTGGCGGCGGAGAAGGGCGGCTTCGTCGGGATCTATTTCATGCCCTTCCTCACCCCCGACGGGCGTCCCCACGCCAGCGCCGCCGCCGACCACATCGTCCATGCGCTGGGGGTCTGCGGCGAGGACCACATGGGCCTGGGCACCGACGGCTCGGCCACCGGCGTCGATGATCTGGTCCGCTACCAGTCAGCCCTCGCCAAAGAGATCGCCGAACGGCGGGCGGCGGGTGTCTCCGCCAAGGGCGAGGGCCCGGACACCTATCCGTTCGTGGTCGATCTGCGCGGCCCCGGCCAGTACGCGACCATCGTCGACCTGCTGTCGCGGCGCGGGGTCAAGGCGGCGGTGATCGACAAGGTGCTGGGCCGCAACTTCATCGATTACGCCGCGCGGGTTTGGGGCTAGCGGCGCCGCAAATCGTCCGCCGCAAACCCTTGCTCCAGAGGCCCGCCGCTGATAAACGACGCGGCTCCGGCGAAAGCCGATCGCGCCGGCGGGCCTCTCCGCCTTCCGGCGCGTTTGGTTTTGGCCTGAAGGAGTGTAGCTCAGCTGGTAGAGCATCGGTCTCCAAAACCGAGGGCCGGGGGTTCGAGTCCCTCCACTCCTGCCATTCAATTTTCGTTTGGGCCGCCCATGGGGTCGGCCTGCAGAGTCTAGAGAGTCGAAGCCGTCTATGGCCAGAACACCAGGCGCCAGACCGCAAGCCCCCAAGGCCCGGCCCGCAAGGCCGCAGGCCCAGCCGGCTGTCGTCTCGGCCGGGTCCGCCGTTTCCAAGGCCGCCGAGGCTTCGGCTCCGAAAAAGCCGTTCAACCCGGCCCTGTTCGCGCGCGAAGTCCGCGCCGAGGCCCGCAAGATCACCTGGACCACCCGCAACGAGACCTGGATCACCTCGGTGATGGTCTTCATCATGGTGGTGATCAGCGCCGTCTACTTCCTCCTCATCGACGGGGCTCTGGGCGCGATCATGCAGGCGCTGCTCGGCTGGGCGGCCAAGGGATAAGATCATGAGCGCACAAGCCGCCGAAATCGCGACCTCCAACCCGCGCCACAAGTGGTACATCGTCCACGCCTACTCGAACTTCGAGAAGAAGGTGGCCGAGTCCATCCGCGAGCAGGCCAAGAACCAGGGCCTGGAGGGGAACTTCTCCGAGATCCTGGTGCCGACCGAGGACGTGGTCGAGATCCGCCGCGGCCGCAAGGTCAACGCCGAGCGGAAGTTCTTCCCCGGCTATGTGCTGGTGAAGATGGACCTCACCGACGAGGCCTATCACCTGATCAAGAACACCCCGAAGGTCACCGGCTTTCTGGGTTCGGGCTCCAAGCCGATCCCGGTCTCCGAAAAGGAGGTCGCGCGGATCATCGGCGCCATCGAGGAAGGCGTCGAGCGGCCCAAGCCCACCATCAGCTTCGAAATCGGCGAGACCGTGCGCGTCATCGACGGGCCGTTCGCCAGCTTCAACGGCTCCGTGGAGCAGGTTGACGAAGAACGCGCTCGCCTGCGCGTGACCGTGTCCATCTTCGGACGCGCCACGCCGGTCGAGCTCGAGTACGGCCAGGTGGAAAAGACCGCCTGACCAAACCCAAATCCGTGGGAGGGGGCGGCCACCGTAACCCCGCACCACGGCTCACCAGAGGGACGGATCGTCCGCCCCTCGAAGAGAGGACAAGATGGCAAAGAAGATACTCGGCTACATCAAGCTGCAGGTGAAGGCTGGCTCCGCCACGCCGTCACCGCCCATCGGCCCGGCTCTCGGCCAGCGCGGCGTCAACATCATGGGCTTCTGCAAGGAGTTCAACGCCCGCACCGAGAACATGCCCAAGGGCACGCCCCTGCCGACGGTGATCACCGTCTATCAGGACAAGAGCTTCACCTTCATCACCAAGACCCCGCCGGCGACCCACTTCATCAAGGAAGTCACCGGGCTGAAGTCGGGCGCCAAGACGACCGGCCGCGAGACCGTGGGCCAGATCACCCGCAGCCAGCTGCGCGAGATCGCCGAGAAGAAGATGAAGGACCTGAACGCCAACGACATCGAGGCCGCGGCCCGCATCATCGAAGGCTCCGCCAAGTCCATGGGCCTGAAGGTGGTGGAGAACTAACCCATGACCAAGATCGCAAAGCGCGTCCAAGCCTTCACCGGCGACCGCAACGCCACCCTGGCCCTGCCGGCCGCCATCAGCCAGGTCAAGGCCAACGCCAAGGCCAAGTTCGACGAGACCGTCGAGATGTCGGTCAATCTGGGCGTCGACCCGCGCCACGCCGACCAGCAGGTCCGCGGCGTCGTCAACCTGCCGTCGGGCACCGGCCGCGACGTGCGCGTCGCCGTCATCGCCAAGGACGCCAAGGCCGCTGAAGCCACCGCCGCCGGGGCCGACATTGTCGGCGCCGAGGACCTGGTGGAACGCATCCAGGGCGGCTTCATGGACTTCGACCGGGTGATCGCCACCCCGGACATGATGGCCCTGGTCGGGCGCCTGGGTAAGATCCTCGGCCCTCGCGGCCTGATGCCCAACCCGCGCGTCGGCACCGTGACCCCGAACGTGGGTCAAGCGGTGAAGGACGCCAAGGGCGGCGCCATCGAGTTCCGCGTCGAGAAGGCGGGCATCGTCCACGCCGGCATCGGCAAGGCCTCGTTCACCGACGACGCCCTGCTGGCCAACGCCCGCGCCCTCGTCGACGCCCTGAACAAGGCCAAGCCCTCGGGCGCCAAGGGCCTCTACATCAAGAAGATCTCGCTCAGCTCCACCATGGGCCCGGGCGTGAAGGTCGATACGGGTTCGGTGAACGCGTAAGGCGTTTGCTGAAAGCTGTGAGTTGCGGAGGGGCGGGCCGAAAGGTCCGCCCCTTTTGCATGCAGGCATGAGTCCCGCCCTTGATCTCCCACCCCCTTTCCTGTAAACGCCCCCACTTCCGGCGATGGGGCTCGTTCCTGTCGCCGATCCTGTCCGAGAACTACGGGGTCCAGGGGCCGCCTGGACCGTAAATGAGGAAGAGCCCTTCCTCGCCGCTGGGAGACGGGGAGCAGAGACCGACGCCATTCCCTCCCTTTGAGGAGCGAAAGCGCGGCCGAGCATCCTGGGACAGGCTGAGCCGGTTGGCGCTCCGAGGTTCTCCTTGGGGCTCGAACCGTTTTCGGCTGCCGGATTGGCCGGCCGCCTCATACTTGAGTAACGGAGACCGCAATGGACCGCGCTCAAAAAGCGGAATCGATCGAGGCGCTCAAGGGCGTCTTCGCCGATTCCGGCGCTGTCGTCGTGACCCACTATCTGGGTCTTACGGTTGCGGAAATGACCGATCTGCGTGGCCGCCTCCGCAAGGAAGGCGCTTCGCTGCGGGTGGTGAAGAACCGTCTGGCCCAGAAGGCCCTGGACGGCGTGGCTGGTGAAGCGGGCGACGCCCTCTTCAAGGGCCCCGTCGCCATCGCCTATGGCGCCGATCCGGTCTCCGCCGCCAAGGTCGTCACCCAGTACGCCAAGGACAACGAGAAATTCTCGGTGATTGGCGGCCTGCTGGACCAGACGACGGTGCTGGACGAGAGCGCGGTGAAGGCCCTGGCCACGCTGCCCTCGCTCGACCAGATCCGCGGCAAGATCATCGGCCTCATCCAGGCCCCGGCGACGAAGGTCGCGGGCGTCCTGCAGGCCCCCGCCGCCCAGCTGGCCCGCGTGCTTTCGGCTTACGCCAGCAAAGACGCCGCCTAGGTCATCTCCCCAACATCCCCCTCCTCAAAGGAAATCCAAATGTCCAAGCTTGAAAAACTGGTCGACGACCTCTCCGCCCTGAGCGTGCTGGAAGCTGCTGAGCTGTCCAAGCTGCTCGAAGAAAAGTGGGGCGTCTCGGCCGCCGCGCCGGTCGCCGTGGCCGCCGTCGCCGGCGGCGCCGCCGCTGCTCCGGCCGAAGCCGCCGAAGAGCAGACCGAGTTCACCGTCGTGCTGACCGCCGGCGGCGACAAGAAGATCAACGTGATCAAGGAAGTCCGCTCGGTCCGCCCGGACCTCGGCCTGAAGGAAGCCAAGGACCTGGTCGAAGGCGCCCCGCAGAACGTCAAGGAAAACGTCTCCAAGCAGGAAGCCGAAGAGATCAAGAAGAAGCTGGAAGAAGCCGGCGCCAGCGTCAGCATCAAGTAAGATCGCACTGCAAAGTGTGTTCTGCGGCGGGCCCGGGGTCGATCCCCGGGCCCGTTTTGTTTGTCGGGCGCTTCGGCGGTAAGCTGCGCCGCAGAAAATCCTACAAACCCTCTTCCCATTCGCGCCCCAAGCGACTAAATACCCGTTCCTTCTCAAACCAGAGAGCGAACCTGCGCGCGCCTGCCATTTCGTAAGCGCGCCGTTTCTACGCCCCGAGGCGCGGTCAGCCGCCCTCCGACCAGCGCGAAGGGGCGCCCTGATCCCTCTCCCAGGGACCAGGGACATTCCAGCGTCCGGCAACGGCCGAGGCTTTCGCCCGCCGCTGCTTCGAGGGTGGACGCATGGACAGTCTATGCGCGGAGTCCGTCCGGACGCCCGCGACCCAAGGGAGCCACGATGGCGCAATCGTTCACCGGCAAGAAGCGGATCCGGAAGTCTTTCGGCCGCATTCCTGAAGCTGTGCAAATGCCGAACCTGATCGAGGTTCAGCGGTCCTCCTACGAACAGTTCCTGCAGCGCGAGGTCCGCCCGGGCCAGCGCCGGGACGAGGGGATCGAAGCGGTCTTCAAGTCGGTGTTCCCGATCAAGGACTTCAACGAGCGCGCGGTGCTCGAATACGTGTCCTACGAGTTCGAGGACCCGAAGTACGACGTCGAAGAGTGCATCCAGCGCGACATGACCTTCGCCGCGCCGCTGAAGGTCAAGCTGCGCCTGATCGTGTTCGAGATGGACGAAGAGACCGGCGCCCGCTCGGTCAAGGACATCAAGGAGCAGGACGTCTACATGGGCGACATCCCGCTCATGACGGACAAGGGCACCTTCATCGTCAACGGCACCGAGCGCGTCATCGTCTCGCAGATGCACCGTTCGCCGGGCGTGTTCTTCGACCACGACAAGGGCAAGACCCACTCGTCGGGCAAGCTTCTGTTCGCCGCCCGGGTGATCCCCTATCGCGGCTCGTGGCTGGACTTCGAGTTCGACGCCAAGGACATCGTCTATGTCCGCATCGACCGCCGCCGCAAGCTGCCCGCCACCACCTTCCTCTACGCCCTCGGCATGGACGGCGAAGAGATCCTGACCACCTTCTATGACGTGGTGCCCTACGAGAAGCGCCCCGGCGGCTGGGCCACGCCCTACAAGCCCGAGCGCTGGCGCGGGGTGAAGCCGGACTTCGCCCTGATCAACGGCGACACCGGCGAAGAAGTGGCGCCCGCCGGCCAGAAGATCTCGGCCCGCAACGCCAAGCGCTTCGCCGACAATGGCCTGACCACCCTCCTGCTCGGGCCGGAAGCCCTGGCCGGCAAGTACCTGGCCCGCGACGCGGTCAACATGCAGACCGGCGAGATCTACGCCGAGGCCGGCGACGAACTGGACGCGGCGGCGATCACGGCCCTGGAAGAGCAGGGCTTCACCACCATCGACGTCCTGGACATCGACCACGTCACGGTCGGCGCCTACATGCGCAACACCCTGCGCGTGGACAAGAACGCCATGCGCGAAGAGGCGCTGTTCGACATCTATCGCGTCATGCGCCCGGGCGAGCCGCCGACGGTGGAAGCCGCCGAGGCCATGTTCAAGGGCCTGTTCTTCGACTCCGAACGCTATGACCTCTCCTCGGTCGGCCGCGTGAAGATGAACATGCGCCTGGAGCTGGACTGCCCCGACGACATGCGCGTGATCCGCAAGGACGACGTGCTCGAAGTGCTGAAGGTCCTGGTCGGCCTGCGTGACGGCCGCGGCGAGATCGACGACATCGACAACCTGGGCAACCGCCGGGTCCGTTCGGTCGGCGAACTTCTGGAAAACCAGTACCGAGTCGGCCTGCTGCGCATGGAGCGGGCGATCAAGGAGCGCATGAGCTCGGTCGACATCGACACGGTCATGCCGCACGACCTGATCAACGCCAAGCCGGCCGCGGCGGCGGTGCGGGAGTTCTTCGGCTCCTCGCAGCTCAGCCAGTTCATGGACCAGACCAACCCGCTGTCGGAAATCACCCACAAGCGGCGCCTGTCGGCCCTCGGCCCGGGCGGCCTGACCCGCGAGCGCGCCGGCTTCGAGGTGCGCGACGTGCACCCGACCCACTATGGCCGGATCTGCCCGATCGAGACGCCGGAAGGCCCGAACATCGGCCTGATCAACTCGCTGGCCACCCACGCGGTGGTCAACAAGTACGGCTTCATCGAAAGCCCGTACCGCCGGGTGATCGACGGCAAGGCCCAGGAAGAAGTGGTCTACATGTCGGCCATGGAGGAGGCGAAGCACGCCATCGCCCAGGCCAACATCGGCCTGTCCGCCGACGGCCACATCGTTGAAGATCTGGTCCCCGGCCGCATCAGCGGCGAGCCGATGCTGATCACCAAGGATCAGGTCACCTTCATGGACGTCTCGCCCAAGCAGGTGGTGTCGGTGGCCGCGGCCCTGATCCCCTTCCTGGAAAACGACGACGCCAACCGCGCCCTGATGGGCTCGAACATGCAGCGCCAGGCCGTGCCGCTGATCCAGTCGGACGCGCCGCTCGTCGGCACCGGCATGGAAGCGGTGGTGGCTCGTGACTCGGGCGCCACCGTGGTGGCTCGCCGTCCGGGCGTGGTGGAGCAGATCGACGGCACCCGCATCGTCATCCGCGCCACGGAAGAGACCGACCCCAACAAGTCGGGCGTCGACATCTACCGCCTATCCAAGTTCCAGCGCTCGAACCAGAACACCTGCATCAACCAGCGTCCGCTGGTGCGGGTGGGCGACCGCATCGCCGCCGGCGACATCATCGCCGACGGCCCCTCGACCGAGCTGGGCGAACTGGCCCTGGGCCGCAACGCCCTCGTCGCCTTCATGCCCTGGAACGGCTACAACTTCGAAGACTCGATCCTGATCTCCGAGCGGATCGTGCGCGATGACGTGTTCACCTCGATCCACATCGAGGAGTTCGAGGTCATGGCCCGCGACACCAAGCTGGGGCCGGAAGAAATCACCCGCGACATCCCCAACGTCGGCGAGGAAGCCCTGCGCAACCTCGACGAGGCGGGCATCGTGGCCATCGGCGCCGAGGTCCAGCCGGGCGACATCCTGGTCGGCAAGGTCACGCCTAAGGGCGAGAGCCCGATGACCCCGGAAGAGAAGCTCTTGCGGGCCATCTTCGGCGAAAAGGCCTCGGATGTGCGCGACACCTCCCTGCGCCTGCCGCCGGGCGTGGCGGGCACCATCGTCGAGGTGCGCGTGTTCAACCGGCACGGCGTCGACAAGGACGAGCGCGCCCTGGCCATCGAGCGGGAAGAAATCGACCGCCTGGGCAAGGACCGCGACGACGAGTTCGCCATCCTGAACCGCAACATCCAGGGCCGCCTGCGCGAACTGCTGCTGGGCAAGGTCGCCGTCTCCGGGCCGAAGGGCCTGGGCCGCGGCGAGATCACGCCCGACAAGCTGGCGGAAATCTCCCCGGGCCTGTGGTGGCAGATCGCCCTCGACGACGAGAAGGCCATGGGCGAGCTGGAGGCCATGCGCCGCCAGTTCGACGAAGCTCGCAAGCGCCTGGACCGCCGCTTCGAGGACAAGGTCGACAAGCTGCAGCGCGGCGACGAGCTGCCCCCCGGCGTGATGAAGATGGTCAAGGTGTTCGTGGCGGTGAAGCGCAAGCTGCAGCCGGGCGACAAGATGGCCGGCCGTCACGGCAACAAGGGCGTCATCTCGCGGATCATGCCGATCGAGGACATGCCGCACCTGGAAGACGGCACCTCGGTGGACGTGGTGCTGAATCCCTTGGGCGTGCCTTCGCGGATGAACGTCGGCCAGATCTTCGAAACCCACCTGGGTTGGGCCAGCGCCGGCCTCGGCCGCCAGATCGCGTCCTTGCTCGACGCCTGGCAGCACGGCGGCCAGCGCGAAGCCCTGACCGCGCGCCTGCGCGAGATCTACGGCCCGGACGAGGAGCTGCCTGATACCGACGACGGCCTGGCCGAACTGGCCAGGAACCTGTCCAAGGGCGTGCCGATCGCAACCCCGGTGTTCGACGGGGCCCACATCAGCGACATCGAGGACATGCTCGAAGCCGCCGGGCTCAGCCGCACCGGCCAGGTCCAGCTCTATGACGGCCAGACCGGCGAAGCGTTCAAGCGCCAGGTCACCGTGGGCTATATCTACATGCTCAAGCTGCACCACCTGGTGGACGACAAGATCCACGCCCGCTCGATCGGCCCTTACAGCCTGGTCACCCAGCAGCCGCTGGGCGGCAAGGCCCAGTTCGGCGGCCAGCGCTTCGGGGAGATGGAGGTGTGGGCGCTGGAAGCCTACGGCGCCGCCTACAACCTGCAGGAGATGCTGACCGTGAAGTCGGACGACGTCGCCGGCCGGACCAAGGTCTACGAGTCGATCGTGCGCGGGGACGACACCTTCGAGGCGGGCATCCCGGAAAGCTTCAACGTGCTGGTCAAGGAGATGCGCTCCCTGGGCCTCAACGTCGAGCTGGAGAACCGCTGAGCCGAGGGATCGGACTGCGCGAGCTTACGCGTAAGGGAGAGGCCGTCAGCCTCTCCCGGTCGCTTCTGAAACACTGACGATCTGGATATCCCATGAACCAGGAAGTCCTGAACATCTTCAACCCGGTGGTCGCCGCCCCGACCTTCGACCAGATCCGCATCTCGCTCTCGAGCCCTGAGAAGATCCGGTCCTGGTCGTTCGGCGAGATCAAGAAGCCGGAAACGATCAACTACCGCACGTTCAAGCCCGAGCGTGACGGCCTGTTCTGCGCCCGCATCTTTGGCCCGACCAAGGATTACGAATGCCTGTGCGGCAAGTACAAGCGCATGAAGTACAAGGGCATCATCTGCGAAAAGTGCGGCGTCGAGGTGACGCTGGCCCGCGTGCGGCGCGAGCGGATGGGCCACATCGAGCTGGCCTCGCCGGTCGCCCACATCTGGTTCCTGAAATCGCTGCCCAGCCGCATCGCCATGATGCTGGACATGCCGCTGAAGGACATCGAGCGGGTCCTGTATTTCGAATACTACATCGTCACCGAGCCGGGCCTGACGCCCCTGAAGCAGTACCAGCTGCTGTCGGAAGACGAGTACCTGAACTTCCAGGACGAGTACGGCGACGACAGCTTCACCGCCGAGATCGGCGCGGAAGCGGTGCGCGGCATGCTGCAGGCCATCGACCTGCCCAAGGAAGCCGACAGCCTGCGCGAGGACCTGGCCACCACCACGTCCGAGATCAAGCAGAAGAAGCTGTCCAAGCGTCTGAAGATCATCGAGGCCTTCATCGAGAGCGGCAACAAGCCGGAATGGATGATCATGACGGTCGTCCCGGTGATCCCGCCCGAGCTGCGCCCGCTGGTGCCGCTGGACGGCGGCCGCTTTGCCACCTCCGACCTCAATGACCTCTATCGCCGGGTCATCAACCGGAACAACCGTCTGAAGCGCCTGATCGAGCTGCGCGCGCCCGACATCATCATCCGCAACGAAAAGCGGATGCTGCAGGAAGCCGTCGACGCCCTGTTCGACAACGGCCGCCGCGGCCGCGTCATCACCGGCGCCAACAAGCGCCCGCTGAAGTCGCTGGCCGACATGCTGAAGGGCAAGCAGGGCCGCTTCCGCCAGAACTTGCTGGGCAAGCGCGTCGACTATTCCGGCCGTTCGGTGATCGTGGTCGGCCCGGAGCTGAAGCTGCACGAGTGCGGCCTGCCCAAGAAGATGGCCCTGGAGCTGTTCAAGCCGTTCATCTATGCGCGCCTCGACGCCAAGGGCCTGTCGGGCACCGTCAAGCAGTCCAAGCGCATGGTCGAGCGTGAGCAGGGCGCCGTCTGGGACGTGCTGGAAGAGGTGATCCGGGAGCACCCGGTGCTCCTGAACCGCGCCCCGACCCTGCACCGCCTGGGCATCCAGGCGTTCGAGCCCAAGCTGATCGAAGGCAAGGCCATCCAGCTGCACCCGCTGGTCTGCACCGCCTTCAACGCCGACTTCGACGGCGACCAGATGGCCGTGCACGTTCCGCTGAGCCTCGAGGCCCAGTTGGAAGCGCGCGTCCTGATGATGTCGACCAACAACATCCTGTCGCCGGCCAACGGCCGCCCGATCATCGTGCCGTCTCAGGACATGGTGCTCGGCCTCTACTACCTGTCGCTGGCCAAGGACGGCGAACCGGGCGAGGGCAAGGTGTTCTTCGGCCTCTCCGAGATCGAAGCCGCGCTGGACGCCAAGATCGTCACCCTGCATTCGAAGATCAAGGCGCGCTACGCCGAGTCCGACGAGACGGGGCAGGTCCGCACCAAGGTGATCGACACCACCCCCGGGCGGATGAAGATCGCCGCCCTTCTGCCGCATCACCCGGCCATCGGCCACCGGTTGGTCGAGAAGCCCTTGACCAAGAAGGAAATCGCCAATCTGATCGACGCGGTCTACCGGCACTGCGGTCAGAAGGCGACGGTCATCTTCGCCGACCAGATCATGGGCCTGGGCTTCAAGGAAGCGGCCAAGGCCGGCATCTCCTTCGGCAAGGACGACATCGTCATCCCCGAGCGCAAGAAGGTGCTGGTCGAGGAGACCCGCCAGCTGACCGCCGAGTATGAGCAGCAGTATGCGGACGGCCTGATCACCCGCGGCGAGAAGTACAACAAGGTGGTCGATGCCTGGTCCAAGGCCACCGACCGCGTCGCCGACGAGATGATGACGGAGATCTCGACCAAGAAGAAAGGCGCCGACGGCCGCGAGCTGGAGATCAACTCGATCTACATGATGGCCCACTCCGGCGCCCGTGGTTCGCAGGCCCAGATGAAGCAGCTGGGCGGGATGCGCGGCCTGATGGCCAAGCCGTCGGGCGAGATCATCGAGACCCCGATCATCTCGAACTTCAAGGAAGGCCTGACCGTGCTGGAGTACTTCAACTCCACCCACGGCGCCCGTAAGGGTCTGGCCGACACAGCCTTGAAGACCGCCAACTCGGGCTACCTGACCCGCCGTCTGGTCGACGTGGCGCAGGACTGCATCATCACCGAGGAAGACTGCGGCACCACCCGGGGCATCACCCTGCGGGCCGTGGTCGAGGGCGGCGACGTGCTGGTCTCGCTGGGCACCCGCATCCTGGGCCGCTCGACGGCCGAGGATATCAAGGACTCGGCGACCGGCGAGCTGATCGTGCCGGCCGACACCTATCTGGACGAGCAGCTGTCAGAGCTGATCGAAAAGGCCGGCGTGCAGTCGGTGAAGGTTCGCTCGTCCCTGACCTGCGAGGCCAACACCGGCATCTGCGCCGCGTGCTACGGCCGCGACCTGGCTCGGGGCACCCAGGTGAACATCGGCGAAGCGGTGGGCGTCATCGCCGCCCAGTCGATCGGCGAGCCGGGCACCCAGCTGACCATGCGGACCTTCCACATCGGCGGTACGGCCCAGGTGGCCGAGCAGTCGTTCTTCGAAAGCACCAATGACGGGGTGGCCAAGGTCACCGGCCCCACCGTCGTGGCCGCCGACGGAGCCCTGGTGGTCCTCAGCCGCAACACCCAGATCGTGATCCAGGTCGACGGCAAGGACCGCGAGACCTACAAGCCGCCCTATGGCGCGCGCCTGCGGGTCAAGGACGGCCAAGCGGTCAAGAAGGGCGCCCGCATCGCCGAATGGGACCCCTACACCACCCCGATCATCACCGAGGTGGGCGGCAAGGTCCGGTTCGAAGACCTGGTGGACGGCCTGTCCGTGCGCGAAGAGGCCGACGAAGCCACCGGTATCTCCAACCGCGTGATCATCGACTGGCGTGCGACCCCGCGCGGCGCGGACCTGCGTCCGGCCATGGCGGTGCTCGACGCCGACGGCGCCTACAAGCGCCTGTCGAACGGCGGCGAAGCTCGTAACCTGCTGCCCGTGGGGGCTATCCTCTCGGTCGGCGACGGCGACGAGGTCAAGCCCGGCGACGTTTTGGCCCGTATCCCGACGGAAAGCGCCAAGACCCGCGACATCACCGGCGGTCTGCCGCGGGTGGCGGAGCTGTTCGAAGCGCGGCGCCCGAAGGACTGCGCGGTCATCGCCGAGATGGACGGCCGCGTCGAATTCGGCCGCGACTACAAGAACAAGCGCCGCATCAAGATCACCCCGGAAGACGGCGGCGAGGCGGTCGAGTTCCTGATCCCCAAGGGCAAGCACATCACCGTCCACGACGGGGACATCATCCGCAAGGGTGAGTACCTGATCGACGGCAACCCGGATCCGCACGACATCCTGCGCATCCTGGGGGTCGAGGCCCTGGCCGAGTTCCTGGTCGACGAGATCCAGGAGGTCTATCGTCTGCAAGGCGTGCCGATCAACGACAAGCACATCGAGACGATCGTTCGTCAGATGCTGCAGAAGGTCGAGATCATCGAGCCGGGCGATACGGGCCTGATCCGCGGCGACCAGATGGACAAGCCGGAGTTCGAGATCGAGGACAAGAAGGCTGTCGCCCGCGGCGGCCGTCCGGCGATCGTCCAGCCGGTTCTGCTGGGCATCACCAAGGCCAGCTTGCAGACCCGCAGCTTCTTCTCGGCCGCCTCGTTCCAGGAAACGACCCGTGTGCTGACCGAAGCTTCGGTGCACGGCAAGATCGACACCCTGGAAGGGCTGAAGGAGAACGTGATCGTCGGCCGCCTGATCCCGGCGGGCACGGGCTCGTACCTGCGCGGCCTGCAGCGCATCGCCAACAAGCGCGACGAGGCCCTGGCCGCAACCCGCAGCCAGCAGATCGAGGAGGCCCTGCCGGCCGAGATCGCCCTCGCCGCGGAAGCGGAACAGCATCCGGCCGAATAAGCCTGGGTTGCAGCGTCAAAGACTGGAACGGCCTCGGAGCGATCCGGGGCCGTTTTGGTCTGGGGCCCGTCGCTGGCGATCGGGGAACCGGGAACCTCCCAAGGCATTGGCCTAGCGCGTCGCAGGCCTCGCGGCGCGGCGCCGGAGGAGGCCCAATTGCCGCTCGTCAAATACAGGATCCACGGCCCCCTTTCGCCGCCGCGCCGCACCGAGATCCCCGTGCCGGGCTGGGCGGGGGAGGCGCAGCCGCGCAAGGATGGCAGCCATGAGCAGGTCTGGCATTGCACCCCGTTCTCGGAAGGGGCGCGCTATGGGCTGGAGGTGGCCTATCCGTTCGAGCAGGAACTGAGGGTCCGCACGGTCCGCGGCAAGGTCAAGCTGGAGGCCGACTGGGGACCTCGGCCGGAGGACGGGCGGCTGTGGCCGCCGTTCCGCCCCTTCGGCGAAGGCTTCTATTCCTATCAGATCCTGCTGGACCTGAAGGTCCCGCCCGGCTGGGCGATCCGCACCGAGCCGCACCCGCGGTTCTACGCTGACGCGACCAACACCACGCCGCTGGCGGTGCCGGCCCTGATCCGGTCGGAATGGTGGCCTATGGTGTTCTTCGTCATCTTCAAGGCCCCGCCAAAGGGGAGCGAGCACGTGTTTCGCCAGGGTGAGCCGTTCGCCAACATCCTGGTCATCCCGGCTGAGCCGGATCTTGAGCTCGAGCCCATGGGTGAAGAAGAGGCGGCCGAGCGCGAATTGCAGGCCCGCCGCCTCCACGCCAGCCGGGACACCCTGGCCGAGGGCTCCCGCTGGGTCTCAAGCACCAACACCGTGTTCGACGGTTCCTACCGCCACCTGCTGCGCGCGGCCCGAGCGAGAGACCGCGCGAGCGGGTAAGGGGACCTAGTAGCGGTCCTGGCTGTGGTGATGGTGGTGGTGGTGGTGATGGTGGTGGTGATGCGCGGGGCGCAGAACCCAGGCGCCGCCATACCAGTAGTAGCCGTTATCCCGATACCACTGTGCGCTGTGGTGGTGATGGTGGTGATGGTGGTGATGGTGATGGTGGTGATGATGGTCCTGGGTGGCCGGGGGATAATACTGGGCCTCGATCAGCTTGGGCCTGGCGGCAGCCTCGGCCTCAGCCCGCGCCAGCCGCTCCATCGCATTTGGGATGGGCTGCAGTAGGTCGGCATAGGAAGCCGCCGGCGGAACGGCGGGCTCGCTGGCCCCGGCTGCGGCGACGCCAGGGGCGCCCGCAATCGTGGAAATCGCCCCCATCACACCGATCAAATGCTTTTTCGCCATGCGTTTTGTCTCCAATGAGGTTCCCGCCGCGACCGTCTGTGAACGCATGGGTGGCGGGTTCCGATCCCGCCGCGCACGGTTCGGCCAGATCCGAAGCGGCATCCGGACGTCGATCGGTAGTATGGTCGGCCGACCGCCATGGCCTTGCTGCGTCCCGACCTCGCCGCCCTTCGCCGCCGCGCCCTGTGCGGGCTGGCCGGCATGCTGGCCCTTGCCGCCTCGGCGCTGAACGGCCTTCAGGCGAGCATTGTGTTCGACCGCTATTCGCCCCTGTCGCGCAACGAAGAGATGGCGCGGCGCCTGCTGAGCCCGCTGGAGGCCGAGCGGGTGCGGCGCCAGCTCGCGGCGACGGGGGAGGCGATGCGCGACCAGGCGGTCGACCTCGCGCAAGAGCGGTTCCTGCTCGACGTTCCCGCCCACGCTCCGCCGACAGGTTACGGCCTTCTGGTTTTCATCCCGCCCTGGCCCGATGCGCGGCTGCCGGCGGGCTGGGGGGATGCGCTGGACCGGCGAGGGGTGATCTTCGTCACCGCCGCCCATAGCGGCAATGACGACAGCGCCTATGGCCGGCGCAATCCGCTGGCCTTGATCGCGGCGGCGAATGTGATGGCCCGCTATCCGGTCGATCCGGCGCGGGTCTATGTGGGCGGGTTCTCCGGCGGCTCGCGCGTGGCCATGCGCCTGGCCCTGGCCTATCCCGATCTGTTCCGCGGGGCGCTTCTGGATGCTGGGAGCGATCCCGCGGGTTCAGGCATAACCCGACTGCCGTCGCGCGCCCTGTGGGAGGAGGCGGAGGGCGGCCTGCGGCTGGTGTTCCTGACCGGCGAGCACGACGAGGCGGCCTTGTCCGCCGCAGCCGACAGCGTGCAGTCCATGCGCCGCAACTGCCTGCTGAGCGTCCAAAGCCGCACCCTGTCAGGCCTGGGCCATGAGCTCGCCGGCGGCGATAGCCTGGCCCGCGGGCTCGACCTCCTGGACCAGCCGAAGACGCCGGACCCCGCCCGGCTGGCCGCCTGCCGCGCCGCCCTGCAGCGGTCGCTGGACGAGGGGGTGGAACAGGTCCGCCAGGACCTTGCGCGCGGCGATCTGGCCGCCGCGCGCAAGCGGATCATCGCTCTCGACACCCGCTTCGGCGGCCTCGCCGAACAGCGGCTGGTCGATCTGGCCGAGACCTGCGGCTGCGGGGTGTTTCCGCCCCCAAGCCAACCCTTGACCTGAAGGCCCGGCTTGAGTAGGTTCCGCGCTCTTTTGGAGGCCCGGGCCGGAATCGATTATCCGACCTTGAGCCCCGATGAACCGGACGCCCCAAAAAGGACGTTCAGACGCGCCGGACCGCAAGCCAATGCGACCCGGCGCCGTTTCGTGTTGATCGGGCGGTCTTCTGTAAAGAACCTGTGAACGTCATGACCCCATGAGGCGCCCCGGCCGAAAGGCACACGCCTCCAGAGCGAAAGTCTAAATGCCTACGATCAACCAGCTCATCCGCAAGCCACGGCAGGCCAAGCCGTCGCGGAACAAGGTCCCGGCCCTGAAGGGCTGCCCGCAGCGCCGCGGCGTCTGCACCCGGGTCTATACGACCACGCCGAAGAAGCCGAACTCCGCTCTGCGGAAGGTCGCCAAGGTGCGCCTGACCACCGGCATCGAAGCGCTGTGCTACATCCCCGGCGAAGGCCATAACCTGCAGGAGCACTCGGTGGTGCTGATCCGCGGCGGCCGCGTGAAGGACTTGCCCGGCGTGCGCTACCACATCCTGCGCGGCGTGCTCGACACCCAGGGCGTCAAGGATCGTAAGCAACGTCGCTCGCTCTACGGCGCCAAGCGTCCGAAATAAGGATTTAGAGAAGAATGTCCCGCCGCCGCCGCGCAGAGAAGCGCGAAGTCCTGCCGGATCCCAAGTTCGGCGACCTCGTGGTCACCAAGTTCATGAACTACGTGATGTACGAGGGCAAGAAAGCCGTCGCCGAGAACATCATCTACGGCGCCTTCGATATCCTGGAGGCCAAGCGCCGCGACCAGGGCCCGCTGGAGACCTTCCACTCGGCCCTCGACAACGTCGCCCCGGCCGTTGAAGTCCGCTCCCGCCGGGTCGGCGGCGCGACCTATCAGGTCCCGGTCGAAGTGCGTCCGGACCGTCGTCGCGCGCTCGCCATCCGCTGGCTGGTCACCGCCGCCCGCAAGCGCGGCGAGAACACCATGACCGAGAAGCTGGCCGGCGAACTCCTGGACGCTTCCAACAACCGCGGCACCGCGGTCAAGAAGCGCGAAGACACCCACAAGATGGCCGAAGCCAACCGCGCCTTCTCGCACTACCGCTGGTAAGTCGCGCCGCAAGGCCCCGGAACCAGCATATCTCTTTAACGCGCGGGCGGTTTGAGCTAAACCGCCCGCGCCGCATATCCGCCCACCTGTCCGCCCAGAAATCCGCTTAGTCGCAGAGCCGCCCGCAATGCCCCGCATTCACAAAATCGAAGACTACCGCAACTTCGGCATCATGGCCCACATCGATGCCGGCAAGACCACGACCACGGAGCGGATCCTCTACTACACCGGCAAGAGCCATAAGATCGGCGAAGTCCACGACGGCGCTGCGACCATGGACTGGATGGAGCAGGAGCAGGAACGCGGCATCACCATCACCTCGGCCGCGACGACCGCGTTCTGGAACGGCAAGCGCCTGAACATCATCGACACCCCCGGGCACGTGGACTTCACCATTGAAGTCGAACGGAACCTGCGCGTGCTGGACGGCGCCGTGGCGGTGCTGGACGGCAACCAGGGCGTCGAGCCGCAGACCGAAACCGTCTGGCGCCAGGCCGACCGCTACAACGTTCCGCGCATCGTGTTCGTCAACAAGATGGACAAGACCGGCGCCGACTTCCAGATGTGCCTGCGCACCATCCGCGAGCGCCTGGGCGTCAAGGCGGTCCCGATCCAGCTGCCGATCGGCTCGGAAGCCGATCTGAAGGGCATTGTCGACCTGGTGCGCATGAAGGGCGTGGTCTGGGAGTCGGAAGGCCTGGGCGCCAACTATCACGACACCGACATCCCCGCCGACATGCTGGCCGCCTGCGAAGAAGCGCGCCACTACCTGATCGAGAACGCCGTCGAACTCGACGACGAGGCGATGGAAGCCTATCTCGAAGGCGCGACCCCGTCGGAAGAGGTGCTGAAGAAGTGCATCAAGAAGGCGGTGTTGACCGGCGCCTTCTATCCGGTGCTGGCCGGCTCGGCGTTCAAGAACAAGGGCGTCCAGCCCCTGCTCGACGCGGTGGTCGACTATCTGCCCTCGCCGGTGGACATCCCCCCGACCCAGGGCATCGACTACAAGACCGACGCGCCGGTCGAGCGCAAGTCGTCGGACGACGAGCCGCTGTCCATGCTGGCGTTCAAGATCATGGACGACCCCTTTGTGGGCTCGCTGACCTTCTGCCGCATCTATTCGGGCAAGCTGGAAGCGGGCATGGGCCTTCTGAACTCGACGCGCGACAAGCGCGAGCGGGTCGGCCGCATGCTGCTGATGCACTCGAACAACCGCGAAGACATCAAGGAAGCCTTCGCCGGCGACATCATCGCCCTGGCGGGCCTGAAGGACACCCGCACCGGGGACACCCTGTGCGATCCGGTCAAGTCGCCGGTGATCCTGGAGCGGATGACCTTCCCCGAGCCGGTGATCGAGATCGCCATCGAGCCCAAGTCCAAGGCCGACCAGGAAAAGCTGGGCGTCGCGCTCGGCAAGATGGTCGCCGAAGACCCGTCCTTCACCGTCTTCACCGACCAGGAGTCGGGCCAGACGATCATGAAGGGCATGGGCGAGCTGCACCTGGACATCAAGGTCGACATCCTCAAGCGCACCTACAAGGTCGAGGCCAATATCGGCGCGCCGCAGGTGGCCTATCGCGAAAGCCTCGGCCGCGCGGTGGAGATCGACTACACCCACAAGAAGCAGACCGGCGGCACGGGCCAGTTCGCCCGCGTCAAGCTGCAGTTCGCACCTGGCGAGCCGGGCTCGGGCTTCGTGTTCGAAAGCAAGGTCGTCGGCGGCTCGGTGCCGAAGGAATTCATCCCCGGCGTGCAGAAGGGCCTGGAAAGCGCCAAGGAAAACGGCCTGCTGGCCGGCTTCCCGCTGATCGACTTCTCGGCCACCCTGGTGGACGGCGCCTATCACGACGTCGACTCCTCGGTCCTGGCCTTCGAAATCGCTTCGCGCGCCGCCTTCAAGGAACTGCGTGAAAAGGGCGCCCCCAAGCTGCTCGAGCCGATCATGAAGGTCGAAGTGCTGACCCCGGACGAATATCTGGGCGACGTGATCGGCGACCTGAACAGCCGGCGCGGCCAGATCCAGGGCACCGACCAGCGCGGCAACGCCCAGGTCATCACCGCGTTCGTGCCGCTGGCCAACATGTTCGGCTATATCGGCAACCTGCGCGGCATGTCCCAGGGACGCGCCCAGTTCACCATGCAGTACGACCACTACGACGCGGTGCCGCCGCAAGTGGCCGACGAAGTGATCAAGAAATACGCCTAACCAAACCCCGCAACGCTAACGCTTATTGAGGCCAATGGGCCGGAGCTGAAAAATGGCCAAGGAAAAATTCAACCGTAACAAGCCGCACTGCAACATCGGCACGATTGGTCACGTTGACCACGGCAAGACGACGCTGACGGCGGCGATCACGATGACGCTGGCGAAGACGGGCGGCGCGACGGCGAAGAAGTACGACGAGATCGACGCGGCGCCGGAAGAAAAGGCGCGCGGGATCACGATCAACACCGCGCACGTGGAATATGAGACGCAGAACCGCCACTACGCGCACGTCGACTGCCCCGGGCACGCCGACTATGTGAAGAACATGATCACCGGCGCGGCGCAGATGGACGGCGCGATCCTGGTGGTGTCGGCCGCCGACGGCCCGATGCCGCAGACCCGCGAGCACATCCTGCTGGCCCGTCAGGTCGGCGTGCCGGCGCTGGTCGTGTACATGAACAAGGTCGACCTGGTGGACGACGCCGAGCTTCTCGACCTGGTCGAGATGGAAGTGCGCGAACTGCTGTCCAGCTACGACTTCCCGGGCGACGACATCCCGATCGTCAAGGGCTCGGCCAAGGTGGCGATCGACGGCGGCGACCCGGTGATCGGCGAGAACTCGATCCTGGAGCTGATGACCCAGGTGGACGCCTACATCCCGCAGCCGGAGCGCCCCGTCGACCTGCCGTTCCTGATGCCGGTGGAAGACGTGTTCTCGATCTCGGGCCGCGGCACGGTGGTCACCGGCCGTATCGAGCGCGGCGTGGTCAAGGTGGGCGAGGAAGTCGAGATCGTCGGCATCCGCCCGCTGCAGAAGACCGTCTGCACCGGCGTGGAAATGTTCCGCAAGCTGCTGGACCAGGGCCAGGCCGGCGACAACGTGGGCGTCTTGCTGCGCGGCACCAAGCGTGAAGACGTCGAGCGCGGCCAGGTGCTGTGCAAGCCGGGCTCGATCACCCCGCACACCAAGTTCGTGGCCGAGGCCTACATCCTGACCAAGGAAGAAGGCGGCCGCCACACCCCGTTCTTCACCAACTACCGCCCGCAGTTCTACTTCCGCACGACCGATGTCACCGGCATCATCAGGCTGAAGGAAGGCGTGGAGATGATCATGCCCGGCGACAACGCCGAGCTGGACGTGGAGCTGATCACCCCGATCGCGATGGAAGAGAAGCTGCGCTTCGCCATCCGCGAAGGCGGTCGCACGGTCGGCGCGGGCGTGGTCTCCAAGATCGTCGAGTAATCGCGTCTCAGCCTATCCAGGCTGAACAGGGCGGCCGTCGGGGGACATCCTCCCGGCGGCCGTTTTGCTTTTGGGATCCCGATTTATCCGCTCATCCCAGCCTTCGCGGCGATGAGCGCGTGATTTGTTCTGCGAGTAAGAATTCCCTACAGCGGCAATCCAACGCCCAATTCCCCCGCCAGGTCGCGGATGAACTGCCAGGCCACGCGGCCAGAGCGGCCGCCGCGCAGTTGCGCCCATTGCAGGGCGCGGCGGTCGAGGTCCTCGACCGGCAGGCCGAAGCGGTCGGCATAGGCCCGGACGGCGGAGAGATAGGCGGCCTGGTCCATGGGCGGGAAGCCGATCCAGAGACCGAAGCGGTCGGAGACCGACACCTCCTCCTCGGCGTCTTCCGAGACGGCGATCAGGCCGCGGCCCTCGTCGTGGCCGCGGGGCATCAGGTGGCGGCGGTTGGAGGTGGCGACGAACAGCACATTGGCGGGCGGGCCGGCGACGCCGCCCTCCAGCGCCGACTTCAGCGACTTGGCCGCGGCGGCGCCCTCCTCGAAGGAAAGGTCGTCGCACAGGACCACGAAGCGCTCGGGCCGGTCGCGGAGGAGGTCGAACAGGCCGGGCAGGGTGGTGACCTCGTCGCGGTCCAGCTCGACCATGCGCAGGTCGCCGTGGTCCGCGCCCACCGCCATGAAGGCCGCCTTGGCCAGGGAGCTCTTGCCGGCCCCGCGCGAGCCCCACAGCAGGGCGTGGTTGCTGGGCAGGCCGCGGGCGAAGCGGCCCAGGTTCTCGACGAAGCGGTTTTTCTGCCGCTCGACCCCGACCAGCAGGTCCAGGGCCAGGCCATAGTCCGG
Organism: Phenylobacterium montanum; assembly: GCF_018135625.1. NCBI lineage: Bacteria > Pseudomonadati > Pseudomonadota > Alphaproteobacteria > Caulobacterales > Caulobacteraceae > Poindextera > Poindextera montana. The sequence goes on from NZ_CP073078.1 coordinate 5,153,882, forward strand.
CGCGGCGATGAAGGCCTCCCGCGCAGGGACGTAGCGATAGAGCCGGGCCTGGCCGAAGTCGGGGCGGGCGGCGGCGGGCGGCGCCAGGCGCTCGAGCGCCTCGGCGATGCGGGCCAGCAGGGCAGGAACTTGATCCGTCATGCCCTGCTTCCTATCGGTCCGCCGCGCATTGCAAAAGCCTCTAGCAACGCCTAGCTTCCGCCGACCTTGAAATCGGCCCCCGGAGTCCGGCGGCCGGCGATATTTTTTGGAGACTACATGTTCGCGAATGCAGCCGGCGGCGCCGGCGGTCCTCAGGATATGCTCATCCAGTTCGCCCCGATCGTGGTGCTGATGGTGCTGTTCTATTTCCTCCTGATCCGTCCCCAGCAAAGGCGGGCCAAGGAGCACCAAACCGCCATCGCGGGGGTGAAGCGCAACGACACCGTGGTGCTGTCTTCGGGCCTGATCGGCAAGGTGGTGCGGGTCGAGGACAAGGAGGTCGGTCTCGAGATCGCCCAGGGCGTGACGGTCAAGGTGGTCAAGTCGATGATCGCCGAGGTGCGCACCCGCGGCGCCCCGGCGGCGGCCAACGACGCCAAGTCCTGACCCTTCCGCTGACCAAGGGCTGAACGGCCATGCTTCCTCTTCCGCGCTGGCGGGTCATCCTCTGTGTGCTGGCGACCCTGTTCGGGGTGGTCTTCACCCTGCCCAACCTCTTGCCCCAGGCGACCCTGGACGCCCTGCCGTCCTGGGCGCCGCACCAGAAGATCAATCTGGGCCTGGACCTGCAGGGCGGCTCGTATCTGCTCTTGGAGGTTGACACCAACGCCCTCTTGAAAGAGCGCCTGACCAACCTGGTCGAGGACGTGCGCAACAGCCTGCGCGAAAAGCAGATCGCCTTCTCCGGCCTGGGCCAGACCGGCAATGCGGTTTCGGTCCGCATCAATGACGCCACCCAGGTCAGCGCAGCGGTGCAGGCGCTGCAGGGTCTCGGCCAACCGCTGGGCGGGGTGAGCGGCGCGCGTGACGTGACCGTCGCCACCGGCCCCGACCAGCACATCACCCTGTCGCTGCAGCCCCAGGCCCTGACCGCCGATGCGGCCAAGGCGGTCAGCGGCGACATCGAGATCCTGCGCCGGCGGATTGACGCCCTTGGCACCAAGGAGCCGTCGATCACCCGCCAGGGCGCCGACCGGATCGTGGTCGAGGTGCCGGGTGAGAGCGATCCCGAGCGGCTGAAATCCGTGATCGGCCAGACCGCCAAGCTGAGCTTCCAGATGGTCGATGAGACCGTCCAGCCGCAGGACATCGCCGCCGGCCGCATACCGCCGGAGGACGTGGTCTATCCCAGCACCGAGGAGGGCCACCCGCCGCTGGCGGTCAACCGCCGCGCCCTGATCACCGGCGAAATGCTGACCCAGGCCAGTTCCGGCACCGATCCGCAGTCCGGCCAGTGGGCGGTGAACTTCCGCTTCAACGGCCAGGGCGCCCGCCGCTTCGGCGACGCCACCACTCAGAACGTCGGCAAGCGCTTCGCCATCGTGCTCGACGGCAAGATCCTGTCGGCGCCGAATATCCGCGAGCCGATCCTGGGCGGATCGGGCCAGATCACCGGCAGCTTCACCCCCGAGACCGCCAACGACCTGGCCGTGCTGCTGCGCTCCGGCGCCCTGCCGGCGCCCCTGAAGTTCGAAGAGCAGCGCACTGTGGGCGCCGAGCTGGGCGCCGACTCGGTCAAGGCCGGCGCCCTGGCCGGGATCATCGCCCTGGTTCTGATCGGCGCCTTCATGGGCCTGGCCTATGGCGGGGTGTTCGGCGGCTTCGCCATCCTGGGCCTTTTGATCAACATGGCCATGCTGATGGCCGCCATGTCGGTCGGCGGCGCGGTCCTGACCCTGCCGGGCATCGCCGGCCTGATCCTGACCATCGCCATGGCCGTGGACGCCAACGTGCTGATCTATGAGCGCATCCGCGACGAGGAGCGGGCGGGGCGCAGGCCGGCCGTGGCCATCGACACCGGCTTCTCCCGCGCCGCGGTTTCGATCCTGGACGCCAACCTGACCACCGGCATCTCGGCCCTGATCCTGTTCATGTTCGGCGCCGGCCCGGTGCGCGGCTTCGCCTGGACCCTGTCGATCGGCATCTGCACCTCGGTGTTCTCGGCCCTGTTCATCACCCGCATGTTCGTCTTCCTCTGGTTCCGGGCGACCCGGGCCAAGACGTTGCCGATCTGAGGACCTAGAGAAACATGTTCTGGCCCCTGATCCGTCTCCTGCCCAAGGAGACCCACTTCAAGTTCGTCAGCCTGGCGCGGGTCGCCGGCGCCTTGTCGGCCCTGGTGGCGGTCGCCTCGATCGTCGCCGTCTTCACCCTGGGCCTGAACCTGGGCACCGATTTCAAGGGCGGCACCTCGATCGAGATCCAGACGCCGGGCCCGGCGCCCCTTTCCGGCCTGCGCGCCGAGCTGGAGCGGTTGCAGGTTAAGGACGCCCAGGTGCAGGGCTTCGGCGCGGCCAACGAGGCCATGATCCGCTTCGAGCCCAATCCGGGCGTCGATCCGGCCACAGCCGTGACCCAGATCAACCAGGACCTGACCGCCAAGTTCCCCGGCATTCAGTTCAAGCAGGTCGAGGTGGTGGGCGCCAAGTTCTCGGGCGAGCTGGTGCAGAAGGGGGTGATGGCCCTCTCCATCGCCATCCTTCTGATGCTGGCCTACATCTGGTTCCGCTTCCAGCTGCAGTTCGGCCTGGGCGCGGTGATCGCCCTGTTCCACGACATCATCCTGACCATGGGCGTCCTGGCCGTATTCAAGATCGAGTTTTCCATGCCCTCGATCGCGGCGCTTCTCACCATCATCGGCTATTCGATGAACGAGAAGGTGATCTCCTTCGACCGGCTGCAGGAGAACCTGCGCAAGTACAAGCGCATGCCCCTGGCCGACGTGATCAACCTGTCGGAAAACGAACGCCTGTCGCGGACCCTGATCACCGGCTCGACCGCGCTCCTGGCGCTGAGCGGCATGCTGTTCCTGGGCGGGCCCACCGTGTTCCCGTTCGTGTTCGCCATGGTTTTCGGCATCTTCGTCGGCACCTATTCGACCATCTATGTCGCCCTGCCGGTGATCCTGCTCTGGGGCGTCAACCGCACCGGCGGCGACGCCGAGCCGCTGAAGCCGGCCAACGTTCGGCCCTGACCCGCGGCGCCTGTGACGCGAAACAAGATCGCGTCTCAGGCGCAGAGCCTCTTGCCCGCAGGTGAAAGAGGTAGCACCGTGCCTGCACAAGCCCGGCCTTGAGTCCGGGCGAGGCAAAGGGGCTAAGGGAAATGGCGGCGCTGCTGCAAAACTTCCGCAACACCATCATCGTCAGTGTGATCCTGGGCCTGCTGATGGTCGCGGGCTACTACGTCCACCGCACCAGCGACGCGGCCTTCTGGCAGGCGGTGTTCCGTTGGATGCACGTATTCTTCGGCATCCTCTGGATCGGCCTGCTCTACTATTTCAACTTCGTCCAGATCCGGGTCATGCCCGCCATACCGGCCGAACTGAAGCCGGCGGTGTCCAAGCACATCGCCCCTGAGGCCCTGTTCTGGTTCCGCTGGGCGGCGCTGGCGACCTGGGTGATGGGCGTGATCCTGGCCATCGATCGCGGCTATCTGCTGCAAGCCGTGACCCTCGGCCTTTCCGAGACCCCGGCCAGCGTGCCGCACGGCATGATCGGCATCGGCATGTGGCTGGCGACGATCATGTTCCTCAATGTCTGGGCCGTCATCTGGCCGAACCAAAAGAGGGCGCTCGGCATCGTCGAGGCGGACGCCGACGCCAAGGCCAAGGCCGCCCGTATCGCCATGCTGGCCTCGCGCATCAACACGCTGCTCTCGATCCCGATGCTGGCGGCGATGACCATGAACCAGACGCTGTTCGGCTGATCGCTGGACGCTGGCCCCTCTCGTTTCGGCGGGAGGGGCTTTTTCCAATGACGCCCATGGGGTAGGGGCTGCCCATGGACGCCGCCGATTCCCTCGACGAACAGGTCCGGCGGGCCGATCCAGACCGCTGGCTGTCCAGCCGCTTCGTCGCCGACGTAGAGGCCAGGGCCGACCTGATCGCCCTCTACGCCTTCGACCAAGAGCTCTCCCACGTCCTGTCGGCGACGCGCGAGCCGATGATGGCCGAGATCCGCCTGACCTGGTGGCGCGAGGCGGTGGACGAGATCTTCGCCGGCAAGCCCGCCCGCGGCCATCCGGCGCTGCAGGCCCTGGCGCTCGCCATCCGTCGCCGGAACCTCGCCCAGGCGCCGCTGGACGCGATGATCGAGGCCCGGTTCGACGACATCGAGGCCGCGCCGTTCACAGGCGAGGCGGCGCTGGCGGCCTATGCCGACCGCCTCTGTGGCGCGCCGCTCAGCCTGGCCCTGGCGGTGCTGGGCGAAGGGGAGGGGGCGGCGTTCCGGCCCGCGGCCCAGGCCTGGGCGATAGCGCGGCTGCCGGGCGAGCGCCTGCCTTGGGATGCGCAAGAGGCGCGCCGGCGCGGCCTCGTGGCTCTGGCTGAGGCGCGACCGGCGGCGCGGCGGCTGAAGGCCGCAGCTTTTCCGGCTGTGGCCCATCTCGCCCTGGTCGTTCCGCGTCTGAAAGGCCGGCTGCCGGGGCCCCTCGGCGCCCGGCTACGGCTGACCCTGGCTGTGCTGTCGGGGCGGATCTGAGCCCTATTCGGCCGCCGCGGCCACGGCGCCGCCGAGCCAGGCGTCCAGGTCCGCCAGGGCCCGCTCGCTCATCAGCCGCTTCTTGGCCCGGCCGCGTTCGGCCTGGGGCATGCGGCGGCCCTCGGCGTTGCGCCTGGGCGCCTCCATGGGCGGCAAGAGGCCATAGTTGATGTTCATCGGCTGGAACGAGCCGCCAGCCATATGCCCGCCGGTGATGTGGCCGATCAGCGCCCCGAGCGCCGTGGTGGGCGGCGGCGTCATGACCGGCCGGCCCAGTCGCTCGGCCGCGGCGAAACGCCCGGCCAGGAGGCCCACGGCCGCGCTCTCCACATAGCCCTCGACGCCCGTGACCTGGCCGGCGAAGCGCAGACGCGGGTCGGCCTTCAGCCTCAGGGATGCGTCCAGCACCCGCGGGCTGTTGATGAAGGTGTTGCGGTGCAGGCCGCCCAGGCGGGCGAACACCGCCTTCTCCAGGCCCGGGATGGTGCGGAAGACCTCGGTCTGGGCGCCGTGCTTCAGCTTGGTCTGGAAGCCGACCATGTTCCACAGGGTGCCAAGCGCATTGTCCTGGCGCAGCTGGACGATCGCCCAGGGCTTGACCGTGGGGTCATGCGGATTGGTCAGGCCCACCGGCTTCATCGGCCCGTGCCGCAGGGTCTCGCGCCCGCGCTCGGCCATCACCTCGATCGGCAGGCAGCCGTCGAAATAGGGGACGTGCTCCCACTCCTTGAACTCGGCCTTGGGCCCGGCCAGCAGGGCGTCGATGAAGGCGTCGTACTGCGCCTTGTCCATCGGGCAGTTGATATAGGCGGCCGCATCGCCGCCCGGCCCCTCCTTGTCGTAGCGTGACTGGCGCCAGGCCACCGACATGTCGATGGTCTCCAGGTGCACGATCGGAGCGATGGCGTCGAAGAAGGATAAGCCCTCCTCGCCCGTGAGCGCGCCGATGGCCTCGGACAGGGCTGGCGATGTCAGGGGGCCGGTGGCGACAATCACGCTGTCCCAGTCGGCCGGCGGGGCGCCGGCGACCTCCTCGCGCACGATGGTCACGTTCGGGTGCGCCTCCAGCGCGGCGGTCACCGCGGCCGAGAAGCCCTCGCGGTCCACGGCGAGCGCGCCGCCCGCCGGCACCTGATGCGCGTCGGCGGTCTTCATGATCAGCGAGCTGCAGCGGCGCATCTCGGCGTGCAGCAGGCCCACGGCGTTGTAGGCCCAGTCGTCGGAGCGGAACGAGTTGGAACAGACCAGTTCGGCTAGGCCGTCGGTCTGGTGGGCGTCGGTGCGGCGAACGGGGCGCATCTCGTGCAGGACCACACGGGCGCCGGCCTCGGCGATCTGCCAGGCGGCCTCCGAGCCGGCCAGGCCGCCGCCGATGACATGGATGGGGGTGTCGGACATGGCGGCTGTCATAGTCCGAGCCGCCTGTGGACGGAAGGGCGCGTCTGCTCCACCCTCGGGGGAGGCAGGGCGCGATTCCCGCGCCGTCGGGGGTCGGCATGAGCCAGGTTTCGATCGTCAGCGCCGGCACGGCAGGCGCAGAGCTTGTGTTCAAGCGCCCGCTGGCGGTGCTGGCCTGGGGCCTGACGTTCCTGGTGCTGTACGGGCTGCCGGCGGGGCTGATCTGGGCCGGCATGCTGCCGAACCTGATGCACATGATGGCGGGCGGCGGCCGGCCCCCGTCGCCGACCGATCCGGCCCTCCTGGCCATGACCATGCAGTTGCAGTTCGCCAACGTCTTGATGCTGGTCGGGTCCTTCGCCGCGCGGGCGGTGGTCTACAGCGCCATCTGCCGCGCCGTGCTCGAGCCGGAAGCCAGCCGCTTCGGCTATGTCCGCTTCGGCATGCAGGAGGTCTGGGTCGGCCTCGTCACCATCGTCGGCTCGATCCTGATCGGCGCGGCCATGCTGGCCGGCGCCATCGTCATCGGCATACCCACAGGCATCGCCGCCATTGCGCTGCAGAAGACCGCCACGCCAGGAACCTGGGTCCTTCTGATCGGCGCGGCGGTGATCGCTTTGGTGGCGGCGGTGGCCTGGATCGGCCTGCGCCTGTCCCTGGCTGGGCCGATGAGCTTTGCGGCCAACCAATTCCGCCTGTTCGAATCCTGGCCGCTGACTCGCGGCAAGGTCTGGTCGCTGCTGGGGGTGGGCGTGGTCGCCGTGGCGCTGATGCTCGTGTTCGAACTCGTCTTCCTGCTGATCGCGGCGATCGTCGGCGGGGGCGCCTTATTTCTCGCTGTGGCTGGCGGGCGTTTCGATCCCAGTTCGTTTGGGAGCAACCCCGCCGCAGTGTTGCAGATGTTCACGCCCTGGCTGGGCCTTGCGCTGGCGGCCGGCTGCTTCTTCATCGGCGCCATGAGCGCCGTGGTCGTGGCGCCGTTCGCCCGCGTCTATCAGCTCCTGACCCCGACGAAGGCGGATGCGCAGGCCGCGGTGTTCAGCTGACTGTGGCAAAAACGCCGTCCGCCGGGACGGATGCGCCATGGCGCTTTACAAATGCCGGAGGGATCGCAAGCTCTCCAGCGACGCCGGGCCGAGACTCGGCTTATGGACCTTGGCTATGAGCGGCTTTTCCCCCACTGAGGCAGCCACCGAAGGCATCCGCCTGACGCGTCTTCGTTCGCGGGCGGTGGTGATCTGGGGGCTGGCCTATTTCGCTTTCACCATCCTGCTCGGCAAGCTCGCCGAGTTGACCCTTGGGCCGCACTTCGCCGAGACCCTGGCCGAGTTCAAGCGCGGCGATCCGGACGCCTTCTGGCCGCTCACCCTTCGCATGTGGCCGTTCTTCGCCGCCGCCGTGCCGATCAATCTGGTGTTCCAGGCGATCTTCACCTGCGCCGTCTATCGCGCGGTGCTGGACCCGGAAAACGCCCGCAACGGCTATATGCGCCTGGGCGCCGACGAGTGGCGCATGGTCGGGCTGAACCTGCTGGTCAGCCTGATCTGGACCGTGGCCCTGTTCGGAGTCGGCCTCGTCGGGCTTCTGTCGGCCATCACTCTGGGCGTGATCGGTTCGCCCCTCACAGCCCTCCTCGGGCTCGTGCTCAACCTGGCCGCCGTGGCGGTGGCCATCTGGATATTGGTGCGCCTGTCGCTCGCCGGCGCGATCACCTTCTCCGAAAAGCGGATCATCGTCTCGAAGTCGTGGGAGGTCACCCGCGGCCGGTTCTGGCCATTGGTCTGGGCCTATGTCCTGGCCTTCATGCTCTGGGCGGTGCTGATCGTCTTCGTCAGAATGGCCGTCTGGGTCGTGCTGCGTCTCGGCGAACAGCTCAGCGGCCTGAACCTGTCCAACCCGGACCCCAGCTCGACCGACCCCCTGATCTTCCTGATCGGCCTTTTGAGTTCGGCCGGGACGGCGGTGGTGCTCACCTGCTTCTCGGTGATCCTCACCGCCCCCTCGGCCGAGGTCTATCGCGAGCTGACCCTCACGCCTGAGAGCTAGGCCGGGCGCGAACCCGCGCGTGCCAGGCGGCGAGATTGGCAAGTTCGGCCGGCCGCTCCAGCCCGATCCAGCCTGCGAAATCGACCGTGCTCAAAAGGCAGATGTCGGCCATGCTGAAGCCGTCGCCGGTCAAATAGTCCTTGCCCTCGAGTTCGCGGTCGAAGAAGCGATAGCCGCCCATCACGTGCTCGCGGTTGGACTCGCCGAAGTCCTTGAACTGGGTCAGCAGGGCGGCGGTGTAGGGGTGGGCGTGGCGCCAGAACATGCCGACCGGGGTCATCAGTGCGAACTCCGCCCGCCGGATCCACATATCCACCCTTGCCTTCTCCAGGGCGGTGGTCCCGAACAGCGGCGGGGCCGGCTGGATCTCCTCGAAATAGCGGCAGATGGCGACGGTTTCGGAGATGGTCGTCCCGTCGTCCAGCTCCAGGGTCGGGATCTGGCCCAGGCTGTTCTTGGCGCGGTATTCCGGCGACTTGTGCTCGCGCTTGCGCAGGTCGACCGGCGTCTCGGCCAGCTCGATCCCTTTCTCGGCCAGGAAGATGCGCACGCGCCTGGGGTTCGGCGCCGGCATGGGCGCGCCGTAGAGCTTCATGGGGTCCCTCCTTTTGTCGTTGGAGGGTTTCTAATTGAAACGCCTGTTTGAATCCAGCGTTGTTACGCCCGTTTCAGCGCCTTGACCCGTTCCCGTCGGCGCTCGTCCTGGCGCTTGAACACCTCGGCCAGGTAGCGGCCGGTCCAGCTCTTGGGATCGGCGGCGACCTTTTCCGGCGAGCCTAGGGCCACGATCTCGCCGCCGCCGTCGCCGCCCTCGGGGCCGAAGTCCAGCAGCCAGTCGGCGGTCTTGATGACGTCGAGATTGTGCTCGATCACCACCACCGTGTTACCCTGGTCGACCAACTCGTGCAGCACTTCCAACAGCTTGCGGGTGTCCTCGAAATGCAGGCCCGTGGTCGGCTCGTCGAGAATGTAGAGCGTCCGCCCCGTGGCCCTGCGCGACAGCTCCTTGGACAGCTTCACCCGCTGCGCCTCGCCGCCCGACAGGGTCGTCGCCGGCTGGCCGACCTGGACGTAAGAAAGTCCGACCCGCTTCAGGGTCTCCATCTTGTCGCGCACCGGCGGCACAGCCTTGAAGAAGTCGGCGGCCTCCTCGACGGTCATGTCCAGGATGTCCGAGATCGACTTGCCCTTGAACAGGATCTCCAGGGTCTCGCGGTTGTAGCGCTTGCCCTTGCAGACGTCGCAGGTGACGTAGACGTCGGGCAGGAAGTGCATCTCGATCTTGATCAGCCCGTCGCCCTGGCAGGCCTCGCAGCGCCCGCCCTTGACGTTGAAGCTGAACCGCCCCGGCCCATAGCCTCTAGCCTTGGCCTCGGGCAGCTGGGCGAACCAGTCGCGGATCGGCTGGAAGGCGCCGGTATAGGTTGCTGGGTTCGATCGCGGCGTGCGCCCGATCGGCGACTGGTCGATGTCGATGACCTTGTCGAAATGCTCCAGCCCCTCGATCCGCTCGTGCGCAGCCGGGGCGTCCGAGGCGTTGTTCAGCCGGCGGGCCGCGGCCTTGTAGAGGGTTTCGATGGTGAAGGTGGACTTGCCGCCGCCGGAGACGCCGGTGATGCAGGTGAACACCCCGACCGGGATTTCGCCGGTCACTTCCTTCAGATTGTTTCCCCGCGCGCCGATCACTTTCAGCTTCTTCTTGCCGATCGGCCGGCGGTCCTCGGGGATCGCGATCTCGCGCTCGCCGGTCAGATACTGGCCGGTCAGGCTCTTGGGATTGGCCATGATGTCGGCCGGCTTGCCCTCGGCGACGATCTCGCCGCCATGCACGCCCGCCGCCGGGCCCATGTCGATGACATGGTCGGCGGTCAGGATCGCCTCCTCGTCGTGCTCGACCACCAGCACCGAATTGCCCAGGTCCCGCAGCCCCTTCAGGCTGGTCAGCAGGCGATGGTTGTCGCGCTGGTGCAGGCCGATCGAGGGCTCGTCCAGCACATAGAGCACGCCGGTCAGGCCCGAGCCGATCTGCGAGGCCAGGCGGATGCGCTGGCTCTCGCCGCCCGACAGGGTGCCGGAATTGCGCGACAGGTTCAGGTAGTCCAGGCCCACATCGACCAGGAAGCGCAGGCGGTCGTTGATCTCCTTCAGGATCCGCCGGGCGATCTCCATCTGCTTCTCGGAGAGGGTGGTCTCCAGGCTCTCGAACCAGTCGCGGGCCTGGCGGATGGCCAGCAGAGAGACCTCGGCGATATGCCGGCCGGCGATCTTCACCGCCAGGGCCTCGGGCTTAAGGCGAAAGCCGGTGCAGGCCTCGCACGGGGTGTCGGACTGGTAGCGGCCCAGCTCCTCGCGGACCCAGCTTGAATCGGTCTCGCGCCAGCGCCGCTCAAGGTTTGGCAGCACGCCCTCGAAGGTCTTGTTGACCTCGTATTTGCGGGCGTTGTCGTCATAGACGAAGTTGATCTTCTGGCCGGCCGAGCCGTGCAGGATCACCTTCTGCGCCTCCTCCGGCAGCTTGTGCCAGGGCACGTCCATCGAGAAGCCGTAGTGCCGTGACAGGGCCTGCAGGGTCTGGGTGTAGAGCGGCGAGGGCCCCTTGGCCCAGGGCGAGACCGCGCCCTTGTGCAGGCTCTTGTCCTTGTCGGGAATGACCAGGTCGGCGTCGAATGCCAGCTTGGCCCCCAGGCCGTCGCAGACCGGGCAGGCGCCGAACGGGTTGTTGAACGAGAACAGCCGCGGCTCGATCTCGCTGATGGTGAAGCCGGAGACCGGACAGGCGAACTTCTCGCTGAACAGAAGCCGCCTGGGCTCCTTCTCGCCCTCTTCCACATTGGCCCATTCGGCCACCGCAATGCCGTCGGCCAGGCGTAGAGCGGTCTCCAGCGAGTCCGCCAGCCGCTGTTCCATGCCGTCCTTGGTGACGATGCGGTCGACCACCACGTCGATGTCGTGCTTGAACTTCTTGTCGAGCGCCGGGGCGTCCTCGATCGGATAGAACTCGCCGTCGATCTTAAGCCGCTGGAACCCCGAGCGCTGCCACTCGGCGATCTCCTTGCGGTACTCGCCCTTGCGGCCGCGCACCACGGGGGCCAGCAGATAGAGGCGCGTGCCTTCGGGCAGGGCGGTGATCTTATCGACCATCATGCTGACGGTCTGGCTCTCGATCGGCAGGCCGGTGGCCGGCGAATAGGGCACGCCGACCCGCGCCCATAAGAGGCGCATATAGTCGTGGATCTCGGTCACCGTGCCGACGGTCGAGCGCGGGTTGCGGCTGGTGGTCTTCTGCTCGATGGAGATGGCCGGCGACAGGCCCTCGATCAGGTCCACGTCCGGCTTGCTCATCAGCTCCAGGAACTGGCGGGCATAGGCCGATAGGCTCTCGACATAGCGGCGCTGGCCCTCGGCGTAGATGGTGTCGAAGGCGAGCGACGACTTGCCCGACCCGGAGAGACCAGTCAGCACCACCAGCTGGTCGCGCGGAATGTCGACGCTGACATCCTTCAGATTGTGCTCGCGCGCGCCGCGCACGCGGATGAACCGGTTCGGATCGGACATTCAGATGCTCGCCTAGGGGACCACCCCATTTAGGGCGGCCCAGCCCAAATTGTAATAGCGGGAGTCTGTCCCACAGCAAGAACGAAATGGGAACTGGTGGCGGGCTGCTGACAGAACCTGTCAGGAGACTGGCGGTGGGCCCCTTACCGCGGCAAATACGTCCGCAGCACGTCGTCGATGATCCGCTCCAGCTCGTTCAGCGTGTTGCAGGTCTTGGCCACGTGGCAGAAGCGGCGGTAGCGCTCCATCTCGCTGTCGCCGCGGCTCCAGAAGCTTTCAGGCTCCGGGTTCAGCCAGATCACCGCCCGGGCGCGCTTGTGGATCTGGCGCATCAGGTCGATGCGCGGGTTGACGTAGTTCGACCGCGCGTCGCCCAGGATGATCACGGTGGTGTGCCGGTCCAGCTGGTCCAGATGCAGGGCGCAGAAGTCCTCCCAGGCCTGGCCATAGTCGGTGGACCGCATGCCGATCCGCGCCAGCACCGCAGCGATGGCGCCCTCGACCTGCTCGTCCTCCAGGATGTCGCCCACCGCCACCAGCCTGTTGGAGAAGGCGAAGGCGTCCAGCCGCTCGACCACCTCGTGCAGGCTGTAGAGGAACAGCAGCAGAAACCGCGCCGCCGCCGCGACCGAGCCGGAGACGTCGCAGATGGCGACGATCTTGGGCTTTTCGATGGTCTCGTGCTTCCAGACGATGTCGAACGGCACCCCGCCATGGACCATCGATCGGCGCAGGGTGCGGCGCACGTCCAGCTTGCCGCGCTTGGAGCGGCGCTGCTGGTGGCTGTAACGGGCGGCCAGGCGCTTGGCCATGCGGCGGACCAGGGTCTGCATGGTCCCGATCTCGTGCCCGTCCAGCCCGGTCAGGCGCTCGTCGGCCAGGATCTGCTCGCGCAGGCGCTGGCTGGATTCGCCGGCATAGAGGTCGTGCTGACGCTCGACGTAGCTGTTGGCCTCGTCGAACAGGGCCTGGCGGCGCTCGGTCAGGCGCTGGGCCAGGGCGGCGCCTTGCGGATCGCCCGCCTGCTGCAGCCGGGCGATGAAGGCCTCCAGGTCCTTCAGCCCCATCTCGTCCAGCATCCGGCGGGTCAGCAGGCGCCGCTGGCTGGAGAGTCGGATGTCGGCCACCCCGGCGCGCTCGGCGGCCTCCTCCATGGCCTGGGACAGCGCCGCGGCGTCGTTCTCCATCAGCATCTGTCCGAGGGCGGACTCGCTGGCCTGGCCGCCCTGCGAGGGCGAGGCGTCCGGCTTGGGCGGCGGGGCCTTGCCGGGCTTGAACTCGTCGCGGCGGAAGAAGGTTTCGAAACAGGTCTCGAACCGAACGACCTCATCGGCGGTCTTGGCCGTGGCGGCGCACAGGGCGTCCTTCAGCGTCTCGCGGTCTGCATAGCCCACCAGCCGTACCGCCTGGTGCGCGTCGATCGCCTCGGCCGGCGAGACCCGGACGTCGACGGCGCGCAGGGCGCGGAGGAAGGATTCCAGGGTGCGCTGCATTAGGCTTGGCCTTCCAAGCCTCGAACGGCGGCGAGCCCCCTCCACCATGCTTCGCATGGTCCCCCTCCCCCGATGGGGGAGGAATGAGGGCCGAGCGCGCAACAGCAATTCCTCCCCCCTTGGGGGAGGGGGACCGCCCGCAGGGCGGTGGAGGGGGCTCGCTGCCGCACTAGTCTATCCCGCCTTGATCAGCTCGTTGATCTGCGGCTCCACCGCCGCGATGTCCTGCTCGAATTTCAAGAGCACGTTCAGGGTATCGCGCACCATCTCGCCTTCCAGGGCATGGGCGTGCAGCAACAGCAGCACCCGCGCCCAGTCCACCGTCTCCGAGATCGACGGTGACTTGCGCAGGTCCATCGCCCGCAGCTTCTGCACAAAGCCCACCAGCTGGTGGTTCAGAGCCTCCTCGATCCCCGGCACGCGGGTGGAGACGATCCGTTGCTCCAGCTTGGCGTCGGGCAGGGGGATGTGCAGGTGCAGGCAGCGGCGCTTCAGGGCGTCGCCCAGGTCGCGGACGTTGTTCGAGGTCAGGAACACGATCGGCGGCGTCACCGCCTTGATCACTCCCAATTCCGGCACCGAGACCTGATAGGCCGAGAGGATTTCCAGCAGGAACGCCTCGAACGCCTCGTCGGCCTTGTCCACCTCGTCGATCAAGAGCACGCAGCCCGCCTCGGTGCGCAGCGCCTGCAGCAAAGGCCGCGGCTCAAGGAAGGGCTCGGAGAAGAACAGGTCGGCCATGCCGTGCAGCCGGTCCATGGCCAGGTCCATGGTCGGCGCGTCGCCCAGGGTCTCGCCGATGCGGTCCTTCAGGATCTGGGTGTAGAGCAACTGCTTGCCGTACTTCCACTCATAGAGGGCGCGGCTCTCGTCCAGGCCCTCGTAGCACTGCATGCGGATCAGCGGCAGGCCGAGCATGGCGGCGGTGGACAGGGCCAGCTCGGTCTTGCCCACCCCGGCCGAGCCCTCCACCAGGATGGGCTTGGTCAGGTGCGAGGCCATGAACAGGGCGGTCGCGATCCGGCGCGAAGCGATATAGCCGACGGCGGCCAGGTTCTCGACGATGGCCTCGACCGAGGCGAGCGACGCCGGTTCCGGCGCGGAAGCGGAAATGGTCAAGCTGGAAAACTCATCAATGGGTGCGGCGAATGAATGGCTCCATGTGGGGCGCTGATTGACGCGAACGCAAGGGGAAACCGAACCACGTGAATGACCCGATCTCTTCCCGCTCACCCCGGCGAATGCCGGGGCCCAGATCGTATGGCTCCGACCGTTCACGCAAACCAAGATCAATCCCCGAAGGCACAGCTCTATGATCTGGACCCCGGCATTCGCCGGGGTGAGCGGGGCTTTGTTGGGCAGCTTCCAGGCGCCAGCCGATTGCTGCTCGCGCATCCATCGCAATCCCTGGACGCCCGCCGTCCTCTGTGAAAAATCACTAGCAGCGCCCGCGGGCGGGGAACGACCCGCGGGGCGAGGGAGTGAAATGTACGAACCTGACAAGATCCGCACGGTGGCGGACATTGCGCGCGTCCAGGCCGAGTTGCGCCCCGACGCCGTCGCCCTGGTCTGCGACGACCTCGAAATCACCTATGCCGCGTTCGAGCGCCTGACCAACCAGTGCGCCCACGCCCTGATTAACGCCGGCGTTCGCCCTGGCGACCGCATCGCCTGCCTGACCAAGAACAGCGCCGAGTTCTTCGTCCTGTGGTTCGGGGCGGTAAAGGCGCGCGCCTGCCTGGCCCCCGTCAACTGGCGCCTGGCCCCGCCGGAGGTGGCCTTCATCCTGCAGGACGCGGGCGCCAAACTGCTCGTCGCCAGCCGCGACTTCGAAGCGGTGGTCGACATGATCGTCTCCGACTGCCCCGACCTGCACCGCCTGATCCAGGTCGAGCCCGGCCACCCGCGCTGGCCCGCCTTCTTCGACTGGATCGGCGCCTATCCCGAAACCGACCCCGGCCTTCAGCTCCAGCCCGACGACGACGTCATCCAGCTCTACACCTCCGGCACCACCGGCCTGCCCAAGGGTGTGCGGCTGACCTCGGCCAATTTCGAGCAGGTGTTCGCGGCGGCGGCCAAGGGCCTGTGGGCCGACTTCGACGCCGGCAAGACCGTGCTGGTGGCCATGCCGACCTTCCACGTCTCCGGGACCAATGTCGGCCTCCTGGGCCTCTTGCAAGGCAGCCGCAACGTGGTGCTGCGCGAGATCAATCCGGTCCATCTGCTAGAGGTGCTGGAACAGGAACAGGTCGCCTACGCCTTCCTGGTGCCGGCGGTGATCAACATGCTGCTGCAGACGCCGGGCATCGAAACCGCCGACGTCTCCAAGCTCGAGCGCCTGTTCTACGGCGCCTCGCCGATCGCCGAGGAGGTGCTGCTGAAGGCCTCCGAGCGCTTCTCCGCCACCTTCACCCAGCTCTACGGCCTGACCGAGACCATCGGCGTCGGCGCCATGCTGCCGCCCGAGGACCACGACCCGCGCCGCGGCAAGCTCAGGGCCTGCGGCAAGCAGTGGGAGGCGGCCGAGCTGCGCGTGGTCCGCCCCGACGGCGAGATCGCCGAACCCGGCGAGGTCGGCGAAATCCAGATCCGCTCGAAAGGGGTGATGAAGGGCTACTGGAACCGCCCCGAGGCCACCGCCCAGGCCATCGACGCCGAGGGCTGGTTCCGCTCCGGCGACGCCGGCTATTTCGACGACGACGGCTATCTCTACATCTACGACCGGGTGAAGGACATGATCATCTCGGGCGGCGAGAACGTCTATCCCGCCGAGGTGGAGAACGCCCTGTTCAGCCACTTCGCGGTGGCCGACGCCGCCGTGATCGGCGTGCCCGACAGCCGCTGGGGCGAGGCGGTGAAGGCGGTGGTGGTCCTGCGACCCGGCATGTCCGTCTCCGCCGCCGACCTGATCGCCCACTGCAAGAAGCGCATCGCCGGTTACAAATGCCCCAAGAGCGTGGACTTCATCGCCGTGCTGCCACGAAATCCGTCGGGCAAGGTGCTGCGGCGGGAGCTGAGGGCGCCGTACTGGGAGGGGAAGCAGCGGCAGGTGGGGTAGAGCGCGCCGACTTCACCCCCGCGCCACCGACGCATAGATCCCGAAGTCCTGCTTCGCCAGCGGGCGCAGGAGGGTGACGATGGGGCCGATCTGGCCGACGCACTCCACAGCGAAGTCGAACGAGGACTCGCGCCCCTCGAACAGGGCTTCCAGCCGCGCAGTGGTTTCGGCCAGGGCGGGGTGGTCCGGGCCCATGGTCCGGACCTCGTCCTCCAAGAGGGCGATCCGCGCGCCGGTGTCGGCGAAGCCCTCCAGGGCCAGGGTCAGTCGCACCATCAGGGCGTGGATCTTGCCCCGCAGCTCGGCGTTGCGCAGGTCGTACAGCGCCTCGCGATTGCGGTCGTAGGTTTCGGCCTCGCGCCGCACCGCCCGCATCAGCCGCACCGTGAACGGCCCATAGGGTTCGCCCCGGCCGCGCGCGTCGTTGGCCAGTTTGGTGATCAGTTCCAGGATCGAGAGGATCTCGCCGAACAGCAGGGCTGCGGCGCGTTCCCGCTCGCGCCGGCGCAAGACCCCCTCCAACTGGGCGGAGACGAACCCGCCCGCGGTCGCCAGGACCGCGCCGATGACTACCGCGAGCAGGGTCTCGTCGCCCGGTTTGTAGTGCAGGCCGCCCACCTAGCCCCCTTCGGCCGATCGAATCTGGGGGCTCGCCCCGCGTCAGCTCATTCGCAGCACACCGCCGAAACGCGCGCAATGCAACTGGCCCGGCGAGGCGCGGCCTATTCCGAAATCTCCACCTCGATCGGCCCGCTCATCGAAGGCTTCCTGAGCAGCATCACCATCGGGATCAGCACCGCCGTGGCGATGAACATCATGCGGAACACGTCGATATAGGCGACCATGGCCGCCTGGCGGCTGACCTCGCCCTCCATCGCCGCAAGACCGAGCGGGGTGGTCAGGGGCGCCTGCAGATAGGGCGGCTGCATCAAGGGGTTGTCGGTGCGCACCGCCTCGGTCAGGCGCGCGTGCACCGCGTCGGAATTCCTGACGAACAGGGCCTGCATGATCGAGACCCCGACGCTCTGGCCCAGGTTGCGCACCAGGGCGAAGGCGCCGGCCGCGTCGGCGCGCAAGGCCGGGTTCAGGGTGGCGAAGGCCAGCACCGTCATCGGCATGAACACCAGCCCCGTGCCCAGGCCCTGGATCAGGCCGGTCATGGCGATGGCGTAGGCGTTCATCTGCAGCGAGAAGTGGCTCATCATGAAGAACGAGGCGCAGAAGAAGGCGAAGCCGGTGGCGATCAGCAGCCGCGCGTCGAACCGGTTGACCAACTGCCCCACCATCAGCATCGAGACCAGCCCGCCCAGGCCCCGCGGCGCCATGACCAGGCCCGTGGTCACCACCGGATAGCCCAGCAGGGTCTCGGCCATCGGCGGAAGCAAGGCCAGGACCGAGAACACCAGCATCCCCACCACCAGGCTCATGCCCGAGGCGGTCATCAGGTTGGCGTCCTTGAACAGGGCCCGCGGCAGGAACGGCCGGTCGAACAGCAGGGTGTGGATGGTGAACAGCACCAGGGCCAGCATCGACGCGGTGAACTCGATCTGCGTCTCCACCGAGTTGAACCAGTCGTTGTTCTGGCCGCGGTCTAGAAAAAGCTGCAAGCCGCCCAGGAACACGGACAGGAGGGAGAAGCCGACCACGTCGAAGCGGATCTTCCGCGGCTGATCGGTGTCGTGGATGAAGCCCATCACCCCCATCAGGCACAGCACCCCGATCGGCAGGTTGATGTAGAACACCCAGCGCCAGGAGAAGTCGTCGGTCAGCCAGCCGCCCAAAACCGGCCCGACGATCGGCGCCACCATCACGCCGACGCCCCAGATGGCCATGGCGGGGCCGCGCTGAGCGCCGGGAAAGGTGTCGAGCATCACCGCCTGGGACAGCGGCCCCATGGCCGCGCCGAACGCCCCCTGCAGGATGCGGAACAGCACGATCTGCTCCAGGCTCTGGGCCGCGCCGCACAGGGCCGAGGCGACCGTGAAGCCGATGATCGACCAGACGAACACCTGCTTGCGCCCCAGCCGCCCGGCCAGCCAGCCGCTCATCGGGGTCATGATCGCCGAGGCCACGATATAGCTGGTCAGGACCCAGGTGATCTGGTCCGCCGACGCCCCTACCGTTCCGGCCATGTGCGGCAGGGCGACATTGGCGATGGTCATGTCCAGCGCCGTCATGATCGTCGCCAGCATCACCGAGACGGTGACCATCACCTGGTTGACGGGCGCTTCGGTCTCGGCGGCGACGGCGGTCAAGGCGGTTCCTCTGGTCTTGTGATCAGGCTTCACCTGATTGCCGAGGCGGATGCAAGGGGCTCAGTAGGGCGACAGCAGTCTCCGCTGCTCCACCACCAGCCCCTTCATCCAGTCCCTCAGGGTCTTCAGCCGCGCGGTGTTGGAAAGCTCGCGGTGGGCGCTCATCCAGAAACGCCGGGTCAGCAGCACCTGGTCGTCCAGCACCCGCGTCAGGCCCTCGGCCATGAAGCAGGGCAGGACGCCCACCCCGCCGCCGGCGGTGATGATCTGCTGCTGGGCGCGGATCGAGGAGGAGGAGAGGGTGGGGCGCAGGTCCGGGTCCAACTCCTCCAGGTATTTCAGCGCCGCGGCAAAGATCAGGTCGTCGACATAGCCCACCAGGTCGAAGCGGTGCAGGTCGGCGATCTGCTCCGGCGTCCCGGCGCGCTTCAGGTAGTCCGGCGCGGCATAGAGGGCGAGCTGGTAGTCGGTCAGGGGTTCGATGAACAGGCGCGGGTCCGTGGGCGTGTCCAGGGTGATGGCCATGTCCACCTCGCGCCGGGTGGGCGAGAGAAAGCCGGCGTGGGCCGCCAGCTCGATCCGCACATTGGGCCTCAGGCGATGGAAGGCGGGCAGGGCGGGGGCCAGGACCGCGGTGCCGAAGCCTTCCGCGACGCTGATCCGCACCGTGCCGCCGACCACGTCGCTCTCGCCGACCTGGGCCACCGCCGCCATCGCCGCCTCGGCGTTCAGCCCGATCTCGAACAGCCGCGCGCCCGAGGCGGTCAGCTCCAGTCCCTGGGCCGAGCGGATGAACAGGGTCGAGCGCAGCGAACTCTCCAGCCGCGCCACCCGCCGCCCCACCGTGGCCGCATCTATGCCCAGCCGCCGCGCCGCCCCGGTCTGCGACCCGGCCCGGGCCGCGGCGACGAACACTTTGAGATCGTCCCAATCGTACAAGTGGCTCCTCCGCCCCCTCCACCGCTCATCCCGGCGAACGCCGGGACCCAGATCGTATGGAGAGGTCGAAGGGGGATGAGCCTCGAGCCTCCAGTGCCCTATGATCTGGGCCCCGGCATTCGCCGGGGTGAGCGGGAAGGATGGATCTGCAAATCTGCGTAGCCTATCCCGCAATTATGCAATAGCCGGCCCCGGCTTCGAGTGCTACCCCGCGCCCATAACTCCCCGAGGACATCCCATGCGTCAGATCGCCAACTTCGTGAACGGCCAGGCCTCCGAATCCACCTCCGGCCGGTTCGGCGACGTCTACAACCCCAACACCGGCGAGGTGCAGGCGCGGGTCGGCCTTTCCAGCGAGGCCGACATGGACCGGGCCGTCAAATCGGCCCTGACCGCCCAGCCGATCTGGGCGGCCATGAACCCGCAGCGCCGCGCCCGCGTGATGTTCGAGTTCAAGCGCCTGGTGGAAGCGCGCATGGACGAACTAGCCGAACTGCTCTCGTCCGAGCACGGCAAGGTGATCGCCGACTCCAAGGGCGATATCCAGCGCGGCCTGGAGGTGATCGAGTTCGCCTGCGGCATCCCCCATGCGCTGAAGGGTGAATATACCGAAGGCGCCGGCCCGGGCATCGACGTCTATTCCGTCCGCCAGCCCCTGGGCGTCGTGGCCGGCATCACCCCGTTCAACTTCCCGGCCATGATCCCGATGTGGATGTTCGGCGTGGCCATCGCCGTCGGCAACACCTTCATCCTAAAGCCCTCCGAGCGCGACCCTTCCGTGCCGGTGCGCCTGGGCGAGCTGATGATGGAGGCTGGCGCTCCCGCGGGCGTCCTGAACGTCGTCCACGGCGACAAGGTCGCGGTCGACGCCATCCTGCACCACCCGGCGATCAAGGCGGTCAGCTTCGTCGGCTCTTCCGACATCGCCCAGTACGTCTACGCCACCGGCGCCGCCAACGGTAAGCGGGTCCAGGCCATGGGCGGGGCCAAGAACCACGGCATCATCCTGCCCGACGCCGACCTCGACCAGGCGGTCAAGGATATCATCGGCGCCGCCTACGGCTCGGCCGGCGAGCGCTGCATGGCCCTGCCGGTGGTCACCCCCGTGGGGACCAAGACCGCCGAGGCTGTGCGCGAGCGCCTGCTGGGCGAGATCGACAAGCTGAAGGTCGGCATCTCCACCGACGCCTCGGCCCAGTACGGACCGGTGGTCAGCGCCGCCCACAAGCAGCGGATCAAGGACTACATCCAGATGGGCGTCGACGAGGGCGCCGAGCTGGTGGTCGACGGCCGCGAATTCGCGCTGCAGGGCTATGAGAACGGCTACTTCCTGGCCCCGACCCTGTTCGACCACGTCAAGCCCGAGATGAAGTCCTATCAGGACGAGATCTTCGGTCCGGTGCTGCAGATCGTCCGCGCCGACAGCTTCGAGGAGGCGCTGAGCCTGCCCTCCAAGCACCAGTACGGCAACGGCGTCGCCATCTTCACCCGTAACGGTCGCGCCGCGCGCGAGTTCGCGTCCCGCGTCGACGTCGGCATGGTCGGCATCAACGTGCCGATCCCGGTGCCGGTGGCCTACCACACCTTCGGCGGCTGGAAGCGCTCGGCCTTCGGCGACACCAACCAGCACGGCATGGAGGGGGTCAAATTCTACACCAAGGTCAAGACCATCACCGCCCGCTGGCCCGAAGGCATGACCGAGGACTCGGCCTTCGTCATCCCGACGATGAAATAGGGGGTAGGATGCCGTTGCGGCGATGAGGGATAGCCCCTCGTCGCCGTCCCGACTGCGGCATGGAGGTCGCATGAGCTTTGACCTGAATGAAGACCAGCGCGCGATCCAGGACGCGGCCCGCGCGTTCGCGACTGCGGAACTCGCCCCGCATTCGGCCCGCTGGGACGAGGAGTCCTTCTTCCCCGTCGACACCCTGCGCAAGGCGGCCGAGCTGGGTTTCGCCGGCATCTATGTGCGCGAGGACGTGGGCGGCTCTGGCCTGACGCGTCTCGACGCCTCGCTGATCTTCGAGGCCCTGTCCTACGGCGACGTCTCCACCGCGGCCTATATCTCGATCCACAACATGGCGTCGTGGATGATCGACCGGTTCGGCTCGGACGAGTTGCGCCAGCGCTACCTGCCGCGCCTGACCACAATGGAGCTGATCGCCTCCTACTGCCTGACCGAGCCGGGCTCGGGCTCGGACGCGGCAGGCCTCAGAACCACCGCCAAGCGCGACGGCGACCACTACGTCCTGAACGGCTCCAAGGCGTTCATTTCCGGCGCCGGGGTCTCGGACGTCTATGTGGTGATGGTCCGCACCGGCGAGTCCGGCCCGCGCGGGGTCTCGACCCTGGTGGTGGAGAAGGGGACCCCGGGCCTCTCCTTCGGCGCCAACGAGAAGAAGATGGGCTGGAAGAGCCAGCCGACCGCGGTGGTCAATTTCGACAACTGCCGGGTGCCGATCGAGAACCGGGTCGGCGAGGAGGGCGACGGCTTCAAGTTCGCCATGGCCGGCCTCGACGGCGGGCGCCTCAACATCGCCTCCTGCTCCCTGGGCGGCGCGGCGCTGGCGCTGGACTGCGCCAAGAGCCACCTGGAGACCCGCCACCAGTTCGGCCGGCCGCTGCGCGAGTTCCAGGCCCTGCAGTTCCGCCTGGCCGACATGGCCACCGAGCTGGAGGCCGCCCGGCTGATGGTTCGCCGGGGCGCCGCGGCCCTCGACGCCAAGCACCCCGACGCCACCCAGTTCTGCGCCATGGCCAAGCGCTTCGCCACCGACGCCGGCTTCGAGGTCGCCAACCAGGCCCTGCAGCTGCACGGCGGCTACGGCTACCTGAAGGACTATCCGCTGGAGCGGATCGTCCGCGACCTGCGTGTCCACCAGATCCTGGAAGGCACCAACGAGATCATGCGCGTGATCATCGCGCGGGAGATGTTCCGCCGATGAGCGAGGCCGAAGTCCTGACCCGTATCGAGGGCGGCGTTGGCCGCGTCACCCTCAACCGCCCCGCCGCCCTGCACGCCCTGACCACCAACATGTGCCGCCTGATCACGGCTGCGCTCTTGGACTGGCGCGGCAACCCGGCAGTGAAGGCCATCCTGCTCGACCACGCCGGCGAACGCGGCTTCTGCGCCGGCGGCGACATTCGCATGCTGGCCGAGAGCGGGGCGGGCGACGGCCGGGCCGCGCGCGAGTTCTTCCATGCCGAATACCGCCTGAACCACCTGCTGTTCGGCTATCCCAAGCCGGTCGTGGCCATCATGGACGGCGTGACCATGGGCGGCGGCGTGGGCCTTTCGATGCCGGCGCGCTACCGCATCGCCACCGAGCGGACCACCTACGCCATGCCCGAGACTGGCATTGGGCTGTTCCCGGATGTCGGCGGCGGCTGGTACCTGCCGCGCAAGCCCGGCAAGGCGGGCCTGTGGCTGGCCTTGACTGGCGCGCGGATCAAGGCGGCCGACTGTCTGGCGCTGGGCGTCGCCACCCACTACGCCCTCAGCGCCAATATCGAAGCCCTGAAGCAGGCCCTGGTCGAGGCCCTGGCGGACGGCGAGGCGGTCGACGCCATCGAAACCGTCCTGCCGCAGTTCACCGCCAACCCCGACCCGGCGCCGGTCGCCGCCCACCGCGCCGAGATCGACCGCCTGTTCGCCGGCCCCTCGGTCGAGGCGATCTTCGCCGCCCTTGAGGCTGACGGTGGCGAATGGGCGACCGCCCAGCTGAAGACGCTGAACACCAAATCGCCCCAGACCATGAAGGTCGCCTTCCGCCAGCTGGCCCTGGGCGCGGCCATGACCGACTTCGCCGACAACATGGCCATGGAGTACCGCATCGGCGCCCGGGTGGTGCAGAAGCACGACTTCATCGAAGGCGTGCGCGCGGTGATCGTCGACAAGGACAACAGTCCCCGCTGGCGCCCGGACACGCTGGAAGGCGTCACCGAGGCCCAGCTGGACGAGATCTTCGCGCCCCTGCCGCCGGGCGAGGAATGGACCCCGCTTCCGGAGTTGCAAGCATGACCCGCATCGCCTTCATCGGCCTTGGCAATATGGGCGGGGGCATGGCCGCCAACCAGGCCAAGGCCCAGCATCAGGTTGCGGCCTTCGACCTGTCCGAGGCCGCAGTGGCCCGCGCCGTCGAGCACGGCTGCCGCGCCGCCGGCTCTGTGGCCGAGGCGGTCAAGGACGCCGAGGTGGTGATCACCATGTTGCCCGCCGGCGCCCACGTCCGCGCCGTCTACGGCGACCACGTCCTGCCCCACGCGCCCAAGAGCGCGCTGCTGATCGACTGCTCGACCATCGACGTCGAAAGCGCCCGCGCCGTGGCCAAGCAGGCCGCCGAGGCCGGCTTCCGCTTCGCCGACGCCCCGGTCTCCGGCGGCACGGCCGCGGCCGACGCCGGGACCCTGGCCTTCATGGTCGGCTGCGAGGCGGCCGATTTCGCAGTGGTCGAGGCGGCGCTTCAGCCCATGGCGCGGGTGGTGATCCACGCCGGCTCCAGCGGCGCCGGCCAGGCGGCCAAGATCTGCAACAACATGCTGCTCGGCATCTCCATGCTGGGGACCTGCGAGGCCTTCGCCCTGGCGGAGAAGCTGGGCCTGGAGGCCGATCGCTTCTTCGAGATCGCTTCGAAGTCCTCCGGCCAGTGCTGGTCGATCACCAGCTATTGCCCGGTTCCCGGCCCCGTGCCGGCCGCCCCCTCCAACCGCGGCTATGCCGGCGGCTTCGCCACGGCGATGATGCTCAAGGACCTGAAGCTCGCCCAGGACGCCGCCGCCAAAGCCGGCGCCGCCACCCCGCTCGGCGCCCAGGCCGAGGCCCTCTACGCCTTGTTCGAGCGCCTGGGCCATGGCGGCAAGGACTTCTCGGCGGTAATCCAGATGCTGCGCGGCCAGCTCGACGCCCTCAACTGAACCAACACGCCCCCAAAAGACGCCCGAAGGATCCTCCCCATGGCCTACGAGACCCTGCTGACCGAGACCCACGACGGCGTGCGCCTGATCCGGCTGAACCGGCCCGAGGCGCTGAACGCCTTCAACAACCAGCTGATGAACGACCTCACCGCCGCCCTCGACGAGGCTGAGGCCGATGATGCGATCGGCTGCATGGTCATCACCGGCTCGGAAAAGGCCTTCGCCGCCGGCGCCGACATCAAGGAGATGGCCTCCAAGTCCTATGCCGAGGTCTATGGCGAGGACTTCATCACCCGCAACTGGGAGCGGGTCACGCGCTGCCGCAAGCCGGTGATCGCGGCGGTGGCCGGTTTCGCCCTGGGCGGCGGCTGCGAGATGGCCATGATGTGCGACTTCATCATCGCCGCCGACAACGCCAAGTTCGGCCAGCCGGAGATCAATCTCGGCGTCTCGCCGGGCGCCGGCGGCACCCAGCGCCTGACCCGCTTCATCGGCAAGTCCAAGGCCATGGACATGATCCTGACCGCCCGCTTCATGGACGCGGCCGAGGCCGAGCGCTGCGGCTTGGTCAGCCGGGTGGTGCCGGTGGCCGAACTGATCGACACGGCGATGGCTGCGGCGAAGAAGATCGCCTCTCTGTCGCCCAACGCCGTCAAGCTGACCAAGGAAATGGTGAACGCCGCCTACGAAACCCCGCTTTCGCAAGGGGTTATGCTCGAGCGCCGCCTGTTCCACTCCCTGTTCGCCTTCGAGGACCAGAAGGAGGGCATGGCCGCCTTCGTCGAAAAGCGTAAGCCTGCGTTCAAGGGGCGGTGAACGCCCGGGCTCAGCCTTGACGGACCGGGGGATCCGGATAAGCTTTCCCCCATAGAAACGAGCCAAACCCCCAGATGGGAGGCCGCATGGAAACGACAGGTCTCAGGCGCCGTCTTCCGACCCCGGAGGAATGTGTCGCCTCGTTGCGCTTCGAAGCCGCCAGCACGACCGTGGCCCTGATTTCGCTTGGGATCAGCGCGGTGATGATGGCGCTGGTCTGGCGGGTGCTGACCAGCTGAGGGTGGGCGAAGCGGCCTCCGCGCATTGCGCGGCGATCTATGTCGTGACCGGCTCGGGGCGCTTTGGCGCCCCTTCGTTTTGCTCGCTGTTCGCCAGCCGGCGGGCCACGGTGCGCAGGAAGGCGCTCGCGTCGATTGGCTTGGAGACGAAATCGTCCATGCCCGCGGCCAGGCAAGCCTCGCGGTCGCGGTCCATGACGTTGGCGGTCATGGCCACGATCGGAACCTGAGAGCCCGAGGCGCGGATCAGGCGCGTGGCCTGCAGCCCATCCATGACCGGCATCTGCAGGTCCATCAGGATCAGGTCGAAGCTCTGGTGCGCGGCGGCCGTCACCGCCTCCGCCCCGTTCGGCACCGTCCGCACCTCGAAGCCGACCTGTCTCAGCAGGGTCGTCGCCAGCAGGGTGTTGATCTCGTTGTCCTCGGCCAGGAGGATGCGCCCTGTCTCGCCCGGCGCGCGCATCGGCGCCGGGGCCGGCGTTTCGGCCGCGGTGAGTTCGCCGCCTCGCGGCCTGGCCAGGCCGGTCAGGGCCTCGACCAGGGCTTGGCGGCGCACGGGATTGGTCAGCCGCCGATAGTCGATCGGGGTCTCGCAGGCGGCGAGCGGCGCCTCCAGGTCGTCGAACACGACCAGCTTCGGCGGATCGCCGTCATTCAGGTTCATGAACGGTTCGGCGAGGCCGCAGTCGGTCGCTTCAGGCGCCCGGTGATCGCTGATGACCAGGTCGAAGGGCGCGCCTTCGTGTTCGGCCCGCTCCGCCAGCGCCAGGGCGTCGCGGCCGGCTTCGGCTTCGGACACCACCGCGCCTTCCGCCGCGAGCCGCCGGACCTGCAGCGCGCGCCGCAAGGGTTGATCGTCCAGCAGCAGGATGCGCAGGCCGGCGAGAGGCTCGTCCGCCCGCATGGGAGCGCCTACCTGGCAAAGCTCCACCTCGAACCAGAAGATCGCACCGCCGCCGGGACGGTCGGCCACGCCGATCGCGCCGCCCATCAGCTCGACCAACTCGCGACTGATCGACAGGCCCAGGCCGGTGCCGCCGTACTGACGCGTGATCGAGCCGTCGGCCTGCTGGAACTTCTGGAACAGTTTCTGTTTCGAGGCGTGATCCACTCCGATGCCGGTGTCCTGCACCTCGATTCGGATCTGTTGGCGGCCGGACGGGGCCTGGACGGCGCCGACCTCGACGGTCACGGCGCCGTCGCGGGTGAACTTGATGGCGTTGGAGACCAGGTTCAGCAGGATCTGGCGCAGGCGCAGCGGGTCGCCCCGCACCTTGCCGCGGGCGAGGGGGGCCACGAAGGCCCCCAGGGTCAGGCCCTTTTCGGCGGCCCTGGGCGATAGCAGCTCGACCACATCCTCGACCAGGGTTTCGAGGCAGAACTCCACCGCCTCCAGCTCGACCTTGCCGGCCTCGAGCTTGGAGATGTCCAGGATGTCGTCGATGATCGCCAGCAGTGAGCCGGCGGACTTTTGCACCGCCTGGGCGAAGCTGTGTTGTTGCTCGTCGAGGCCGCTGCGCAGCAGAAGCTGGTTCATGCCGATCACGCCGTTCATGGGCGTACGGATCTCGTGGCTCATATTGGCCAGGAATTCACTCTTGGCCAGGTTGGCCGCCTGCGCCTCGTCGCGGGCGCGGGCCAGGGCGCGGGTGTTGTGCTTGGCGCTGGTGATGTCGACGCAGACCGAGACCACGCCGCCCTGGCGCGTCGGCCGGTGGTGCACGCGCAGCCAGCCGCCGTCGCGAAACTCCTGTTCGCGACCCCCGACGTCGACGCGGTTGAGGGCCACGGCGGCGCTCGCCCACACGGCCTCTTCGCCCACGGGCACGGCGGGCGGGCGACGGCGGGACACGCTGGCCACCAGGTCGGCATAGCTCATGCCCACGACGAGGTCGCCGTCCTGCTGGCCCAGCAGTTCGGCGTAGCGACTGTTCCAGCTGACCAGGCGATCGGCGATGTCATAGATGGCCAGGCCGTCGGGCATGGCGTCGATGGCGTCGCGCAGATGGCCGAAAGCCTGACGCCGGCTGCGCCCGTCCAGGGCCAGGGCGCCCAGCACCAGGGCGATCACCGAAATGGCCAGGACCGCAACGGTGACGGCCATGGCGTCGTGCGACATCAGGGAGGTCGGCGCTTTCACGCTCGGGTCCGGCAGGATGCTAACCGCGGTCATGCCGGTGAAGTGCATGCCGCAGATGCCCAGGGTCAGCAGCAGCGAGGCAGGGAGCTGGCGGCCGGCCGCCTTGCCGTCCCGGGCGACCAGCAGGGCCATGGCGCCGAAGCCGGCGCCCACGGCAACCGAGGCGGCTACATAGCGAAAGTCCCAGAGCAGGCGCCCCTGGACCTCGAACGCGGCCATGCCGGCATAGTGCATCAGGCCTATGCCGAAGCCGAGCAAAGCGCCGCCGATCGCATGCCGCCGCTTCAGTCGCGTCGTCGTGGCGACGGCCAGGCCGCCGGCCGATACCAAAACGGCGATCAGCAGCGAGGCGAGGGTGAGAACCGGCTCATAACCCGTGCGGCCCCCAGGCTGGAAGGCGAGCATGGCGATGAAGTGGGTCGCCCAGATCCCAGACCCGGTGACGAGGCCGGTCAGGCCTAGCCAGGCCGCCCGCGCCGCCCCGTTGCTGTCGGGCGCGCGGCCATAGAGATTGAAGGTGATCCGCACGGAGGTCAGGCAGACCAGGCCGGCCAGGACGATCAGGCGCCAGTCGTGCCCCGTGCTGATGCAAGCCAGCACCTTCAGCATCGCACGCCCTCCTGCGAGGTCCGGCGCCGGCTGGCGCGCCGATATGGAAAGGCGCAAGATCGCATGGCACGAGGCGTACGCGGCCGTCCTTTCCCCACCCTTACCGACCCCCCGGAATCGGGCGGGGTGCGACAATTCGTGTAAGCGGCCAATCGATTGAGCGCGTTGAAGGAATCGGCCTACGGTTTAGTTCCGAGCACGCTCAAGAACCGCGCGTGATGATGGCCGGCCGTGAAGGTCGTCGCGCCCCTCGAAACCCGCGCGGCGTGCGATCTGCGGACGGCGCAGGATGACCGAACGGGCATGGGCGACAAACTCAACGCCAGGCTGTCGATCCGAGCGCGCTTGCGCCTCGTCGCGCTACTGTTCGCCGCGCCCGTGCTGATCGCCGGGGCGCTCGCGGGGCTGGGCCTCTGGCGCCAGCTGGATCAGGCCGAGCGCGAGCTGCGCGGCGCCGCCTACCTCGCCCAGATCTGGCCGGCGATGAACGCCACGGACCGCGATCTCGGCCCTTCGGAGCCGGCCTACGACCTCGAGTTCGGCACCTCCGAGGCGGCGGCTGCGATGATGCGGGCCACCGCCACCGATACGCGCTTCCGCGCCGGGGCCGCCCTGGTCGCAGACGTGGCCGACGGCTCGCGCCTGACCCTGGACCCGGACCTCGCCAGCTACCACCTGATGGCCGTGGCGACCCAGCGCCTGCCGACCTTGCTGAACGCCGCCACCGAGCTTTCCGAGGCGGCCCAGATCCGCACGCCCGACCAGCCCCAGCGCCTGGCCGTGGCCCTCGACCATCTGCAGGCCGCCGGCGACCAGGCCGAGGCCGAACTGGACATGGCCATGAATCGCGACGCCAGCGGGGTGGCCCACAGCGTCCTGCGCCCGCATGCCGCCGGGCTCGCCGGCGCGGTCCGTGATCTGCTGACCCACGGCCAGGCGGTGGCGCTCGGCGGCGACCCCAACGCCGTCACCGGCGCGCGCTTCGCCCTCCAGCGCCAGCTGGATTCGGCCTGGCGCGCCACGCAGGGCGAGCTTTCGCGCCAGTTGGAGGAGCGCGTGCTGCGCCTGCAGGTCATGCTCGCCGCCGAAGCCCTGGCGCTGGTTGCGCTCCTGGCCCTGGCGAGCCTGGTCGGCCGGAGCGTGGCCCGGGGGCTGACCCGTCGCGCCGACGACTTCGCTGAGGCGGCCGAGCGCCTGGCCACCGACGACATCCGCTTCGACACCCCGCACCTGTCCGACCGCGCCGAAAGCGGGCGTCTCGCCCGGGCGCTGTCGATCCTCAAGGATCGCCTGATCGAGCGCGAGCAGGGGCGCACCGATTCCGGCGAACTCAGGCAGGCGCTCGAGGCCCGGCTGGCGACCGCCGAAGCCGCCCTGGCCGCGGGCGAGGCGCAGCGGCGACGGGTGGTCGAGGCCCTGGGCGCCGCGCTGAACCGCCTGGCGGATGGCGATCTCGCCGTGACGCTGAAGAGCGAGCTCGATGGCGGCTTCGAGCAGCTGAAGGAGGATTTCGGCGCCCTGGTCGCCGTGCTGCGCGAGGTGATCTCGGGTCTGGCGGGCGGCGCCGAGTTGGTCCGCCGCAACGCCATCGACGCCGCCCAGGCCGGCCAGGAGCAGGCCCGGCGCGAGGCGGGCCGAGCCGCAAGCCTGGACGCTGCGGTCGGCGGGCTCGGCGCGGTGTCGCAATCCCTTGGCCAGTCGGCGGCCGGGACCCGCCAGACCATCGAGGCGGTGGGCGCCGCGCGCACCGAGGCCGAAGCCGGGGACGCCGTGCTGCGCCAGGCCGTTGGCGCCATGGGCGAGATCGAGCGCTCCGGCCGGCAGGTGGCCGAGGTGGTGGCGATGATCGACCAGATCGCCTTCCAGACCAATCTCCTGGCCTTGAACGCCGGCGTCGAAGCGGCGCGGGCGGGGGAGGCGGGCCGCGGCTTCGCCGTGGTCGCCCAGGAAGTGCGGGCCCTCGCCCAGCGCGCCTCCGAGGCCAATGGCCAGATCAAGGCCTTGATGGCCGAGAGCGCCGTCCAGGCTGGGCGTGGCGCGGCCCTGGTCGGCCAGAGCGGCGAGGTGCTGAAGCGGGTGCTGGAGCGCGTCGCCGATGTCGAGGTTCTGGTAGAGGCGCTGAACGCGGCTGGACAGGAGCAGGCCGAGGGTGTCGCGGGGGTCGGCGAGGCGCTGTCCCGGATCGAAAAGTCCGAACGCCAGGACGCCGAGGCCTCGGAAACCTCGCGCAGGGCCATCGCAGCGCTCGACGAGGAAGCCGCCGAACTGGCCCGCCAGGTCTCGGGTTTCCATCTGGGCGCGGCTTTCCGCCAGCCGGAGCGGCCGCCCGCTACGCCTACGCCCAGTTCGCCGCCCCGGCCTCCCGCGCCGGTCGTCCGGCTGCATGGAGTCCGCGGCGGCCTGCGGTCGCCTTCGCGCCCGCCCAAGCCTGCGGGCCCGGACGAGCGCTGAAATCCGGGCCGCGTCTCGCGGACCCGCCGCGCCAGAACGTCGCAGCCCGGTCGCTTTGTACTTAATCATGCCTTCACGGGCCGCCCCGTAAAGCTGCCAGCGACTCCATTCACGGAGGGGACGGTGAGCCTCCCGGTCGCTTCGGCGGTCGGGCCGCGCTTGCGGTTCTCCTGGACGGAGCCGCGCGCCGAACACATCGCGCAACAACAGTAAGCATAACCGAAATCGGCCCTGCGTTAACGATACCGCTTACCAAGCCTTAACTTCGAAAACGCAGGATCGGACCGTGCCTAATGGGTCAGCTGGCTGGGGGAACGACGTGACGTCGGAAATTAGTCTTGGAGCGCGCCTGAGCTTCATCAAGCTCGATGAGAAGAGCCGCTCCGCGCTTCGGGGCCTCGGGCCGGTGGTGCGCAAGGACCTGCCGGGCGCGATCGAAGGGTATTTCAGCCAGTTCCAGTCGTTCTCCGAAACCCGCTCGGCCTATCGCGACAGCGCGGCCAAGAGCCGTCAGTCGGCGCACCTCGACGCCCTGGTTTCCGGCCAGGTCGACGAAGGCTTCGCCCGCGACGCCCGCAGCGTCGGCGAGGCTCTCGGCCGCGGCGACATCGACCCGTCCTATGTCATCGGCGCCTATGCCAGCCTGCTCGAACCCCTGATCCGCGCCGCCATCGTCGGCCGCTGGCCCAAGGGCTTCATGGGCGGCAAGAGCGAAGCCGCCGGCGAGGTCGCCGAATCGGTTACCGCCCTGGTCAAGGCGGCCCTGCTCGACATCGACCTGTGCCTGGCCGGCCATCGCTCGGTTGGCGGCATGGGCGGCCACAACGAATTCGAGGCCGTCGCGCTGGCCGCCGCTGAGCAGGAGCGGGTGATCGTCGCTCTGGGGCAGGCGCTGGGCAGCCTTTCGGAAGGCGACCTCACCGCCGAGCTGAACGGCCAGTTCGCCAAGGAATACCAATCGCTGAAGAGCGACTTCAACACAGCCGTCGCCGCCTTGCGCGAAGCGATGTCGGCGGTGATCGCCAATACCGACGGCATCCGCAACGGCGCCGACGAGATCGCGCACGCTTCCGACGATCTGTCCCGCCGCACCGAACAGCAGGCCGCCAGCCTCGAACAGACCGCCGCCGCCCTCGACCAGCTGACCGCCACGGTCAAGAAGTCGGCCGAAGGCGCCCGCCAGGCTAGCGACGTGGTCGACGAAGCCAAGGGCGAGGCCGAGCACAGCGGCGAAGTGGTCCGCCAGGCCGTCGCCGCCATGGGCGAAATCGAAAAGTCCTCCCACCAGATCAGCCAGATCATCGGGGTGATCGACGAGATCGCCTTCCAGACCAACCTTCTGGCCCTGAACGCCGGCGTCGAAGCGGCGCGGGCGGGCGAGGCGGGCCGCGGCTTCGCCGTTGTCGCCCAGGAAGTGCGGGCCCTGGCCCAGCGCTCGGCCGAGGCCGCCAAGCAGATCAAGACCCTGATCTCGGCCAGCTCGGCCCAGGTGGGCTCGGGCGTCGAGCTGGTCGGCCAGACCGGCGACGCGCTCAACCGGATCGTCACCAAGGTCGCCGAGATCGACAGCCTGGTCTCCGAGATCGCCGCCTCGGCCCAGGAGCAGGCCGTCGGCCTCTCCCAGGTCAACACCGCGGTCAACCAGATGGACCAGGTGACCCAGCAGAACGCGGCCATGGTCGAAGAGTCCACCGCCGCCACCCACACTCTGCGCAACGAAGCCGCCGACCTGATCCGCCTGGTCAGCGCCTTCCGCATCGGCTCCGGCGCGCCCTCGGCCCGTCCGGCCGCCCGCTCTGCGCCGACCGCCGCGGCGATGAAGCACGTGGGCGGCCGCGGCGCTTCCGCCGTCCGTAAGCCCGAGCCGGCCGCCGGCGAATGGGAGGAGTTCTGATCCATGTCGGAAGCCGTTGACGCCGTCGAGAGCTTTCAGCTCGCGCCGGTTCTGGACCTGAAGGCCGCTGCGCCCCTCAAGGCCGCTCTGATGGAGCGCCGGGGCCATCCGCTCGAGATCGACGCCGCCGATGTGCAGCGTATGGGCGGCCTTTGCCTGCAAGTGCTCCTGGCCGCCGCCGCCGCCTGGCGGACCGACGGCGTGTCCATGCGGATTGGCCCGCGCTCCGAAGCGTTCCTGGACGCGCTTCGGATTTTCGGCGGCGAGTCCGCCTTTCAGTATCAACCCGAGGGAGTCTCCCTGTGAGCCGCACCATCCTGACCGTCGATGACTCGCGGACCATGCGCGACATGCTGCGCCTGGCCCTGGTCAAAGCAGGCTTTGACGTGGTGGAGGCCGTCGACGGTCTTCACGGCCTTGAAGTCCTTGGCGGCGTCGAGCCCGACGTCATCATCACCGACATCAACATGCCCAACCTCGACGGCTTTGGCTTCATCGAGGCGGTTCGCGACGACGACCGCCATCGCGCCACGCCGATCCTGGTCCTGACCACGGAAAGCGATCCGGAAAAGAAGAGCCGCGCCCGCCAGGCCGGCGCCACCGGCTGGATCGTGAAGCCTTTCCATCCTGAAAAGCTGGTCGAAGCCATCCGACGCGTCGCCGCCTAACTCAAGCTTGCCTGGACGCTGATCGTCATGGACGAACTCGAAGAAATCAAAGCCACCTTCTTCATGGAATGCGAGGAACTGCTCGCAGACCTGGAGAATGGCCTGTCGGCCATGGAGTCCGGCTCGGCGGATGGCGAGACCATCAACGCCGTGTTCCGCGCCGTCCATTCGGTCAAGGGCGGCGCAGGGGCGTTCGGCCTCGACCCGCTGGTGCGGTTCGCGCACGTCTTCGAGACGCTGATGGACGACATCCGCAGTGGCAAGGTGCAGGCGACCGCGGTGCTGGTGCGCGAACTGCTGCGCGCCGCCGACATCCTGGCCGACCATGTCCAGGCGGCCAAGGGCGGCTTCGTCGCCGATGAAGAGCGCTCCGCCGAGATGGCGCGCATACTCGAAGCCCTGTCCTTCGATGGCCAGGCCGCCGCCGGCGCTGCGCCGGCCGCGCCGGCCCCGACTCCCATCGCCTTTACCCCCGCGCCGGCTCCCGCGGTGGGAGGCGATGACGATATCGGCGCCGGCTTCAAGCCGATGACCATCAGCCTTCCCACCTTCGACGAGCCCGCACCGGCGGCGCCGGCGGAACCCTGGAAGGTGACCTTCCGTCCCAAGGCCGAACTCTATCGCAACGCCAACGATCCGCTGCTGCTGCTGCGCGAGTTGGAGCGACTGGGCCCGATCACCGTCGAGATCGACGACAGCGGCCTGCCGGCCCTGGAAGAGATGGAGCCCGAGGGCGCCTATCTCGCCTTCACCGTGACGCTGGATGCGCCGGTCGAAGAGAACACCATCCGTGACGTCTTCGAGTTCGTCGATGGCGACTGCGATGTCGAGATCTCTGGTGGCGTGGCTGCTCCCGCCTTCGACCTCGCCGCCCTGCTGGCCGCCGCCGACGCGGTCGAGCCCCTGGCGGCCCCGCAAGCGGCTGCGCCGATCATCGAAGCCGCAGCGCCGCCTGCGTCTGAGCCTGCGCCCGCTCCGGTCCCGGAATTCACAGGCACGCTCGCCAACGCCATCAAGGCCCCGGCCCAGCAGCAGCCCACGAAGGCCGCGCCTGAGGCTCAGGCCACCATCCGTGTCGATCCCGAACGCATCGACCGCCTGATCGACCTCGTCGGCGAACTGGTCATCAACCAGGCCATGTTGGCCCAGCGCGTGATCGAGTCCGGCCTAGCCTCCTCTTCCGGCGTGGCCCTCGGCCTCGATGAGCTCGAGCAGCTGACCCGCCAGATCCAGGACGGGGTCATGGCCATCCGCGCCCAGTCGGTGAAGTCCGTATTCCAGCGCATGCCGCGCCTGGTGCGCGAAGTCGCCAACATGACCGGCAAGCAGGTCCGCCTGGTCACCGAGGGCGAGTCCACCGAGGTCGACAAGACCGTGATCGAACGCCTCGGCGAGCCGATCACCCACATGCTTCGCAACGCCATCGACCACGGGCTCGAGACGCCTGAGGAACGCAAGGCCGCCGGCAAGCCGCTCGAAGGCACGGTCAAATTGGTGGCCCTGCACCGCGGCGGCCGGATCGTCATCGAGGTCTCGGACGACGGCAAGGGCATCAACCGCAAGCGCGTGCACTCGATCGCCATCGAAAAGGGCCTGATTTCGCCTGAGGCGGTGCTGACCGACGAGGAGATCGACAACCTGATCTTCCTGCCGGGCTTCTCCACCGCCAGCACCGTGTCAGACATCTCCGGTCGCGGCGTCGGCATGGATGTGGTGCGCCGGAGCGTTCAGGCGCTGGGCGGCCGCATCTCGATCAGCTCGCGCCCGGGCGAGGGCTCGACCTTCACCATGAGCCTGCCCCTGACCCTGGCCGTGCTAGACGGCATGGTGGTCGACGTGGCCGGCCAGACCCTGGTGATCCCGCTGACCGCGATCGTGGAAAGCCTAAGGCCCAAGCCGGAAGAGGTGAAGGGTCTCGGCCCGCAGGGCGCGGTTCTGTCGGTCCGCGACACCTTTGTGCCCCTGGTCGATATCGGCAATGCGCTCGGCTATCGCGCTGAAAAGCGCGCGCCCACCGAAGGCGTTGTCCTGCTGATCGAGGTCGAGGATGGCGGCCGAGCGGCCCTCGTCGCCGACGCCATCCAGGGCCAGCGCCAGGTGGTGATCAAGAGCCTGGAGTCCAACTACCGCCAGGTCGAGGGCATCGCCGCCGCCACCATCCTCGGCGACGGCCGCGTGGCCCTGATCGTGGACGTCGACGCCCTGGTGGCCATGCGCAAACGCGAAACCGCCCGCTCCTCCGAACCGACGCTAATCGCAGCGGAATAGTCCCATGACCGAACCGAACGTGAACCTGCAAAATCGCCGCGAACTGATCTCCTTCCGCATCGGGGAGCAGGAGTTCTGCGTCGACATCATGGCCGTCCGCGAGATCCGCGGCTGGACGCCGGCCACGCCCCTGCCGCAGTCGCCGCCCTTCATCTGCGGGGTGATCAACCTGCGCGGCGCGGTGCTGCCGATCATGGATCTGGCCGCCCGCCTGGGCTTCGCCACCGCTGAAACCTCGGCCCGCAGCGTCATCATCGTGGTCAAGGTCGGCGAGCGCATGATCGGCCTCTTGGTCGACGCCGTGTCCGACATCCTGATGATCACCGACGACATGCTGCAGGTGGCGCCCGACGTGGCCTGCGACCGGGTTCGCAGCTTCGTCCGCGGCCTGATCTCGATCGACAACCGCATGATCAGCCTGATCGCGCTCGATCGCCTGCTGCCCGAACTGGAACAGCTCGCCGCATGAGCCTCGCCGTCCGTCCAACATCGGCTGCAAGCCGCCAGGAGAGCGTGGTCGACGGGGAATACCCGTTCACCGCGGACGACTTCCGGCGCATCGCCGCGCTGCTCTACGACACCGCGGGCATCACCCTGTCGGACTCGAAGACGGCGCTGGTCTATTCGCGCCTGGCCAAGCGCCTGCGCCTTCTGGGGCTATCCAGCTTCCGCGACTACTGCAAGCTGGTCGAAGGGCCAAACGGCCACGAGGAGCGCCAGGACATGCTCCGGGCGCTGACCACCAACGTCACGCGTTTCTTCCGCGAGCCGCACCACTTCGACCACCTGTTGCAAAACGTGATCCAGCCAGCGATCGACGGCGTGCGCCGCGGCGCCCGGCTTCGGATATGGTCCGCGGGCTGTTCCAGCGGGCAGGAGCCGTACTCCATGGCCCTGACCATCCTCTCGGCGCTGCCGGACGCGCCGAACTACGACGTCAAGATCCTGGCGACCGACATCGACACCAATGTCATCGCCAAGGGCTTGGCTGCGTCCTATGCCGAGGAGCTGGTCGACGCCATCCCCACGAGCGTCCGCTCCAAGTGGATGGAGCGCGATCCCGACGAACCGCGCAACTGGCGGATGGGGGAGGCGGCGCGCGCCCTGGTCGCTTTCAAGCCGCTGAACCTAATGGGAGACTGGCCGATGAAGGGCCAGTTCCAGGCGATCTTCTGCCGCAACGTGGTGATCTACTTCGACGAACCCACCCAGGAGCGGATTTTCCGCCGCTTCCATGGGCTGCTTACACCGGGCGGGCGCCTTTACGTCGGTCACTCGGAGCGGGTTGGCGTGCCCGGCTTCGAGACCGACGGCCTGACCACCTATAGACATGTGAGGGGTTAGAAGACCCATGTCCAAAGTTCGCGTTCTAGTCGTTGACGACAGCGCCACAATGCGCGGCCTGATCACGGCCGCCCTGCGTCGTGATCCCGAGATCGAGGTGGTGGGCACCGCCGGCGATCCGCTCGAGGCCCGCGAGGCCATCAAGGCCCTCAATCCCGATGTCATCACCCTGGACATCGAGATGCCGAACATGAACGGCCTCGATTTTCTGGAAAAGATCATGCGCCTTCGGCCGATGCCGGTGGTCATGGTCTCGACCCTGACCCTGGCCGGCGCCGAGGCCACCTTGCAGGCCCTGGAGCTGGGCGCCGTGGACTGCATCGCCAAGCCGGCCAACCTGGCCAGCAGCAGCGAGGTGTTCGCTGAGATGACCCTCAGGGTCAAATCGGCCGCCCGGTCCTCCGTCCGCCCGCGCACTACCAACCATGCGCCCGCGCCGCGCCGTGCGGGCTATCGCGCCAATGGCAGCCTGGTCGCGATCGGCTCTTCTACCGGCGGGGTCGAGGCCCTGCTGCAGATCATCAGCCGGTTCCCGGAAAACTGCCCGCCCACCGTTCTGACCCAGCACATGCCGGCGACCTTCACCAAGAGCTTCGCCGCGCGCCTCGACCGCGCCTGCGGGGCCACGGTGGAAGAGGCCTATGACGGCGCGCCGCTGGATCCTGGCCGAATCTATCTGGCGCCCGGCGGCTCGACCCACCTGGAGGTGGTGCGCTCCGGCGGCCATCTGCGCTGCCGCCTGCGCGAAGGCGACCCGGTCAGCGGCCACCGTCCCTCGGTGGACGTGCTGTTCAAGTCGGTCGCCGACGCCACCGGCGCCGCTTCGCTGGGCGTGATCCTGACCGGCATGGGCCGCGACGGGGCGCAAGGCCTTCTGGCCATGCGCAAGGCCGGCGCCAAGACCCTGGGCCAGGACGAGGCCACTTGCGTTGTCTATGGCATGCCGCGCGCCGCCTTCGAACTCGGCGCTGTCGAGCGTCAACTTCCACTCCCGGCGTTGGGCGAGGCGATCCTCGACCAGTGCTCGAACCTGCATTGAGATCGCCATGCCCGCCGCATCCGCTCTCCAGATCCTGGTCGTCGACGATCAGCTCACCATCCGCTCGCTGGTCCGCAATGGCCTGCAGCACATCGGGGTCAACGATATCCGCGAGGCCGCCGATGGCGAGGACGCCCTGCGCGCCCTGATCACCAAGCCGGCTCACCTGGTGATCTCGGACTACAACATGCCCAAGCTGGACGGCCTGGGCCTCCTGCGCGCGGTCCGCGCGCACCCGCCGCTGCGCAATACGGCCTTCATTATGCTTACCGGCCGGGCGGACAAGGACCTCGTCGAGCGCGCCGCCCAGTTCGGCGTCAACAACTACCTGGTCAAACCATTTACGGTCGTCACCCTGAGGGAGAAGATCGAGGAAGTGTTCGGGGCGCTCACATGACCTCACCGCAGCTTCGCGCGGCGCCCCCTGAAGACGATTACCCGAACGCCCGGAAGATTGCGGTCATCCAGGGAGAGTATCGCGTCGTCGACGACCCCAATGTGGTGCTCACCACCGTGCTCGGCTCCTGCGTCGCGGCCTGCATGCGCGATCCGGTGGCCCGGGTCGGCGGCATGAACCACTTCCTGCTGGCCAATCCGCAGAATGGGGCGGCCGGCGCGGACCAGGTCCGCTATGGCGCCTACGCCATGGAGCTCCTGATCAACGACCTGCTGAAGCGGGGCGCTCGCCGCGACCGGCTCGAGGTCAAGCTGTTCGGCGGGGCCAAGCTGTTCGACACCCTGCAGGATATCGGCGACAGCAATGCGCGCTTCGCCGAGCAGTTCATGCGCGACGAAGGCATTCCGGTCTCGGGGGGCAGCCTCAGGGGGCGCAGCGCCCGCCGGGTCGAGTTTTGGCCCATCAGCGGCCGGGTTCGCCAGCGCATGGTCGAAGACCGTTCGGTCGCCGAACAGGAAACCAGACTGGTGCGCCGGGCGCCTCCCGCTCCCGCCGACACCGGCGCCGTGGAGTTGTGGTAAGCCAAGCCATGAGCCTGAAGCCCAAAGAAATACAAGACGTCAGCATGGCCGACCTGCCGGTGAGGGAGCTCGCCAGCCGCCTGGGCGCCGAGGCGGCCCGGGCCGCCGAATTCTGCGACGACTGCCAGGCCATCTCGGCCGGCTTCTTCACCGCCAAGGAGCCGACGCCGGACCTGATCGCCCGGGCCCAGGACCTGGACCGGCTGAGCCAGCAGCTGCGCGCCATCGCCACCGCTCTGCACAGCCTGGCCGGCGAAGCCATGCCCGACTGGGCGGTGCCCGCCGGCAAGATCACCGAGGGCATCAGCCTGGCCGAGGTGGCCGACCGCCTGGATGGCGGCGCGCGCAACCTGCCAGACCACATTCGCGCGCCGGCTGGCGACATGGAGATGTTTTAGGCGCTCCGCAATGGTGACGGTCACCAACCCATCACCGACCACGCGCATCAACCTCGCCAAGGTGAGTGTGCTGATCCTCGACGATAACCAGCAGTCCCTGGATATCATGAGCCAGGTCCTGTCCGGGTTCGGCGTCGGCTCGATGGTCAAGTGCGAGACGGCGGACGAGGCGCTGAAGGTCATCGCGCGCCAGGCCTTCGACTTCATCATGACCGACGCCAATATGCCGGGCATGGACGGCTATGAGTTCATTCAGACGGTGCGCCGGCTGCCCAACCAGCCCAACGCCCATATTCCGATCCTTCTGGTGACCGGGCACACACGTGAATCCCAGGTCATGAAGGCGCGCGACTGCGGGGCGAACTTCGTCGTCGCCAAGCCGATCACGCCCAAGGTCCTGCTGGACCGCATCTTCTGGGTCGCCAAGGAAGATCGCATGTTCGTCGAGACCGACACCTATGTCGGCCCCGACCGGCGCTTCAAGCGCGAGGGCCCGCCGGTCGGCATGGCGGGTCGGCGCAAGGACGATCTGCCGCTGGAACTCGGCGCCGCCTCCACCCCCAACCTGTCCCAGGACCAGATCGACGGCTTGCTCAAGCCGATGAAGGTGAACCTATGAGCGAGCCACGCTTCTTCAAGGTGCCCAACAGGCTGCGCAAGAAGATCGCCGAGGCCGGCGGCGCCCGGGTCATGGAACACCTGGCCGCGGCGGACCAGAACCTCGAAGACCTGCGCGAGCCCAGCCTGGCGATGATCGACGGCATCATCGCCGAGATGATCCAGACCTACGGCAAGGCCAACCGCAGGGGCGACGAGGATTTCGCCGATCTGTACAGCCTGGCGGCGCGGATCATCGATGTTTCGGCGCCGGTCGCCGAGCTGGAAATCGATCGCGCCGCATTCCACATGTGCGAACTGGTGGACCGCTGCATGGGGCTGGACCGCTGGGACTGGCCCTCGGTGGACGTGCACCTCGACGCCCTGGTGCTGCTGCGCAACGACGAAGGCGCCCTGCCGGCCGCGGCGCGGGCGCAGATCTTCCTCGGCCTGAAGAAGGTGCACGACAAGCTGCCCAAGCCGCCCCCGCCGGCGGCCGAGGACGCCGTCGACGGTGAGGCGGCCCAGCTAGAGGCCTGAAAACAGGCTATTGCAGCGTCAGTCGCCGCGGAACCTCGATCGGCATGTCCAGCAGCTGCTGAGCCTTGCCCTTGGCCAAGGGGTCCAGCCTCAGGCTGGCGAACTGGCCGCCGCCGAGAGCCTGCAGGCAGTGCAGGTTGATCGCGCTCATCCCCGGCAGGTCGTAGCGGATCACCTTTGGACTTTCCGCCCCTTCGAACTCATGGGCGAAGAAGGCCAGCACCGCAGTTTCCGTCAGGCCACGCCGGATCCATGGCAAAAGCTCCGGCCGCCGGGCGATCACCCCGATATTGAAGGCGTCGCCCTTGTCGCCCGACCGCGCCCAGGCGAGCTCGATCAGCGGGACCTTGATCGTGTCCGCCTCGGGCGTCGGCTCCTGCGGTGAAGGCGGGCGATCGATCATGGCCTGTGTGAAGGGTTCGACCGGAGCGGGTGATGCGACCGCGAACTCGTCCGCGCCGATCGAAACCTGCGCCGGCGCCTCTTCGCCCGGCAGAAGTCCGGAGAACACCCGCGCCACCGGAGAAATGGTCGGCCGCCCGCCGAACCAGCCGGTCGAACCGACGCTCATCGAGGTGGTCGGAGAGTCGAACTCCCGCGCCATGATTCCCAGCGCTTCGGCGCTGTCGTGCTCGGCGCCCAGCCGACAGATCACCTCGCGGCTCGCGCCCGCCTCGGCCCGGGCCTGGGCGCCGTAGCTGGACTCTGTGCCCAGAAGCTCGATCCGGTGGTCCCGCAACGGCGGCAGATTGCGGTCGCGCAGCATTTCGTCCACCCGGATCAGCACCGCTTCGGCCTGGCGCTGGGCCTTTCGCGCCGCGTCGCGCCCGACCACCGGCATGGTCCCGATGAAGCGCCAGCCGTCCTCATGGGTGATGCAGACCTTCAGCTTGCCGCTGGGCGGATAGCCCTTGGCGCCGGTCACCCGCACTCGCTGCGGCCCGGCCGTCTCCACCTTCACCTGCGAGAAGTCGCAGACCACGTCGGGCAGGGCGTAGGCCTGAGGATCGCCGACCTCGTACAGGATCTGCTCGGCCACCGCTGCCGGGCTGACCAGGCCGCCCGTGCCTTCGGGCTTCATCACCACGAAGTCGCCGTTCGAGTGGCACTCCACGACCGGATAGCCGATATGGGCCCAGTCCTCGACCTCCTCCCAGTCGGTGAACAGGCCGCCGGTGGCCTGGGCGCCGCACTCGATGACATGGCCGGCCAAGGAGCCGGCCGACAGGCGATCATGCTCGTCCGCCGTCCAGCCGAACTCGTGCATAAGGGGGCCGAGCGTCAGGGCGCTGTCGACCACCCGCCCGGTGATCACCACCTCGGCGCCGGCGGCCAGGGCGGCGGCGATCGGCCCACCGCCGAAATAGGCGTTGGCGGTGAACACCCGCGCCGGATCGGGAAACGAGGCGCCGCTGAACATTTCCGTGTAGCCCGCGCCGGCCAGGGCCGGCAGGCGCTCCATCAGATCGTCGCCCTCGATCACCGCGATCTTGAATGACAGGCCTGCTTCGGCGGCGATCTCTTCCATGCGCTCGCGGCAGGCCCTGGGGTTCACCCCACCGGCGTTGGTGACCACCTTGACCCCTTGGGCCTTGAATTCCCTCAGATTGTCCTTCCACACCCACTCGGTGAAGTCGCGGGCGTAGCCCTGGTCCGGCCGCGCGCGCTTCAATTGGCCCAGCGCGGACATGGTCGCCTCGGCCAGATAGTCCAGGATCATGTAGTCCAGCCGCCCGCCGCGCAGCAGCTGGGGCGCGGCGGTCGAACTGTCGCCCAGAAACCCGCCGGCCCCGCCGATCCGAACCACCTTGGCCATGTCGTTTCTCCCTTGCGGGGAACGATCGCCCCTGGGTCGGCCCGGATCAACCGTGACCCAACGGCAGGGTCAGAAGATCGTATAACCGCCGTCGATCACGAAGCTGTCGCCGGTGTGGAAGCGGGCGGTGTCCGAGGCCAGATAGACCGCGATGCCGGCGAAATCCTCCGGCTCGCCCCAGCGGCGCATGGGCACCCGTCCGATGGCCTTTTCGTTGAACTTGTCCCAGGCCTGCAGGCCCGCGGTCATGTCCGAGCGGATCCAGCCCGGCAGGATGGCGTTGGCGCGGATCTCATAGCGCGCGTACTCCACCGCCAGGCCTCGGATCATGGCGATCACCCCGCCCTTGGTCGCGGCGTAGGCCTCGTTGCGCGGGGCGCCATGGATGGCCGAGGTCGACGACGTGACGACCAGGGAGCCGCCGGGATCGCCCGCCTGGGCGCGGGCGATCATGGACTTGACCGCCTCGCGGAAGGTCCAGAACACCGCGTCCAGATTGACGGTGGTCACGCGCCGCCAATTTTCCGTGGTCATGTCTTCAAACGGGCCGCCGCCGCCCACTCCCGCGTTGGCGGCGACGAAATCCAGCCGGCCCATCCGCTTCAAGGCTTCGGCCACGCCGTCGACCACCGCCGCCTCGTCCGCCACGTCGACACGCTGTACCAGCACGTCGCCGCCATAGGCCTTCAGCTTCGCCTCGGCGGCGGCGTTCTTATCCGGGTTCAGGCCCCAGACCACCACCTTGGCGCCGGCCTGGGCCAGGCCCTCGGCCATGCCGAGCCCGATGCCGCCGTTGCCGCCGGTGACCAGCGCGACCTTGCCGCTGAGATCGAACGGTTTGTAGCTCATGGTCCTGGCTTCCTCTGTTCTCTTTCCGCGACGGTTCAAGGCCCGGGCGTCATCGGCGTCAAGCCGTGACGCCACGGAAGGCGGCGAAGCGGGGGCTTGATCCAGATTAAAGATGACGCCAGCGTCATTTTTTAGGGTTTCCCAAATGCGCCCGCCAGCGGCGTCGACAGGAAGGAGACCATGGTCAAGCTTACCTACATCGAAAATACCGGCGCGCGCCGCGAGGTCGACGCCCGGGCCGGCGTTTCCGTGATGGACGCTGCTCACCGCTTCGACATCCCCGGCATCGACGGCGACTGCGGCGGCGCCTGCGCCTGCGCCACCTGCCACGTCTATGTCGAGGACGGCTGGTACGACCGGCTGCCGCCGATGGAAGAACTCGAAAGCGGCATGCTGGCCTTCGCCTGCGATGTCCGCCCGAACAGCCGTCTCGGCTGCCAGATCAGGCTCGACGAAGCCCTCGACGGCCTCGTGGTCCGCGTCCCCCAACACCAATAGCTGCAAGCCAGGCCCAGGGAGGTCCAATCATGACCGTGATCGACATCAACACGCCCAAGACACGGGACCAGTGGAAGGTCTCGATGAATCCAGACGACATCTACCGCAACCCGATGAGCATCGCCTGGTCGTTCAAATACCTGATGTCGGGCGACAAGGTCGAAGACCTGTACAAGCGCGCCAAGCAGAACCAGTGGGACGCCGACGAACTTCTGCCCTGGGACACCCCGGTCGATCCGTCCAAGCCGCTGATCAACGACCGCTCGGACATCTATCACCAGATGCCGTTCTTCAAAAAGCTGTCCAAGGCGCAGCAGGAAACCTTCACCGCCCACTCGACGGCCCAGCTTCTGTCTCAGTTCCTGCACGGCGAGCAGGGGGCCCTGATGACGGCGGCCTGTGTCACCCACTCGGTCCCCGACGCCACCGCCAAGCTCTACGCGGCCACCCAGACCATGGATGAAGCCCGCCACGTCGAGGTCTACGC
The DNA here is from genome assembly GCF_018135625.1 of Phenylobacterium montanum. Taxonomy (NCBI): domain Bacteria; kingdom Pseudomonadati; phylum Pseudomonadota; class Alphaproteobacteria; order Caulobacterales; family Caulobacteraceae; genus Poindextera; species Poindextera montana. The sequence goes on from NZ_CP073078.1 coordinate 5,197,853, forward strand.
CCGCTATTGCGACAAGATCGCCCTGGTCTATCCGATGTCGCTCTGGCTGAAGGCCCTGATCGACGCCACGCTGAAATCGGACCGCTACGAGAAGGTCATGATCGGCATGAACATGATCGTCGAGGGGCTGGCCCTGGGCGCCTTCAACAACATGTACCGCACCACCCAATGCGACCTCCTGAAGAAGATCACCTTCAACGTCATGCGCGACGAGAGCCGCCATGTCTCCTTCGGCCACGCCTATCTGGGGCCGGTGATCGCCAAGCTGCCGGAGGACGAGATCGAGGACCTTGCCGAGTTCGCCTTCCAGGCGGTCAACATTCTGGCCCACGGCGGCACCGCCGGCACCCTGGCCAGCCGGGTCGATCCGGGCTTCATGCAGGTGCTGGAGAACAGCAACATCGACCCCGACGACTTCTTCAAGGGGCTCGAAGAGGCGGAGGCTGCAGGCATAACTCAGGAACTGCCCCCCGGGCAGATTCATTCGCTGAAGGACCTGATGCTGCCGGCCCTGGCCCGGGTCGGCCTGCTGACGCCTACGGCGCGCAAGAAATACGTTGAAGCGGGGATCCCTGTGGACACCGATCCGCGGGTGCTCGAGGCCATGGAGGGCGGGCGGCCCATCGCCGCCTGAGCGGTCTCTCAGCGCGCGCCGCATCCTGCCAGGCGACCCTTGAGCCTGGCGATCGGGCCGTCTGCCGCGACATCGATCGGCATGGCGGCCCGGCCCTGCGCGACCAGGGTCCATTGCCCGAGCGCCCGGCTCGCGGCGGCGCATTCGGCGGCGTGGTTCTGGGCCATCTGCTCGATCTTGGCCGCGGCGCTCAGGTACAGGGCGAGGTTCCGCTGCACCGAAGCGTCTGCGGGTTGCCGGGCGATGGCGGCCTGGGTCGCGGCGATCGCCTGGCCGACCAGCCGCCGCGCCTCCGGATACTGCCCCGCCTGGGCGAGGGTGCTGGAAAGGCTGGCGGTCGTATAGATCAGGTTGCGAGAGACCTGATCGTTTGGGCCATTGGCCAGCAGCGTGTTCTGCAGGTCGATCGATTGGCGAAAGCGCGTGATGGCCGGCCCGTACCGCTTCAGCTTCGACAGCTGCCGAGCCATGCCGGCCAGGATGGATGAATCCATGAACTCGCTGTCCAGGCCCAGCCGGCCGGCCGCGCGCATGGCGTCGATATTGTCGTGGGCGCGGGTGAAGTAGGCCAGGGCCTGCTCGGGATGGCCTAGAGCCTCGGTGTTTTCCGCCAGGATCAGGTAGGAGCCGTTCAGCAGGTACTGGCGCTCCTGCTTCTGGTACTCGCTCACGGGCGCAGGGATGGGCGCCGCCAGCGCGGCGCTGACTGTGGCCGCGGCCTTGGCCGGATCGCCCTGGTACTGGATCAGCCGGGCGTGCATCACCTCGCCCCGCCAGCGTCCGAGCGCGGCGTCGATGTCGCCCGGGTTCTGCTTCAGATAGCGCGCATAGAGCGCTCTGGCCTGCTCCAGCGCTCGCACATTGGCGGCCATGGAATTGCTGTCGGGGGCGGCGAACACCTCGCAGGCTTGGGTCAGTTCGGCCTGGGCCTTGGCCAGCAGCAGGGCCGGGTCACCGGGATTGGCCCGCTCCAGCTGGTCGATGATCTGCTGCGCCCGCGCCAGGCTCTGGCGGGCCGCGGGCAGGTCGCCGAGCCCGCCGCTGACGTCCAGGCCATAGATCCGCGCCAGCCGCACATAGCCCATCGCCACTTCCAGCCTCAGGCTGGGCGAGGCGAACCGGTCCTGCTCCAGCGCCTGCAGATAGGCTTGGCTCTTCGAGACCAGCTCGCGCCGGAGGGGCAAGGCGCCGGGCAGTTGGGCCAGCTGGGCGTCGACATCGTTCATCATGTAGTTGGCCAGGCGCCGCGTGTCCGCAAACCGCCGCTCGGCCAGGGCGCGGCTCTTCTCGCTGTCGACATAGAGCAGGCTCGATCCCACGGCCGCCAGGGTCGCCAGCACCAGGGTCGCGGCTGTGAGCGAAAGGCCGACCCGATGGCGCACCATGAAGCGCCAGGAGCGATACTGCCAGCTGTCGGGCAGCGCCTTGACCGGCTGCCCGCGGAAATAGCGGTCGATGTCTTCCGACATCTGCACCACGCTGGCGTAGCGATCAGCCGGCTCTTCCGCCAGGGCCTTGAGCACTATGGCGTCAAGGTCGCCTCGCAGCTCATGCGGTCGCGCCACGGCGCCCGGCGTCACGGCCGCAGCTTGGCTGGGCGGGGTGACGGCGAAGGCTCCGGCCTCCGCCTCGCTGTCGGCCGGCGCATTCGGCAGGGTTCCGCTCAGCAGCTCGTAGAGCACGACGCCAAGGCTGTAGACGTCGCTGGAGACGCTCGGCGGGGCGCCCCGCCGCCGCTCCGGCGCGGCATAGGCGCGGGTCATGGGCTCGGGCTGCCCCTGGGTGGCGTCCTCGGCCAGCAGGGGCGCCAGCGCCCGCGCGATGCCGAAGTCCACCAGCTTCACGACGCCCTTGTCGGTGACGATGATGTTCGACGGCTTGATGTCGGCGTGCACCACGAGGTTCTGGTGCGAGAACTGCACCGCCGAGCAGGCGTCGAGGAACAGGCGCAGTATCTGGTTCAGGGAGGGGCGAGCCGTGGCGACATAGTCGGTAATCGCCTGGCCCTCGAGGTGCTCCATGACGATGAAGGAGTGGCCGGAGGGCGCCTCGCCGCCATCGAACAGCTGGGCGATGTTCGGGTGCTGCAGGCTCGCCAGAATCCGGCGCTCCTCGGCGAAGCGTTTGGCGAGTTGGCCGGAAAAGAGACCCTGCTTGATCACCTTGACCGCGACCGTGTGTTTGAACAGGCCGTCGTCGCGGACGCCCAGATAAACCTCGCCCATGCCCCCGCCGCCAAGCCGTTCGACAATGCGATAGGCGCCGATCCGCTCCGGCGGCCGGGCGGAATCGAACGGCATCGGCGCCGGGGGCGTGGTGGGCAGGTCTCGTCTGGCCCTGGCCTCAGCCTTCAACAGGGCTGCGACGCGGGTGGCCAGGATCGGATCGCTCGCAGCCGCCTCGGCGAACCAGGCGCGCCGGTCTTCTTCCGGAAGGTCGATCAACTCGTTCATGGCCTGAAGCACGCGGCGCTCGTGTTCGAACGCTGTGGCGTGGGCCATCGCCGGCATGGGGTCGGAACCGGTTTCAGCGTCTGGTCGCGGGCGCGCCTCGATCTCGGCCCCGTTCGGCGAAGGCGGTTCCAGGCTTTGCGACAACCGTGTCATCTGCGCCCCCGGCCCGCGAACGGCGACGCTTGGGCCTGATGGCGCATCAAGCGCCCGCGAGCTTCGAATTTGCAAGCCGGATCAAAGAAAACGAGCCCGCTTCTACCAACTGACATAGATGAGAGCGCGAGGCGCCGTATTAATTCTCGCCTGAATTGTGATTTTTCTGCGCTGCGCTGAAAGCTTCCAACCTTAGCAATACCGGCCTTCGTTAGCGCTGTCAGATCGCCGGGCTTTCAAATCTGGCCGATTGGGCAAAGTTAGAGCTTTCCTTTCTGGCGGCGGCGCCCTGTAATCACGCCTTGCGAACTCCGTCGGGTCGGGGCCGTCGATGTCGCTGATGACAAGTGATCTGCTGGACGCCACCGAGGCGCTGTGGACTGGGTTCTGCGCCGGCGATGCGGGTGCGCGCGATCGGCTCCTGGCCCTGCACTACCACGAGTTCCGCCGGATCGCCCGCAGCGTGCTGGCGGGCGACGGGGCCAAGCTGCAGATCCAGCCGACAGACCTCGCCCACGAGGCGGCGATCCGGGTGATGCGGCTCGACCGCATCCAGGTGCGCGACCGCGCCCACTTCATGGCCCTTTCCAGTCGCATCATGCGCCAGATCCTCCTGGACGAGGTGCGCCGCTTTCGCGCCTCCAAGCGTCAGGTCCCGTCGGTGGAGACCTACTGGGGCGAAGTGCTTGAGCGCCAGCGGGCGCCCGTCTTCGATCTGGAAGCCTTCGACCAGGCGCTGGAGCGGCTGATGGCGGTGGATCCGGAAAAGGGGCGCATCGTCGAGGACCGCTTCTACGGCGGCCTGACAATCGAGGAGATCGCCGAGGTTCGCGGGGTCTCCGAGAGCACCGTCAAGCGGCAATGGCGTGTGGCGCGCGCCTGGCTTCTGGGTCAGCTGTCCGAAGACTGATCCGCACGGATCAGCACCACGGTGACGTTGTCGCGGGCGCCGCGGTCCAGCGTGGCGCCAATCAGGCCGTCCGCGGCTGCGTCCAGGTCATAGCCTTGCAGCAGCGCGGCGATCTCCTCGTCCTCCATCATGCCGGTGAGGCCGTCGGAGCAGAGCAGGTAGAGATCGGACGCCTCGACCTCGCCCTCCACCTGATCGACCTCGAGCTCGGGATAGACTCCGACCGCCCGGGTGATGACATTGGCGCGCCTGCTGGTCCTGGCGTCTTCCGGGCTCAATTCGCCGCTGTCGATCAACTCCTGCACCACGCTGTGGTCGTGCGACAGGCGGCGCAGTTCTCCCTGGCGAAATACATAGCAGCGGCTGTCGCCAGCCCACAGGCAAGTGAAGCGGGACCCGTCGGCGATCAGCACCACGGCCGTCGATCCGATCACCGATCCGGGATCAAGCTGAGCGGCCCTTTCCACCAGGGTTCGGTTGACGCGGCCGAGCTGCTCTCGGGTTGCGTCGACCAGGCTATGCTCGCTCCTGGCCGAAGGCATGTCGCTCAGCGCTTGCACGATCAGGCCCGACGCCAGCGCCCCGCCCTGATGCCCGCCCATCCCGTCCGCCACCGCCCATAGGCGATCTTTCGGCCGATCGACGAAGGCGTCTTCGTTGCGCCGCCGCACGCAGCCGATATGGGTCCTCGCCGCTGACTGGAAACGAAAGGACATCGCCATGAGTGTGACCAGCCTTTCGATGCAGGTCTCGGCGCCCGTAGTGCGGCTCCTTCCAAAGCCCGCTCGGCGTGCGCCTGTCAATGAAAGCGTGGGCGAAAACGGTTTCGGGTCGGCCCTCCGGAGGGTGGAACACTTGCCCGAGAGCGCGCATTTGAGTGGCGGAGGTGCAGAAGGCTGGAATGGAAACCATTGCTCAGCCGCTGATGTTTTGGCATCACTGACGCGGAGAGTCGTCGTCTGTCCGGGGAATCATCCCGCGGCAGATCAACATCAGGCCAACCGACCCGATTCTGATCGGGCCCTGAGGAATTTGATGCGGATCACCCCTTCGACGGCCGCCCGGCGCATAACCTTGGCGCCATGTTGATCGACAGCCACAAGCCGAAGGTCCAATTCGCCCCGCCCTGGGGGGCGAGGCCTGTTCCTGCGCCGCGGCGGGTCAACCCGAACGCCAGCATCTCCTGCGTGGTCTGCGCCTATAACGAGGCTGACCGCATCCGTAACATTCTCGAAGCTGTCGACGGCCACCCCGCCCTTTGCGAGGTGATCGTGGTCAATGACGGCTCGACCGACGCCACCGAGGCCTTGCTCGCCGCCTATCCCAGCATCCGGGTGATCTCCTACAGCCCCAACCGGGGCAAGACCTACGCCCTCAGCCGCGGCATCGCAGCGGCCAAGGGCGACTATCTGATGCTGCTCGATGCGGACTTGGCCGGGGTCACCGCCGCCGACGTTCAGGCCCTGGCGGACCCGGTGATGACCGGCTGGGCCGACGCCAGCATCAGTCTGCGCAGCAACAGCCTCGCCCTCTATCGCCTGATCGGCCTGGACTTCGTCTCCGGGGAGCGCGTGCTGCCGGCCCCGCTGATCCGCGAGGCGGTGGCGACCATGGAGCAGCTGCCGCGTTGGGGCGGCGAAGCCTTCATCAACAATCTTGTCATCCGCGAGCAGCTCTCGATCGCTGTCGTGGACTGGCCCAAGGTGTTCAATATCCGCAAATACGCCAAACAAGGCCTTTGGCGCGGGATGCTGTCCGAATTCACCATGATCGGCGACGCCTTCCGCGTGCTCTCGCCGATCGGGGTGGTGCGCCAGAACCTGGCCTTGCTGCGGCTGGTCAAGCGCCGCCGCCGCGCCGAAGCGTTCGAACTGGCGACCTCAGACTGAGATATCGCCCGCCACGTCCTTCCAGAGGCGTCGGCGCAGGACGAAATACAGCACCAGGATGATCATGGCGGCGCCGAACAGCGTCACCGTGGCGTAGTCGAAATAGCGGGTCGAGTGCATGACGCTGTTGCCGATGCTGCGGCCGAGGAAATAGCCGACCAGCTCGAACAGGACCACCTTGGGCACAGTGCCGATCAGGTTCAGCACCATGAAGCGCAAGAACGGCATCCGCGTCGCGCCGGCGAAATAGAGGATCACCGATCCCAGGGCCTGGGTCTTGCCGATCATGATCAGCTTCCAGTCGTTCTCGAGGAAGCGTTGCTCGAGCGGCTTCAGCCGTTCGGCGGTCTGGGTCAGCCGCTTGCCGATCTGCTCTATCAGCGGGGCGTGGGCATAGCGTCCGATGCCGTAATAGACCGCATCGCCCACGAGGTCTGCGAGCACCAGCAGGACGCAGGAGGTGACCGCGTCGAAGTTCTGCGTTGCGACCAGGACACCGGCGATCATGGCGACGGCCGGCCCCTCGATCACTGCGATCGGCAGCAGGATCGCGTAACCGAAGCGGGCCAGCAGCGGCAGCAGGCGGGTCAGGAGGAGGTGAAGCATGGCTGCTCCTCAAAAAGACCCCTTGCCAACACGGTTGGAGCAGAAGGTGGGCTTGTTCGCGCCCCGCTTCAAGGCGCGGTTGAGGTAATCAGGAAGTCCAGAAAGGCGAGCTGGCGGCCCGCGCCGAAGCGGGGCCGCCGCGCGCCATGATCGCCTCGGGCGACCATGGCGGATGCCGGATCAGCCGTTTACGGCGTCCTTGAGGGCCTTGGCCGGCTGGAACACCACCTTCTTGGAGGCGGCGATCTGGATGGCGGCGCCCGTGGTCGGGTTGCGGCCGGTGCGGGCCGGCTTGGCCTGGACCTTGAACTTGCCGAAGCCCGGCAGGGAGACTTCCTCGCCGCGCACTGCGGCGTCCTTCAGGGCGCCCAGCAGGGCGTCGACCAGGGCCTTGGCCTGGGTCTTGGTCAGCTTTTCGTCGGCCGCGGCGAGCGTGTCGACAAGATCAGCAGTGTTCACGGGTTTGGCTCCATGGCTTCGAATCGAAGGCTCGGACCCTGCCAAGCCCTCCGCGGCTTGTCACGGGTTGATGCTCCAAAACCCCCAGAAATGGCCGATTTCGGCCCCAAATGCGGTGTCATTGGGGTAGAACGAGCTTGGCCGGGCGCTTCCCGGCGAGGCCGGCGCGAATCGGTTGCGCCGGTGAAAGGCCTGCTTTGGGTCGGCGTCGAGGTCGCAGGTGTTCGTTTGTGGGTGATTTAGTCCGGTGGCGAGCGTAGCGTTGGGCCATGGGCCAGAGGTTGCGGCTTCGAAAGACGCCGTTGTTGTCTGACTGATCGGGCCGAGATTGGACGATGGTAGGATAGACGGTGCGAGCGCGCCGCCGGAAGGGGTCCCTCCGGCGAACGGCTTCCTGTTGCCGGTCGGCGTCGCCTTAGCCACCTTTGGCCTGGCCGCCGTCAGCCTGCTCTATACCCGCGCGCTCGGCCACATCGCGGCGGTCTGGCCAGCCAACGCGATTCTCCTGTCGGCTCTCCTGAGCATCCGCACCTCGCGATGGGCCCTCGTCACCGCCTCGGCTTGGGCGGGGCTGGCGGGGGCCTTGCTTGTGGTATCTGGATTCAACTACTGGCCGGCGCCGATCATGGCTGCCTGCAACGCAGGCGAGGCGCTGCTCTGCGCCGCAGGTCTGCGCCGCGTCCTGGGACGAGACCTGGACCTCATAGAGGCCCGTGACCTATCGGTCTTTGTGGCGATGGCCGGCGTCGCTGCGCCCCTGGCCTCGGCGGTTCCGGCGGCCGCCATGCTGAGCTGGATCAAGCACGGACCATTCTTGCGCTACGCTGTCGAGTGGTTCGGCTCGACAGGCCTGGGCTTTCTGATCCTGACGCCGGCGCTCACCGCCCTGACGCCGGAGGCGCTGGCGCCGCTCGCAAGTCCTGACCGACGGTGGCGGGCGATCGGCCTCTTCGCCCTGCTCGGCGTCAGCCTCGGGCTGGTGTTCCTGCAGAGCCGCAATTCGCTGCTGTTCCTGCTGATGCCGGTCCTGATGGCGATCACCTTCCTGCTGGAGCAGGCTGGCGGCGCACTGGCCATGCTCGTCACCGCCATCGTCGCCGTGGCCGCCAGCATCGTCGGCCGCAAGACCGCCGGGGCCGCGCCCGCGCAGCTGGTCAGTCAACTGCTGCAGATCCAGTTTTTCCTGGCGGTCGCTGTCGTCAGCGTGCTGGCCGCGGCGGCCGTGCTGGGGCGTCAGCGCAGGCTCACCGACACGCTGCGGGAATCTCTGGCCGAGACAGAAGCCGCCAGGGCGCTGGCCCTCGAGCACCAGAGATGGGCGGCAATGGCCGAGGAGATCGCCAGCGTCGGCCACTGGCGCTTCGACCTGGTCACGGGCGCGACCGTCTGGTCGGACGAAATTTACAGGATCTACGGTCTCGATCCCGCTGACGGAATCCCGGACCGGGAAGACACGCTCAAGCTCTATCATCCTGACGATCAGCCGCTGGTACGGTCGAACTTCAACAGGTGCTGGCGCGACGGCGTTCCCTTCGCCGCCGAAGTGCGTGTGGTGCGGCCGGACGGCGCGGTCAGAAACGTGCTCTCGCGGGGCGCGGCCGAGCGCGACGCCGCCACCGGAAGGGTGCGGGCGATCTTCGGCGCCTTCATGGACATCACCGAAGCCAAGGCCGTCGAAAGGGTGCTGCGCGAGAGCGAAGAGCGCTATCGCATGCTGACCGACCGGGCGACGGACATCATCCTCCGCTACGACACCAGCGGCTTGATCGAGTTCGCTTCCCCCGCGGTTCGCCTGCTTGGCTACGAACCCGAGCAGGTCGTGGGCCGGCGCATGGGGGAGTTCGTGCATCCCGATGACGCCCGGGTCGCCGCCGAGGGGCGAAAGGCGGCGGCCGACGGCGTTTCCGGCGCCGAGGGCGACTGGCCCGACGTGCGCGTGCGCTGCGCCGACGGGGGGTGGATATGGGTTCAGGGCAGCCCCTCCGCCATCCGGAGCGAGCAGGGCGCCGTGATCGGGGTCGTGACCGTCCTACGGGATGTCACCGCGCGCAGGGCGATGGAAGACGAGCTGCGGCGCAAGAAGGCCGAGGCCGAAGCGGCCGACATCGCAAAGTCGGAATTCATGGCCAATATGAGCCATGAAATTCGCACTCCGCTGACGGCGATCATCGGCTTTTCGGCGCTGCTCGAGCGGTTCGACGCCCTGCCGGAGCAGGCTCGGCGGCATGTGCAGCGTATCGTCGCCGGAGGGCAGGCCCTGCTGGACGTGGTCAATCACATCCTCGATTTCTCCAAGCTGGAGGCCGCCCAGGTCGAGTTGGACCCGCAGCCGTTTGACCCGGAAGCCCTGCTGGACGAGGCCATGGCCCTGGTGGCCGGGCAGGCGGCCTTCAAGGGGCTGGAACTGGTGCGTGCGCCAGCCGCGCCGCTGCCGCCTCGGGTGCTCGCCGATCCGGCGCGGGTCAAGCAGATCCTGCTCAACCTGCTGACCAACGCCGTCAAGTTCACCGACCAAGGCTCCGTCACCGTCTCAGCGCACTATCATCGGCCGGCGGGGCGGCTGGAATTCGTCGTCAGCGACACCGGTTGCGGCATACCCGAGGACAAGCGCCACCGCCTGTTCGCGCGCTTCTCGCAGGTCGACAGCTCACTCAGCCGGCGCCACGGGGGAACCGGGTTGGGCCTGGCGATCTGCAAGAGCCTGGTCGACCTGATGGGCGGTGAGATCGAGGTCGAATCCCGGGAAGGCGTCGGCTCGACTTTCCGCTTCGCGGTTCCGGCCCCCTTGAGCATCAGGGGAGAGGCCGAGCGGGAAGGGCGGGCCGCGAACGAGGCGCCGGCTGCTCCGGTCTGTCAGATCCTGATCGTGGATGATCGACCAGAGAACCGGGAGCTGGTCCGCAACATGCTGGAAGCGCTCGGTCATGTGGTGGTCGAGGCCGGCGGCGGCGCCCAGGCCTTGGCCCTGGCCTCCAGCCGCCCTTACGACCTGATCCTGATGGACTTGCAGATGCCGGGCATGGACGGTTTCGCCGCGGCGCGCGCCATCCGCAGCCGCGCTCCGGCCAACCGGGACACGCCGATCGTCGCGCTCAGCGCCAATGTCCTGGCCGAGCACGTCGCGCTTTGCTTCGAGGCCGGCATGAACGACCACATCGGCAAGCCGGTTCGGATCGAGGACCTCGCGGCCAAGATCGCCGAATGGATGGCGCCGGACGACGAGCCGTCAGTGGCCGCCGGCTGACAGGTCCACCGCTGCGCGCGGCTTGGGCGCCAGCCACACCGACATCGAGGCGATGCAGAACACCAGGGCGCAGATGGCGAACACCTTGTCGGTGGCCAGCATCACCGATTGGCTTTGCACCAGGCCGTCCAGCTGCTGCAGCGCCTGGTCGGCGTTGAAACCCAGTCCCTGGAACAGGTTTAGGGTCTGCTGCGGGGCGATCAGCGCCCCGGAAATGTCGGAATGGCGGGCGGCGGCCAGGTTTTCCCAGGCGGTGGTGGTCAACGAGGTGCCGAAGGCGCCGGCGGTGGTGCGCATGAAGTTCATCAGGCCGGCTGCCGATGCCGTCTCCTGGGGCTCCACCGCCCCCAGCGCCAGGCCGGTCAGCGGCACGAAGAAGAATGGCATGCCGAAGCCCATGGCCAGCTGCGGGGCGGCCAGGCCCCAAAAGCCGATATTGGGGGCGAAGAAGGCCCGCCACAGGGTGACCGAGGCCAGCACCAGAATGCCGAACGAGACCAGGGCGCGCGGATCGACCTTGCCCATCAGCTTTGCCGCGATCGGCGACATCACCACCGCAAGCACGCCTTGGAAGGCCATCACCCGGCCCGCCCAGGCGGCGGTGTAGCCCATGTTGGTCTGCAGCCAGAGCGGGATCAGCACCACCGAGGAGAAGAACGCCCCGAAGGCGAGGCACATGATCACCGTCGAGGCGGAAAAGCCCCGGTGGCGGAAGATGCGCAGGTCGACGATCGGGTGCGCCTCGGTCATCTCCCAGATCACGAACGAGATGAAGCCGAGCACGGCGACGATCGCCAGGGTGAGGATGAAGGGCGAGGCGAACCAATCGAGGTCCTTGCCCTTGTCCAGCATGATCTGCATGGCCCCGATCCACAGGATCAGCAGGCCCAGGCCAACGAAATCGACGGGCAGCCGCTGCACCTTGGTTTCGGCAGGCTTCAGCATGCGCCAGGCGAAGAAGCCGGCCACGGCGGCGATCGGCACGTTGATATAGAACACCCAGGGCCAGCCGATGTCGTCGCAGATCGCGCCGCCCAGGAGCGGCCCGGCGATCGGCCCCACCACCGTGGTCATGCTCCACAGGCCCAGGGCCGCGCCCTGTAGCCTGGGCGGAAAGATCCGGCGCAGCAGGGTTTGCGAGAGGGGCATCATTGGCCCCCCCATCAGCCCTTGCCCGATGCGGAACGCGACCAGGGCGCCGAGCGAGGGCGCCACGCCGCAAAGGGCCGAGAACAGGCCGAAACCGATCATGGCCGCAACAAAAGTCTTCACCGCACCGAAGCGGTTCGCGAGCCATCCGGTAAGCGGCACCGTGACCGCCTCGGCCACGGCGTAGGAGGTGATCACCCAGGTGCCCTGGCTGGGCGAGACCGCCAGGCCGCCGGCGATGTTGGGGACCGAGACGTTGGCGATGGTGGTGTCCAGCACCACCATGAAATTGGCCAGCGCCAGAAGGGAGCCGGCGATCCAGAGTGTCGATCCGCTCATGGGAGCGAAATCGTCGGCGCCGGGGCGGGAGTCGGCCATGGCCTGGGCTCCTGGAATGCGGGGAAGTGGGACTATTGCGAGACGTCGACGTCGGCGGTCATGGAAAGGCCGACCCGCAGCGGGTGCTCCTTCATGTCTTCGGGAGCGATGGCGATGCGCACCGGCAGCCGCTGCACCACCTTGATCCAGTTGCCCGTGGCGTTCTGCGCCGGGATCAGCGAGAAGGCCGCGCCCGTGCCGCCGCCCAGGCCGACCACCTTGCCGTGGAACTTCACGCCCGAGCCGTAGTAGTCGGACGTCAGGGTCACCGGTTGGCCGACCTTCATCTTGCGCAGCTGCACTTCCTTGAAGTTGGCGTCGACATAGGACTGGGTGATCGGGACCACGGTCAGAAGGTTGGCGCCGACCGCGACGCGCTGGCCGACCGCCACGTTCTTCTTGGCGATCACTCCGTCGATTGGCGCGCGCAGCACGGTGCGGTCGAGATCCAGCTGGGCGGCGGCGACACGGGCGCGGGCGGCGGCGACCTCCGGATTCTGGTCGGCGGAGACCCCGCTGATCAGGGCGGTATTGATGTCGCGCGCCCCGCCGGCGGCGATGCGATTGGCCACCGCCTGGGCCTTGGCGGCCCTGGCCTGGGCCAGGGCTGCTTCGGCGGTCTTGAAGGCGTTCTCCGCCTGGGTCAGCTCGTCGCCCGAGACCGCCCCCGACGAGGCCAGCTTCTCCCGCCGACCGTATTCGGTGCGGGCTCGGTCGAGATCTGACTGGGCGGCGACGATCCGCGAGTCGGCGCTGACCACCTCGGCATCGCGGGCGGCGATCTGGCCGCTCAGCGCGCCTTCATTGGCGAAATAGCCCTGCACCTTGCGCTCGGCCTGGCCCAGCTGGGCCTGGGCTTGAGCGAGGGTGATCTTCTGGTCGGTGTCGTCCAGCTGCACCAGTACGTCGCCCTGCTTCACCGGCTGGGTGTCGATCACATTGACCTTGACCACCTGGGCGGCGATCTGCGGCGTCAGGGTGGCGCTGTCGGCGCCCACATAGGCGTTGTCGGTGACCTCGTGCCGGCTGCCGATCAAGAGCCAGTAGCCGCCGGCGCCCAAAGCGGCCAGGACAACGGCGCCCCCCAGCAGGCCGAACAGCTGGGCGCGGCGAGCTTTCGGGTCGCGCGTGGCGGCGGTGGACGGGGCTTCGGCGACGGGTGGAGTCTGCAGGCGGGCGGCGGCTGAATCGGCCATGGGAGGCATTCCTTGCGGGGGCGTGGCGTTGGTCTGTGTCGGGTGGGTCAGGCGCCGTTGAAGGCGCCGCTGAGCTTCTGCTGGCCGGCGTCGGCGAAGCCGCCGCCGAGGGATTTGACGAGCTGGACATCGAGGGTGAAGGCGCGCGCCTCCAGGTCGACCACCGTGCGGCGGCTCTCCAGGACCCGGTCCTCGGCGATCAGCACGCTCTGATAGTTGGCGAGGCCGCCCTCATACCGCAGGCGGGCGACCCGATAGGCCTCCTCCTCGCCGGCCAGGGCGTCGCGGCTCTCTTTCAGGCGGGTGGTCAAGGACCGCTCGGCGGCGGCGGCGTCCGCCACCTCGCGGAAGGCCTGGGTAACCGCCCCGTCATAGCTGGCCACGGCGCTCGCGTAGTCGGCTTCCGCGCCCTTGAGGTTGGCGCGGAGGCGCCCGCCCTCGAAAATCGGCAGGGTGATGGCCGGGCCGGCCTGGCCTATGCCCGAGCCTGACTTGAACAGCTCGCGCAGATAGAGCGACTCGTAGCCGGCGAAGCCGGCCAGGTTCACGTCCGGATAGAACTGAGCCTTGGCCACGCCGATGCGCTTGGCGGCCGCTTCGGCGCGCCAGCGGGCGGCGGCCACGTCCGGCCGCCGGCCCACGAGGTCTGCAGCCAGGTTTTGCGGCAGGCCGAAGGCCTTGAGCGAAGCCTTGGCCGGGCGGGCGATCGCCAGCCCCCGGTCCGGCCCGGCGCCCAGTAGCGCCGCCAGCTGGTTGCGGGTCTCGCTGATTTGCTCGTCGATCGCCGCCAGCTCAGCCCGGGCCGCCGGCGCCCCGGCTTCCGCCTGCTTCAGCTCGCCCTGGGTGTCCAGCCCGTTGGTCACCCGGCGGCTGACCAGGTCCAGGGTCTCCAGGCGAGACTGCACCGAGCGCTCGGCCACGTCGCGCTCGGCGAACAGGCGGGCGAGGTCTGCATAGGTCGCTGCGACGGCGGTGGAGAGGGTCAGGCGCGCCTCGGCGGCGTCGGCCGCGCTGGCCTTGGTTTCCGAGGTCGCCGCGGCGATCTGCGAACGCGTCTTGCCCCAGAAGTCGAGCTCCCAGCTGAAATTCAGCCGCAGGTCGCCGACGTCGTTATAGCCCTTGGGCACGAACTGGGGCGGGATGCCCAGGTGATAGCTCTGCTTGCTCTCGACCGCCGAGGCCTTGCCTTCGAGCGTGGGGAACAGGCCGGCCTGGGCGGTGGCCGCCTCGGCCTCGGCGTGCTGGATGCGAGAACGGGCGGCGGCCATGTTCGGCGAGCCGGCCAGGGCCTCATCGACCAATTGGTTCAGCTGCGGGTCGCCATAGGCCTTCCACCAGCCGTCGGCCGGCCAGTCGACGGCCGGAGCGGCGAAACTCTGGCTGGTCGCATAGGCGCCCGCGGCCTTGGCGACCGGCGGCGGCGCCGAGTGGGGCAGGCTGGCGCAGGCTGAAAGCGCCAGGGCGCTGGTCGAGGCGAGAGTAAGAACGAGACGCGATTGCAGTGCGGGCCGCTGCGCGCTCTTGGGTGGCGAACCCATGTCGATGCCCCTGTATCAAAAATTGACCGTACGGTACGGTCAACCTATATGGGCGCCGATTGCGCCTGTCGAGGAAAAACCGTACTGTACGGTCAGATATGATTGAAACGCCGCAGATCAACCGCCGGGACCAACGCCGCGAAGCGATTTTGAAGATCGCTCAGGGGGTTTTCCTTGAAGAAGGCTTCGCCGCCGCCTCGATGTCGACGATCGCGTCGCGGCTGGGCGGCTCCAAGGGCACGCTCTACAACTACTTCAAAAGCAAGGACGAACTGTTCGCGGCTTATGTCCAGGATGCCTGCGCCAAGGTCCAGGAGGAAACCTTCGACCACCGCCTGGACGACGCCGATCCGGTAGAAGTCGTCCTGCAGCGCGTTGGCGAAAGCCTGCTGGGCCACATCTATTCCGAGTGGGCCACCGACACCTTCCGGCTGATCATCGCCGAAGCGAAGCGCTCGCCCGAGCTGGCCCGCATCTTCTATAGCGCAGGCCCCACCGCCGGCCGCGACCGGCTCGCCGCCTATTTCGCCCGCGCGGCCGCCCGCGGCGCCCTGGCGATCGATGATGGCCACAGGGCGGCGGAACAGTTCATCGGACTGTGCCGAGGGGACAGGCATTTCCGCCTGGTCTTGAATCTCGAGCCGAAGCCGAGCGAAGCGGAAATCGCCGCCGACGTTTCGGCCGCGGTCAAAATGTTCATGGCCGCCTACGGGCCGGTCGATCGGTAATATTCAGTGACGAATTGCGACGGTTCTGTTTCATTCGCGTGAATATTTTACGTATGTCGTGGATATTTAACCTTATTCGAATGCTGGTCTATTGACGCCTGCTTGATATTTGCGCGATCGATTCGGTTTGTTCTTGGGCGAGTTTCTATCGGTTGTCTGGGGTGGAATATGCAGGGCGACCCGACTGGGGAACGCTGCGAAGGCGCGTTGCGCGCGTTGCTGATCGAAGACGAACCCGAAACCGTAGCCCACGTGGCTGAGGGGCTCGCGGCGGCTGGCTGGGCGGTCGAGGTCGCCAGCGATGGCGGCCGAGGCTATGAACTCGCCCGCCTGGGCGATTTCGACGTTCTGGTCGTCGATCGCATGTTGCCCCAACTGGATGGGCTGGCCCTGGTGAAAAAGCTGAGGGCGGGACAAGTCGCCACGCCGGCCCTGTTCGTCACCGCCATGGGGGCCATCGCCGACCGGGTCGATGGCCTGGAGGGCGGCGGGGACGACTATCTGGTCAAGCCGTTCTCGTTCGCCGAGTTGCAAGCCAGGGTCAACGCCCTGGTACGCCGCGCCCAGACCCAGCCGCGCGAGCGTACCCAGCTGCAGGTGCGCAACCTTGTCCTCGATCGGCTGGCCCGCACGGTCCGGCGCGGCGAGCGCGAGATCGAACTCCTGCCCTTGGAGTTCAAGCTCATGGAGTTCCTGCTGATGCACGTCGGCCAGCTGGTCACCCGGACCATGCTGCTGGAACAGGTCTGGGGCTTCCATTTCGACCCTCGCACCAACATCGTCGAGACCCACATCAGCCGCATCCGCGGCAAGATCGACGAACCCGGCGAGCCCGCCCTGATCGCCACCGTGCGCGGCGCTGGCTATCTGGTGGCTGGCGAATGAGGGGGCTTAGCCAGGCCCCGACGGGTCGCTGGCTGTCGGCGCGAACCACCGTCCGGTTGGCCATGACCCAAGCCGTCGTAGTGGTCGTGGCCTTCGCCATAGCCGGCTATCTGGCGCACGTTTCGATCGGCCGCCTCAATGAGCAGGCGGCCCGCGACCGCGTACGGGGCGAGGCCGCCTCACTTGAGGACGAATTCGCCCTGCGCGGCGGCGCCCACCTGCCGCACACCGTGGCCAAGCGTTCTCGGCAACGCCGGGGCTTCGAATATCGTCTGGTCGGGCACGATGGCCAGCTGAAAGCCGGGGTGCTGCCGGCGGCCTCGGGCGATTATGGCTGGGCCAGCTTGCGCGCGCCGGTCGGCGGGGCGAGCGAACGCTTTCTCGTCTTCAGCGAGCGCCTGCCGGACGGATCGGTGCTGTCGACCGGCGAGGCCCTCGCCCCAGGCGATGCGCAGATGGCGGCGGTCAACTGGACGCTCCTGGCCTGCGGAACCCTGGGCGTCATCTTCTGCTTCGGCGTCTCATACCTGTTCACCCGTCGCGACTGGCTGAGGATCGCGGCCGTGGCCCAGGCGGCGCACGCCGTCTCCGCCGGCCAGCTCGACGTGCGCGTGCCGCTGCAGCCTGGCGCGCCGCGCGACGACATGGACGAGATGGCCCAGACCTTCAACACCATGCTCGACCGCATCGGCGACCTTCTGCGCCAGGTGCGCCAGGTCTCGACCGACATCGCCCATGACCTGCGCACCCCACTGACCCGGCTACGACAGAAGATCGAGCGCCTGGCCCTGGAGGCCCGGGCCGATCCGGCGCTGCTCGCGGCGGTCCGCGGCCTGGACGGTGACGTCGGCGAGATCCTGCGGACCTTCGACGCCATGCTGCAGCTCTCGGAGATCGAATCGACCGGCCTCGACGACCGCGCCCGGCCCGTGGCGATCAACGACCTGGCCGAGATCGCCGGGCGGGTCGCCGACGCCTTCCGGCCCGACATTGAGGAGAGCGGGCGAACCCTCGCCGTGAGGACCGAGCCTGTGCTGGTCCGTGGCGATGGGCGGCTGTTGGCCCAGGCCATGGCCAACCTGCTGGAGAACGCCCTTCGCCACACGCCCCAAGGCGCGTCCATCCAGGTGCGTGTCGCGGCGGGCGACGGCCGGGCGGTGCTCGTGGTCCAGGACGACGGCCCCGGAATTCCGGCCGCCGAGGCGGCGGCGGTGCTGAAGCCTTTCGTGCGTCTTGAGCCCAGTCGGCGCATGCCGGGCTCCGGCCTGGGGCTGTCGATCGTGGCGGCGGTCGCCGCCCGCCACCGCGCCCAGCTCAGTCTCGAGGATGCGACCCCGGGCCTGAGGGTGAGGCTGGCCTTTGCCGCTGAAGGCGGTGCTTCGTCGGCTCCCGGGAGCCGGGCGGTCCAATCGCGCGCCGCCGTGGCCGCGTGACATCGCTTTTCCAGCGCAAGCCTCAAGCATACGTCCAAATCGTGGTCGCTCAAAGGGCTCGAAAGATTGAAAAGATTCAATCTTGCAGGCGCGGCGCCTCTTTTCGGCGAAGTATGTAAAATTCGATAAACTTATCTATGCCTTAGCATGGCTTCGTGGAACCGTCACAAAAGCCGTGCAAATCCTTCACTTGAAGCCCGTCTACAGCAACCGGCTATAGCCCCCTTGACGTCGGCGCGGCCCGAAAGGGCGTCCGACGGGGCTGTCGTACGGCATGGCGCCGCGGCGGCCCAGCGCGTGTTGGCGCAGGACAAGACGAGGGGATAGATGAAAACGACTTCTTTTGCCGGCGCCCTGGCGCTCGGCGCCTCGGTGGCCACGCTCTTGGCCGCCGTTCCGGCCCTCGCGGCCGACGCAGCGGCCGCCGCCGGCACGCCGGCCGGTTCCGGCGCCGAAGCGACCGACATCACCAACATCGTAGTGACCGCCGAGCACAATATCGCCGCCGCCACCGCCCCTACCAAGGCGTCGCTGACCGAGCAGCAGCCGGAATCAATCATCACCCATCGCTTCATCGAGGACGTGCGCCCCGAGAGCGGCGACTACACGACCACTGTCCTGATCGCCCCCAGCATGGCGGGCACCTCATCCAACGGCGGCGGCGTGGGCGAGACCAACAAGTCGACCCTGCGCGGCTTTCAGGACGGAATGTACAACCTGACCTACGACGGCATCGCCTTCGGCGACACCAACGACCCGACCCACCACCCTGCCTCCTACTTCCCGGCCTCGACCATCGGTGCGGCGGTGATCGACCGCGGCCCCGGCTCCGCCGGCGACCTTGGTCAAGCCAATTTCGGCGGCGCCATCCACCTGTTCTCCCCGACGGTCAGCAATGCCTTCGGCACGTCGCAGAAGTTCACCTATGGAACCTTCGACACCATGATGTCGGTCAGCCAGTTGCAGACCGGCGCGGTGGACGCCCTGCATGGCGGCAAGCTGCTCCTGGTCTTCCAGGAACTGCGGTCTGACGGCGAACTGTCCAATTCCGACGGCGTGGCTCAAAACCAGACGCTGAAGTACGTCCAGCCGATCAACGACAAGACCACCCTGACCCTGTTCGCGTCGCACAACTATACTCGCTACTTCCAGTCCGACGCCGGCCCGGGCGAGACATGGCGACAGGTCCAGACCTACGGGAAGAATTTCGCTCTTACGAACGACCCGACCGACGAGCACTACAAGGGCTTCAATCACGAGAAGAAGCAGACCGATTTCGAATATATCGACCTGAAGGGCGACGTTGGTTACGGCGTGACCTATGAGGATCAGGCCTACACCTACTTCTATTCCAACAAGACCATCTCGGTGAACGACATCACCGGCTTGATCGGCCAGAACACCTCGCCGCCAAAGAGCTCGAAGCTGCCGGCGACCGACATCGGCGGCTACGACAAGGGTAACCGATACCGTGTCTACGGCGACATCGTGCGGATCAACAAGGACTGGTCGTTCGGCACCTTGAAGGCCGGGGCTCTGTGGGAAGGCTCCAGCACCGACCGCCACAACCTCTATATCGACCTGACCCAGGGCGGCATCGCGGACAACAAGTTCAAGACCGGCGTGCTGAACGCCAAGACCCTCGAATACTCCAGCTGGGACCAGTACCAGGTGTTCGCCGATTTCGAATGGCGGCCGCTGGAGAACCTGACCATCCAGCCGGGGGTCAAGTACGTCAACTTCACCCGCAATATCGACGGGATCGAAGAAAATAGCGGCACGCCGAACTTCCCCAAGCACACCTCGGCGATCGGCAGCAACACCTATGACAAGCCGCTCTATTTCGCGACGGTGAACTACCGGATCCTGCCCTACTGGTCGGTCTACGGCCAATATGCGACCGGCTTTTTGATCCCCTCGCTGTCCTTCCTGCAGGCGACCAACCCCAGCCTGAACTCGCTCCAGCCGGAAGAGACCACCAACTATCAGCTCGGTACGGTCTTCACTCGCGGCCACGTCACCGCCGACGCCGACGTCTACCAGATCCACGTGACCAACCTGCAGGTCGCCGACCCGACCGGCCAGTTCTACGAGAACGCCGGCACGGCCGACTATTCCGGGGTGGAAGGCCAGGCCGCCTACGCCTTCGACTTCGGCCTGACCCTGTTCGCCAACGGCTCGCTCAACACGGCCAAGAACGCCACTGCGCACAATACCGAGCTCAATGCGCCGAAGTGGACCGACGCGGTGGGCGCTCTCTACAACAAGGGGCCGTGGTCGGCTGCGGTCACCTACAAGCAGACCGGCGCTCAGGTGGTGGCCTATTCGCCAAACGCCCAGGAACTCCCGGCCTACGACACCACCGACGCCTCGGTCGCCTACGATTTCGGCCATTTCAAGGTGAAGCTCGCCGGCTTCAACCTGTTCGACAACCGCGCTGTCATCAATTTCAGCGGCGCGACCCTCTATTCCGCGGCCGACGCCGGCCTCTACCAGTTCCAGGCGGGTCGTCAGATCCAGGTCACCCTGGAGGCCAAGTTCTAAGCGACGATATGTCAACTGGGCCGGCGAGGCCGGCCCAGTTAGCTTTAGGCCCGATCTTTTTGATCGGAGGTCACTTGACTAAAAAGCGGCGGCCCGCCCGGACCGCCGCTCTTTTTTTCACCGGCGTCAGGCGTGCGCCGCCAATACCACCCCGGTGAACACCGCCACATAGTGCAGGCTGGCCGCGGCGATGACGAAACCGTGCCAGATCGCCCGGCGGAAGGGCAGGCGGCTGTGGAACACCAGGGTTCCGGTCGTATAGATCAGTCCGCCCAGGACCAGGAGGACGAAGGCGCCGGTCGGTACGTCGACGAACAGCGGCCGGATCATGAACACCGCCAGCCAGCCGAAACCGACATAGACCGCCGTCCACAGCCAATCCGGCGACTTCTTGACCAAGAGCTTGCCGGCCACCCCGGCCAGGGCCACGCCCCAGACCAGGGCCGTGACCCCCAGCGCCCATCCACCCTCGAACCTCTGGCTGGTGAATGGGGTGTAGGAGCCGGCGATCATCATGAAGATGCCGGCCTCGTCCAGGCGGCGCAGGAACGGCCGCGCGGCCGAGGGGCGGCTCAGGTTGTAGGCGGCCGAACAGCCCAACATGGTGATCAGGCAGAGAGCGTAGAGGCTGGTCGCGGCGGTCAGCCCGCCGCCATGGCCGGTGCGCAGGGCCAAGCCTACCAGGAAGGCCCCGCCGGCGGCGGCGCCCACGATGCCGACGGCGTGCATCCACCAGTCGGCGAGCTTCTCCGCACGGTTCGGATAGTGTTCGACCAGATATTCAGCGGCGATCGACACGCTTGCCTCCCTTGACGCAGCAGGGCCTCGTTCCTCGCCGAGGGGGTTCTCCCATCGGCGGACAAAGAATCCTTCTTGAACAGATACTTGTGATCGACCACGCCGCCTGTGACTCAAGTAACGCTGGCCGATCACGACTACGACCCTGATATTGCGCAGGCCGGCTTAACAGGTGGTGGTCGGGATCGTCAGGAACCATTCATGGAGCCCAAAATGTGGCAGGACCTGTTGTCGCAGGGCGCAGTCGTCGGAGAACGCCTGAAGGCGCGAAAGGAAACCGTGGCCGTAGCGGAATCTTCCTCCGGCGGCCTGATTTCCGCCGCCCTGCTCAGCGTCGCCGGCGCCTCCGCCTATTTCCTCGGCGGCGGGGTGGTCTACACCGCCAAGGCGCGGGTGCTGCTCATGGACCTGCCGCGCGAGGCTGTGGCGGGCATGCGCTCGGCCAGCGAGCCCTACGCCCTGCTCCTGGCCCGCACCGCGCGCGAGCGATTCGGCGCCACCTGGGGCCTGTCCGAGACCGGCGCGGCCGGGCCGACCGGCAACCCCTATGGCGACGCCGCCGGTCACACCTGCATCGCCATCTCGGGGCCGGTTGAGATGGCCATCACCTTAGAAACCGGCTCAGGCGACCGCGCCGCCAATATGGAAGCCTTCGCCGCCAGGGCGCTCGAGGTCCTGTCGGTCGCTCTTGACGGAGACTCGCAATGATCAAGGCGCTGGTCCTGGCCGCGAGTCTGTCCCTCGTCGCCGCCGCGCCGGCGGTGAAGCCCTATGTCGCTGCGGCCCTGTCCGACCCGGCGCGCAGCGCCGACATCGGCGTCGACGCCCGCCGCAAGCCGGCCGAAATTCTGGCCTTCGCCGGGCTGAAGCCCGGAGACACGGTGGTCGATCTCCTGCCCGGCGGCGGCTACTTCACCCGCATCTTCTCCAAGGTGGTGGGGCCCAAGGGGCGGGTGATCGTCATCTGGGCCAAGGAATACGCCGCCGAGGCCCATCCCGACCCCGAGAACAGCCGCAAGCTCGCCGCTTCGCCCGGCTTCGGCAACATCACCGTGCTGGACGAGCCGGCCGCCGCCTTCTCCACGCCTGAGCCGGTGGACATGGTCTTCACCAGCCAGAACTATCACGACTACCCCGACAAGTTCATGGGCAAGGTCGATCCCGTCGCCTTCGACCGCCAGGTGTTCAAGGCGCTGAAGCCGGGCGGGACCTTCCTGGTCATCGACCATGTCGCCGAGGCGGGCTCAGCTATGCGCGACACCGACACCTTGCACCGGATCGACCCGGCCATCGTCAAGCGCCAGGTCACGTCGGTCGGCTTCGTCTTCCAGGGCGAGAGCCGCGCCCTGCGCAACCCGGCCGACGATCACAGGAAGGCTGTGTTCGACAAGGCGATCCGCGGCCACACCGACCAGTTCATCTACAAGTTCAGAAAGCCGTAGCGCGGAGCTTATTTCCGCGCCGCGGCGGCCAAGGCTGCAACAGCCGCGCGCAAGGCCGGCCCCAGAACCGGATCGGCGATCAAGCCGGCTTCGTCCAAGTCCCGCCCGGTCATCGGGATCACGGGCGAGGCTGCTTCGACCACCACGGCGCTCAACATGCCGACCGTGTCGACCAGCGAGGCCTGGGCGATCGTGGCCCGGGCCGAGGCGTTGATTAGGCCCGCCGGCTTGTCGACCATCTCTCCTGAGGAGACAATCCAGTCGAGCGCGTTCTTCAGGCTGCCCGGCACGCCGTGGGCATATTCCGGGCTGCAGATCAGGATCGCGTCCGCCGCCGCCAGCCTTCGCCGGAAGGCCTGGACCACCGCCGGCGCGCCGGCCTCGTCGAGGTCGGGGCTGAAGTGGGGCAGGTCGGCGAGACCCTCGAACAGGTCGAACACGACCCCCGGCGGCGCGACCTGGGCCGCGGCGCGGATCAGCACGCTGTTGGAGGAGGCGGCCCTCAGGCTGCCGGAAATGGCGAGGACGCGGATCTCAGCCGGCATGGCCGCCGCCCCCACCACGGGCCGTCATGGCTGCGCCCAGCGAGGCCGCCATCACGCAGCCCATGCCCAGCCATTGGGTGACGGTCAGTCGCTCGCCCAAGAGCGCCAGGCCGGACAGGGCGGCGAAGGCCGGCTCCAGGCTCATCAAGACGCCGAAGGTGCGGGTCGGCACGCGCTTCATCGCCATCATCTCAAGGGAGTAGGGCAATACGCTGGACAAGACCGCCACCGCCAGGGCCACCGGCAACACCGCCGGGTTCAGCAGCCGCACGCCGGCGCTCGCCGCGCCCACCGGAACCGCCACCAGGGCTGCGACGCAGGAGCCGAGCGCCGTCGCCCGGGCGCTGGGCAGAAGCACGCTCAGCTTCTGCCCGAACCAGATATAGGCCGCCCAGCAGGCCCCCGCCGCCAGGGCCAGGGCCACCCCGATCGGATCGACCGCGCCCTTGACCTGTTTCAGCAGCAGGATCAGGCAGACCCCCGCCACCGCCAGCGCCACCCAGGCCAGGTCCAGCCGGCGGTGCGAGGTGACCAGCGCCAGGCCCAAAGGCCCGGTGAACTCGATGGCCACCGCCAGGCCCAGGGGCAGGCGCTGCAGCGCGGAATAGAAAATCGGGTTCATGATCCCCAGCACCACGCCATAGGCCAGCACCGCCCGTCGCTCCGCAGGTCCAAGCTCGCCGCGCCACGGCCGCGCCACCAGGACCAGGATCAGGCTGGCGAAAACCAGCCGCAGGGCCGCCGCGCCCAGGGGACCGACCAGAGCAAACATCTGCTTGGCCAGGCTGGCCCCGATCTGCACCGTGGCCATGGCGGCCAGCAGCAGCAGGATCGAGCCCGCCAGGCCCGCGCTCCGGCCGGGCGCCCTTTCAAGCGTCGCTTGGGTCATGCTGCGCAGGTAGGCGTTCCAGGGCGCCGGCTCCAGCCTTTGTCCAAGGGGCGGCAAAAAAACTTCACCGCGGCAGGCCTCGCCATCCTGCGATCTCAGCCTAAATAGCGCCCATGACAGAACAGCAGTCCCCGGCGCAGCCCGGCCCGATGACCGGCCCGGCCCTGGCGATCACGGCCGTCGCCCTGGCGCTTGGCACCTTCATGCAGGTGCTGGACAGCACCATCGCCAACGTCTCCCTGCCGACCATCTCCGGCGACCTGGGCGTCAGCCCCAGCCAGGGGACCTGGGTGATCACCTCGTTCGCCGTGGCCAACGGGGTCTCGGTGCCCATGACCGGCTGGCTGATGCAGCGCTATGGCGTGGTCAAGACCTTCGTCGCCTCGGTGGCCCTGTTCACCCTGTTCTCCATGCTGTGCGGCCTTTCCTGGAGCATGGGCTCGCTGATCCTGTTCCGCATTCTGCAGGGCGCCACCTCCGGCCCGCTGATTCCGGGCTCCCAGGCGTTGCTGCTCTCGATCTTTCCGGCCAATCGCCGGGGAACGGCGCTCGGGGTCTGGTCGGTGACGACCCTGGTGGCCCCGGTCTGCGGCCCGCTGCTGGGCGGCTATATCTCGGACAACTGGTCCTGGCCCTGGATATTCCTGATCAATCTGCCGGTGGGCGTGGTCTGCGGCGTGATCTGCTGGCGCAATCTTGCTGCGCGCGAAACGCCGACCCGTCGGTTGCCGGTGGACACGGTGGGCTTGGGCCTGCTGATCCTCTTCGTAGGCTCGCTTCAGGTGATGCTGGACACCGGCAAGGACGCCGACTGGTTCTCCTCTCCCGTGATCGTGGCCTTGGCCTGTATCGCCGGGGTCAGTTTCTGCGCCTGGCTGATCTGGGAAACGACCACGCCCTATCCGATCGTCGACCTGTCCCTGTTCCGCTCGCGCAACTTCGCCCTCGGCACCCTGGCCTATTCGGCCGGCTACGCCATTTTCTTCGGCAACAACCTGCTTCTGCCGCTCTGGCTGCAGACCCAAGTGGGCTATGTGGCGACATGGGCGGGCATGGTGGCCGCGCCCAGCGGCGTTGTCGCCCTGCTTTGCACCCCCTTCGCCACTCGCTCCCTGCAGAAATACGACGCCCGGATGGTCGCTTCAGTGGCCATGGTCGCCTTCGCCGCCTCCTATTTCATGCGCGCCGGCTTCACGCCCGACGCCAATTTCATGACCTTCGTCATGCCCATGCTGGTTCAGGGCGTGTCGATGAGCGTCTTCTTCGTTTCGCTGGTCACGATCTGCCTGGGCGACATGCCGCCCCAGAGGACACCGGCGGCGGCCGGCCTCTCCAACTTCTGCCGCTACACCGCAGGCAGCTTCGCCGCTTCCGTGACCACCACGCTCTGGGACAACCGGGAGACCGTGCACCAGAGCCGCATGGCCGAGAACGCGCCTGACGCGGTCCTCAGCGGCGCGCTGGACCAGCTTCAGCACGTGGGCCTGACCGGGCTGCAAGCCCTGGGCAGCGTCACCAACATCGCTGTGCGCCAGGCCTACGCCTTGGCCTCGGTCGATTTCTTCTGGGCCTCCGGCTGGCTGATGCTGCTGGCCGTGCCGCTGATCTGGCTGACGCGCCGACCCGGCGCCCCTGGCGGGGCCGGCGCGGCCGCCGATTGAGGCGAACTCGCCACATAGCGTCTCGCAGCGGCAAAACTGCGCCATGTTTGCGCAACAACGAAGCAATGGAGGCAGGCTATGCCGTCGCCAGTCATCCATCGCTAGGACAACACCGATGAACCGTCCTTTCCGCGCTCTGGTCGGCCTGGCCGCCGGCGCCATCCTTCTCTGCGGCGCCGCCGTCGCGGTGGCCCAGGATCATCCCCAGCCGCCGCCGGGGGCTGCGGGCGAGAATTGGCATGAGCACATGCTCAAGCACATGCAGGCGCACATCAAAGCCCTGCATGACATGCTGCAGATCCGTCCCGACCAGGAAGCAGCCTTCCAAACCTTCATCGCTTCGATGAAGCCGCCGGAAGGCGCCGACAACGCCGACATGGCCCATGAGCATGACGAAATGGCGCAACTCACCACGCCGCAGCGCCTGGACCGCATGCAGGCGCGCATGGCCGAGCACCAGAAGGCGTTCGAGCGTCACGCAGCGGCGGTGAAGACCTTCTACGCCGCCCTCAGCCCTGAGCAGCAGCGCGCCTTCGACGCCATGGAGGCCATGCATCACCACGGCGGCCACGGCATGGGCGGCATGGGCGAGCACGGCCCGATGGGGCCGCCGCACGGCATGGGCGGCCCCGGCGAGATGCAGTGACACTCGGCCGGCCGGACCGGGGCTTCTTCGTCCGGCCGGCTGCCTTTTCAGGCGGGGCGGGGACGGCGGGCGCAATTCGGATCGACGGAGTTTTGATCATGGCCGAGAAATCTCCGCCGGTTGACAAGGCCGCACGCCTGTTCGTCCTCTGCTGCGCGGCCGGCTTCGTGGCCATCGCCGCCTCCGTCGTCATCGTGGTGGTCAAATTCCTGCTGTGAAAGTCTCGGCTCTTAGGCGATCCCTGCGCCCCGGTCTTGTGCTGCTGGCGGCGCTGAGCCTCGCCGCCTGCGCGTCTGATGAGCCGCCGCGCGGGGAGGGGCCGCAGGGCGGACGTGGGCCGCCGCGACCGCACGGACCCCAGCTGTTCATCAGCCCGGCCGGCGAGCCGTTTCGCGCCGGCCCAGACCAGCCCTACCCCTCAGCCGCTTGGTTCGCTAGGGCGGACGCCAATCACGATGGCCGGCTGGATCGCGCTGAGGTCAGGGCCGACGCGACCGGCTTCTTCCATGTGCTCGACGCCAACCACGATGGGGTGATCGATTCCTTCGAGATCTCCGACTACGAGCAGAAAATCGCGCCCGAGATCCTGGGCGCCTATCTGGGCGATGCGGGTCGGAGCCGGGGCGAGCCGGCGGGCCAATCGCGGAGCGGCGAAGGCGGTGGTCGCCGGGGCCACGGCGGCCGACGCGGCGGCGAAGGGCAAGGTCAGGGCGAAGGCGTCGAAGCCCCCGGCGGCGGCTACGAGGGCGCCGCCCCCTTCGAACTGACCGACGAACCGGAACCCGTCGCCGCGGCCGACCTTAACGTCAGCGGCCGCATCACCCTCAAGGAATTCCTGCAGACCGTCGATCGCCGCTTCGACGAGATCGACGTGGGCCACACCGGCTCGATCGCCTTCGCCGACCTGCCCAAGACCCCGGTCCAGCGGCAGGGCGCCCCTACGCACGGCCAGCGCGGCGGTCCGCAAGGCAAGCCGCCGCCCCCGCCGCAATAGGGGAGAGGGCCCCGCTGGCGGCGAGCGTAGCCGCTCAGCCCAGTTTCGCGATCACGCCGCCGAAAGGGGGCAGGTCCAGGCTATCTCCTTCGCGGCTCGCGGAGAGCCCGCAGCCCAATAGCGTCGCTTTGGCGAGGCCCGGCAGGCTCAAGGCGGCGGGCGCTGCGCCGAGATTGATCACGCACACGACTTCGGCGCCCCGCTCGCGGCGCCGGATCGCCAGCACGCCCTCCGGCGCCGCCAGCACCTCGGCTTCGCCGAGGCGTAGCGCCGGCTCCTCGGTCCTCAGCGCAATCAGCCGGCGGGTGAAAGCCAGCAGCGAGGCTGGATCGCGCTCCTGCGTGGAAACCGCCCGCTCGGCGTGGGCCGGGTCCACCGGCAACCAGGCGTGGCTGGCGGTGGTGAAGCCAGCCATGGGCTGGGCGCGGTCCCATGGAAACGGCGTGCGCGCGCCGTCGCGGCCGGCGTCCCCGGTGAAGGCGGCCCGCGCGAAGGGGTCCTGGAGGTCCTCGAACCGCACCCGGCCCTGGGGCAGGCCGAGCTCGTCGCCCTGATAGAGGAAGATGGTCCCGCGCAGGGCGAACAGGGCCGCCAGCAAGGCCTTGGCCTGTTCCGGGCCGGCATTGGCGCCGCCGAGGCGGGTCGGAAAGCGCGGCACATCGTGATTGCCGATCGACCAGGACGGCCAACCCGAAGCGCCAGCCCAGGCCGGCGCCGCCTCTGCGAACAGGGCCGGATCTCCACGCCGGCCGCCGATCAGGTGGAAGCTGTAGGCCGTGTGCAGCCGGTGATCGCCCTCGGTATATTCCCGCTGCCGCGCCAGCTCGTCGTCGTCGACGATCTCACCGACCATCATCCGCTCCGGATATTGGTCGGTCAGGGCCCGCAGGCGCTCGACGAATCTCAGGGTCTCGGGCCGCGACTTGTCGTGCACGTGCTTCTGGAACAGGTAGGTGCGCGCCGGCGTCCGTTCTCCGCCGCTCGGCGGGTTGTCTGTCAGGGCCGGGTCGTGAACGAAGTAGTTGACCACGTCCAGCCGGAAGCCGTCCACGCCTCGGTCCAGCCAGAACCGCGCCACGTCCAGCACCGCATCCTGCACCGCCGGATTGTGGAAATTCAGGTCCGGCTGCTCCTTCAGGAAATTGTGCAGATAGTACTGCCGCCGCCGCGGCCCCCAGGTCCAGGCCGGCCCGCCGAAGGAGGCCTGCCAGTTGTTAGGCGGCGTCCCGTCCGGCTTGGCGGGCGCCCAGACGTACCAGTCGGCCTTTGGGTTGTCGCGCGAGGCGGCGCTTTCAACGAACCAGGAGTGCTCTTCCGAGGTGTGCGAATAGACTTGGTCGATGATCACCTTCAGGCCGAGCTCATGCGCCCGCGCCAGCAGGGCGTCGAAATCGGCCAGTGTCCCGAACGACGGATCGACGTCGCAATAGTCGCTGACGTCATAGCCGAAGTCCTTCATCGGCGAGCGGAAGAAGGGCGACAGCCAGATCCCGTCGACGCCCAGCGAGGCGACGTAGTCCAGCTTGCTGGTTATCCCCTTCAGGTCGCCGACGCCGTCGCCGTCGGAGTCGCAGAAACTGCGCGGGTAGATCTGATAGATCACCGCTCCGCGCCACCACGGCGCCGACGCGTCGGTCATGGGGCCAGCCTCTAGGCGTGAATGCGGACCGGCAGGCTCTCATAGCCCTTGACGAAGCAGGACAGCACCCGCTTGGGCTCGCCCACCACCTCGACGAAGCTCCAGCGCTTGAGGATTTCCTCCCAGACGATGCGCAGTTGCATCTCGGCCAGGCGGTTGCCGACGCAGCGATGGATGCCGAAACCGAACGACAGGTGGTGGCGCGGCCGCTCGCGGTCGATGATGAATTCGTTCGGCCGGTCGATGGCGCGTTCGTCGCGGTTGCCCGAGACGTACCACATGACCACCTTGTCGCCCTTCTTGATGGTCTTGCCGCCCAGTTCGACATCCTGCAGCGCCCGGCGGCGCATGTGGGCCAGCGGGGTCTGCCAGCGGATGATCTCGGACACCAGGCTCGGGACCAGGTCGTGGTTCTTGCGCAGCTTGTCGTATTCCGCCGGGTTCTGGTTCAGCGCCACCACGCCGCCGCTGATCGAATTGCGGGTGGTGTCGTTGCCGCCCACGATCAGGAGGATCAGGTTGCCCAGGAATTCCTCGGGCGACATGTTCCGCGTCGACTCGCCGTGGGCCAGCATCGAGATCAGGTCGTTGCCCGGCTCCGAATTCACCCTCTGGTTCCACAGGTTCATGAAATAGCCGGCGCACTCCATCAGTTCGGCGCGCCGGGCCTCTTCCGACTCGACGATCCCGGCATCGAGGCCCGCCGTGGCCACGTCCGACCAGCGGGTCAGTTTGCGGCGATCCTCCCAGGGGAAGTCGAACAGGGTCGCCAGCATCTGGGTGGTCAGCTCGATCGAGACCCGGTCGACCCAGTCGAAAGTCTCGCCCACCGGCAGGTTGTCGAAGATCTCGCCGATCCGGCTTCGGATCAGGCCCTCCATCAGGGACAGGTTGTGCGGCGAGACGATCGGGCTGACCACCTTGCGCTGCGCGTCATGCTTGGGCGGGTCCATCGCAATGAACATCGGCAGCGGGAATTCTTCGTCCTCGTCGAAGATGGTGATGCCGCCCTCGGACGAGAAAACCCCGTGGTTGGTGTCCACGTGCATGATGTCGTCGAAGCGGGTCACCGACCAATAGGCGCCGTGCTCCTCGTTCACCGCATAGTGCACGGGGTCCTCATTGCGCAGCCGCTCGAAGAAGGGCCAGTGAGTGTCGTCGCGGAAGCGCTGCGGTTCGGCCGGATCGATCTGATCCAGCGGCATGGCGTAGGCTTCTTCCCGCGCGTTCTTTAGGACATCGACTGCGCCATCGGCCATTTCCGTTCTCCCTTGCGACGCCGAAGCGACCGCCGCTGGACGGGCGGATCCGCAAACTTGAGCAGGGCGTCATTTTCCTGGCGCAGGATTTATCAGAACCGGCCCCAGAGCAAGAGGGCGAGGCCCGGAAAGCGGCGAACCCGCCCCGGCGTGGGCCGAGGCGGGCGAAACCGGGCGGGTGTGCAGGCTTAGTAGCGCCAGCCATAGCCGCGGTATTCATGGCGCTCACGCCATATGTGGTGGCGCCAGGCGGCCCGTTCCCGCTCCCGCTCGCGCCAAAAGTGCTCACGTCCCCAGTCGTAGCGGTCGTGATCGTAGCCGTAGTCGCGGCCATACCCGTAGTCACGGCCATATGCTTGGTCGTCGTGGCCGCCCCAATAGGGATCGGCCAGGGCCGAGGCTGCCGGCGCGGCGATCGAGAGCACCGCCGCAGCGGCCAGCAGGGGCTTGAAGAAACGCATGGTCAGTCTCCTTTCGTCGAAGCCGGCCCATGGAGCGCCGGTATGAGGGAGACCATGCGCGGCTCAGCCTGACCTCGGCTTGAACCGCCCGTTGTCCGGCGTTCATCGCCTGGCTGGAGCGGGGCCGCTGGCTCGCCGCCACAGGGCCCAGGCGATCAGGGCGCGCTGCAGGTCGCGGGCCTGGCGCAGGGCGCTGGCCAGGGC
The DNA here is from genome assembly GCF_018135625.1 of Phenylobacterium montanum. Taxonomy (NCBI): domain Bacteria; kingdom Pseudomonadati; phylum Pseudomonadota; class Alphaproteobacteria; order Caulobacterales; family Caulobacteraceae; genus Poindextera; species Poindextera montana. Next base: position 5,228,590 of record NZ_CP073078.1, read on the forward strand.
CGGGCCATCGGCGGCGATCGAGGCGGCCGAGATCTCGTCGCCATAGGTCTCCTGCAACGCCAGGGCGTCGCTCAGGCTGAGGGGCTTGGCCCCGGCCATCAGTTGGCCGCCGCTGCAACGGAAAAACGGCGCCCTCACAGGCTGGCGTCCGCGCCCAGCCGCGCCGCAGCGTCGATCACACGCCAGGCCGGGGTGTCCACCTGGTCGTCGATCGCCTCCGACAAGCGGGCGGCGAGTGCGGCGGCTTCGGGCCTCCGGTTTGCGAAGGCGCTGCGGCGGCAGGCGTCGCGGATACGATCGGCCAAGTCGGCGATGGCGCCGCCCAGCCCAAGCCATAGTGCGATGTCTGCGTCCAGGGCGTTGGCGGATACCCCCGCGCTCTCGTGCCGTCTGGCCTGGTCATGGTCGAGCAGAGCATCCCGAAGGCGGCCTTCAGGTGACAAATAGGGCGATTGATACATGGCGAGAAGTGTGCCAAATAGTCACTCTATGGTCAAGCCGGAAGTGACAGATGGTGCTTGCCTGCATGCATTTCAATGAGGGTTCAGTCGTCCGTGCCGGTGAGTTGCATGGCCTTGAGTACGGCCACCGCCCGCTTCCGCTCAGTGGGGGGGATGCGTTCCCAGATCGACCAGATCCCCTCCGGGTCCGTCGGGTCGCGCGTGATCAGATCGCCCGGCCCACAGCGTAGGGCCTCTGCGGCCGCTTCCAGGAAGGGCTGGTCGTAACGGCGCTTGCCGGTCTCGATCTTGGTGAGATAGCTGCGGGCGATGCCGATGCGCTCGGCGAGCTGCTCTTGGGTCAGCCCCCGATGCTTGCGCCACTCGCGGATATAATGCCGCTGCTGTGCCATGAGCACATATTGGCACATTTTTCGGTTGGCGCCAGCCGAAAGTTTGACCGCGTGGCTTGACCCAATAAGTGACTATATGGCACCTTCGATTCATGCCAAACAATCAGACACGCCTTGACCGTTCGGACGGCTCCGCCGTTGTCCCCACAACTTCAACTGGTAAATGGATTTGCGCCGGCAAGACAAGTGGTGCTAAAAGCAAATGCCCGCGTAGGTCGTCAGCGACGGTCGGCCACCCCCGGCGCGGGCACTGGGCGCAGCCGCCAGTCTCCCCCGTCGGACCGGCGCCGCTCTCTGAGGGGGCGCGTTTCATCCTGCGGCCGCGTCCCCTCAGCCTTTCTCCTATGCCCGCCCATGGAGGCGCGGCATGAGCGGACCAGACCATCTTTCCGCCCTCGGCTGGACGCCGGACCGGGTCGATCTGCTGCGCCGGCACTTCGCCGTCGGCCTGACCGCCGCCGAGAGCGCCATTCTGCTCGGGGTCAGCAAGAATGCGGTCATCTCCAAGCGTACGCGGATGGGTCTCTTGGGGGGCGTTCGTCTCTTCAAGGCGGGCGAAGCGGCGCCTCAACGCCGGGGGCGGGAGCCGCGGCTCAAGCTGACGCCCACGCCCCAGTTCCGCCGCCTGCCGCTGCCGGACATGGACCAACCCCCGCCGCCGGCCGCGCGTCCAAAGCCCTTGGCCCAGCGCGAGCGCGGGGAGTGCGCCTGGCCGCTTGGGGCTGCCGAGCAGGAGGGCGACTGGCGCACCCTGTTCTGTTGCGCGCCGGTCCGCCCTGGCGGTCGATACTGCTGCGCCCACGCCGCCCGCGCGCGGCTTTGAGAGGTTCGTTCCAAGAGGTATCCATGCCCAAGACCCGCCGGCGCCCGCGCGCCCTGGCTGCGACTGTCCGCGTCAACGATCAGGTCCTGACCGGCGGCCAAGTCATCCTGCTGCGCTCGGCCGAGCAGGACGCTCAATCCCCAGCCTTCGCCGCCCGAGCCCGGGCCGCCGCCAAGTTTCACGCCCTGGAGGCCGAACTCGAGCGCCGCCGAGGCGAACTGGAGGTGATCCATGGCCTCGACGAGAGCCTTGCCTTGGCCCGTGCGAGGGGAGAACAGGTCGAATTCGCCCGAGCCGCCGACAGCATCGCCCGGGTTCGCGTTCGGTCGCGCGACGGTCTCGAAAGCCTGGCCAGCACGGGCGCCATCACCGACGTTCAGTTCCGCGCCGGCATGCTCTACCGCGACCTCTACGAAGCCAACGACCCCGAACGGGATCTCCGCTCGCAAATGAGCTCCAAGGCCTTTGTCGAGGGCGGTTCGGTCAGCGTGGGCGTCGGCCGGCCAGAGGCCTGGGCCGAGCGGCGGCTGCGCCTGTCCCGGCAGGTGGCTGCGGTCGAGGCCAAGGTGCGTGTCGCCGACCGTAACGATCGTGCGGTCACCGCCCTGCGCGAAGTGGCCGGCCACGCCCGCTGCGTCAGTCATGCGACGGCGGGCGGCGGCGCCCAGGCGCGGTATCGTCGCGCCCTGGTGTTGGCGCTGGACGTTGTCGCGGAGCATTTCGGCGTGCGATGAGGACGGTGAAGCAAGAGCGAGGCGCGGATGCGGCGGTATGTCTGGGATTGGGTCGTGCGCCTCTGCCACCTCATCTTCATTCTGGGCTGTGTGGGCGCCTGGCTGACTTATCAGACGGGTCAGATGGATCTGCACGCCTGGTGTGGCTACGCCGTTCTGGCGGCGCTCGCCGTCCGTTTGGTCTGGGCTGTGATCGGGACGCCTGCGGCTCGCTTCTCCGGCTTCGTGCGCCCGCCCGCCAAGGTGCTGGCCTATTTGCGCCGCTGGCGCAGCGAGCCTGCGCCCGTGGGCCATAACCCCCTGGGCGGCTATGCCGTCCTGGCCCTGCTGGCGGCGCTTCTGGCCGAAACCGGAACCGGCCTCTTCAGCGATGACGAGGTGGCGACGAGCGGCCCGCTCCGCACCCTGATCTCCGACGACGGCGCGCAGACCCTGACCCATCTGCATCGCCTGACCTTCGACCTGCTGCTCGCGCTGGTCGGTCTGCACCTGGCCGCGATCCTGGCCTATGCGGTCTTCAAGCGCGCCAACCTGGTCGGGCCGATGATCACCGGCTGGATGCACGACGAGCAGGCCTGAGCCCGACGACGGGAGAGGGGGACTCTATTCCTTGCGGAACTGCTTGTGGCAGCCGCCGCAAGCCTTGCCCACATCGCCGGCCTTGGTCGCCACCTCGTCGGGCGAGCCCTTTGCGGCGACGGCGTCGAGGGCGTCCACGGCCGCCAGCAGCTTGGTCTGGGCCGCCTTGAAGCCGGCGGCGTCGGTCCAGATCACCGGCTTGGCCTCGGTCTTGACGCTGGTTCCTCGAGTCTCCGGCCCGAACTTGCTCCAGGGCTGGGGGGCCAGGCTCTTCAGCTTGGCCGCATCAGCGACGACGGTCGCCCTCTGGGCGGCGATGTCGTTGGCGGCGACGATGGTGCGGATCTCCTTGAAAGCCTTGCCCATCGACTTCAGCGTCGTCTGCCGCGCCAGCACAGTCTCGTCCGCCGCGCCGGCGGCCAGGGCGCTCGCCGCCATGGCCAGGGCTGCGCCTGCAAATCCCGCCATCACCCAACCGCGCATCGCCCGTCCTTGTTTCTGAATCGCTCGGAGTTCGGCAGCGACCCTGTCGCATGGCGGTCCGGCTGTCGAGCGGCCTCGGCGCGGGCAGGCGTGCGGCTACCGCCAAGGCCCTTGAACTTGCCGCTGCTTGCGCCCAAGTGGCGGGCACGCCGCCTATTCCTTCACGGAGCAACAAGCAGATGCGAAATTTCACCGCTGTCGCAGCGGCCCTGGCGGTGTGCGCCCTGGCCCCCGCCCATGCCTCGGCTCAGGCCAGCAGCGATCCGTCCAAGGTCCAGGCCGGAACCTATGCCGTCGAGCCGTTCCACACCCGCGTGCTGTTCGCGGTGAACCACATGGGCTTCACCACCTACTATGGCAATTTCACCGGCGTTTCCGGCAGCCTTCAACTCGATCCGGCCAAGCTCGACGCCAGCCAGGTCAGCGTTTCGATCCCGGTCGCCTCCGTCAGCACCACCAACACTGTGCTGGACGGCGAACTTAAGAGCCCGGCTTGGCTGAACGCCGCCGCTGATCCGACCATCACCTTCAAGTCGACCAAGGTGGTCGTCACCGGCCCCAACACCGCCGACATCACCGGTGATCTGACCCTGCACGGCGTGACCAAGCCGGTGGTGCTGGCCGCCAAGTTCAACGCTTCGGGCGCCAATCCGATGAGCCACAAGACAACCGTCGGCTTCGACGCCACTGCGCACCTGAACCGCAGCGATTTCGGCGTAAAGACCTACGTCCCGGTGATCGGCGACCAAGTCGACGTGATCATCAGCGCCGCCTTCGAAAAGGCCAACTGAACGACGGCGGGACTGGCCCGCCGCCTGAACCGCAAATGAACGACGCGCTCCGCCTGGCTTCAGCCGGGCGGAGCCATGCTCCTCTCTGACGTCGGCCTTGCCTCCATGGCGCCGGCGCGGATCTTGAGGAGCCAGCCCCGTGTCCCTGCATTTCCTGAACCTATCGGTCTCGCCTGAACCGGCGCCGGCCGGTCTGGTCGGCTTCGCTGAGCCGGACTGGAAAGGCGACGCCGACTTCGACGGCCTTTCCGAAGCCATCGACCTCGACGGATGGCTGGCCGACCTCGCCGGCCAGATTGACGCGGGCGCTCGCCAAGGATGGCTGACGGCCTATCAGGCGCGCCGCGCCGGATTCGATCTCCAGTCCATCCGCTGCCAGGTTCGGTTCGAGCGCCTGAAGCCCTCGCCCGAAGGCCTGCGGGCCGTCCTGTCGCGTATCGATCGCCTCAGCCGGATTGTCGCCGCCATGCGGCCGGCAACCGTCGTCCGGAGTTGAGTTGCGGCGAAAAAATAATAACCTTTAATTGTGTCGTATCCCGAAATGTTTCTGCGGAGAGAACAATGTATCTGTGCAGAAATTCAATTGACTGCGCAAAGATCGGTGGTTTGGTTAAAGTTATCTTAGGTTGCAAAATTTACTCAATATTGAGCCTGTGTGCGCAGAACTCGTGCGGGTAAAGGGGCGCCGGTTTGCCGGTTCCCTGCGTCCAGATCTAGGATGGGGATCGCACACATGACCAAATTGGTCCGCAGGTTTGTCGCCGACGAGTCCGGCGCAACCGCAATCGAATACGGCCTGATCGTGGCCCTGATCGCCGTTGTCATCATCACGGCGGTCACGACCTTGGGCAGCAAGCTCAACACCTCCTTCGGCTCGGCCGCCTCCGCCCTGCCTTGATCGGCGAATTCGGGCGGCGGGTTTTCGCCCGTCGCTTGAATTTGGCACACCCTCTGCAAGGCGGCCCCCAACCGGGACAATAGCGTCCCGGAACGATCCGCAAGCTGGGCCGTTGACGACCTGGCTGAAGAGGAGAGGGCCTATGCCGTCGTTGCAAAGGAAGCGCAGCCTGGACCTGGCTGAGCGAGCCATAGAGCTTCCGATCTGCATCGCGCTCTTGGTCTTCTTCGCGCCGGTGATGTTGCTCGCGGCCCTGGCGGTCAAACTGCAGGACGGGGGACCGGTCCTGTTCGGCCACAGCCGCATCGGCCGCGACGGCAAGACCTTCAAGTGCCTGAAGTTCCGCAGCATGGTGGTCAATGCCGAGCAGCGCCTGCAGGCGCTTCTGGCCAGCGATCCAGCCGCCCGCGAGGAGTGGCGGCGCGACCACAAGCTGCGTCGCGACCCCCGCGTAACCATCCTTGGCGAATTCCTGCGTCGCTCCAGCATCGACGAGCTGCCGCAGCTGATCAATGTCCTGCGCGGTGAGATGAGCCTTGTCGGCCCGCGCCCGATCACCTCCTCCGAGGCCGCCCGCTATCGCCGCTATTTCAAGGTCTATTGCCAGGTCCGTCCTGGTATCACCGGCCTGTGGCAGGTCAGCGGCCGCAACGACGTCAGCTATCGCCGCCGTGTGGCCCTCGATGTCACCTACGCCAAGCTGCGCAGCCTGAAGCTCTATTTCGGCATCCTGGCAGCCACCGGCCCCGCGGTTCTGGCCCGGCGGGGCGCGCACTAGGCGCGGCTTTCCGTCCGCAACTCCCGCTACATTTCAGAACCGTTCACGAAAGCGAAGGCGCCGATCTGGCCGCTCTCGCTCTGAGCTGGGTCCTGCCCAGCTTCCCGGCTGGCAGCCGGAAGATCCACAAGAGCCTCGGCGCCGGGTCGAGCGCCCGCGCCACGGCCTTCAGCACCTTGCGCCGCCGAGTCCGCAGATCGGGCCTAGCCGCGGCCGCCAAGGCGGCCTGATAGGCCTGCTCGCCATAGCGGTTCAAAAGGAAGGTGATCTCGCGGTCGACATCCGAGCGGAAGTGCCGCCAGCGATCAATGGGGTTGGAGCGCATGGGTGTCCCAGCGGATAATTCTCGTCGCTCAATATAGCGTATTCACGTGCCGTTTGGGCGGCGCGCAGGGTGTTTCAGGCCCCTACGAACGTGGCCCGCCGCGATCTCCAGCGAGGTCTAGAACGCATTTGGCCCCGCCTGGTTCAAGCCGGCGTCGTGCTCCGTCAGGCTCGCCGCGCATGGGCGGCGATGTAGTCGAACACCTCGCCCATGGGCGCGCACCAGACGGGCTGCTGGGCGATCCAGTCCAATATGGCCTGGTGCGCAGCGCGGCTGGTTTCGCCGGTTTCTCGACGGACTTCGACGATGTCGTGGAAGATCAGGATCGCCCAATGGCCGCGGGCGATCGCCTTGCCGACATAGTCGATCGCCGGGCCGGCCCCGTCGGTGTCGTAGGTCGGCGCGCTGGCCTGCAGCAGGTAGCGGAAGCGGCGCACTAGCCGCGGATCGTTCGGCCCTCCGTCGACGATCCGCGCGGCCTCGAAGTTGCGCCGCAACAGGCGGACATAGAGGCTTTGTCGAGCGTTCAATCGGCCGCGGCGGCCCAGCTCGGTAGCGCCGCACGGATAGGCGAACAGCCGCTTGTGGGCGGCGCCGAAGTTGGCGTCCAGGAACGCCTCCATCGGCTTCAGTTCCCTCGCTTCGAAGCTCTTGGCGGTGAACGGGCGCAGTTCGCAGGGGTGATCGACCGTATGGTCCCCGATCTCGTGGCCCCGCCGCGCCAGGTCCTGCCAGTCGCCCAGGCGCGCCTCCATGTTCTCTCGCGTCAGGAAGAAGGTCGCCTGGAAGCCGTGCGCCTCGAGTTGCGGTGCGGCGATGTCGAGTTGCCCGTTCAGGCTGTCGTCATAGGTCAGGCTCACCGCCGCCCGCCGCCCCTCCGGCCAGGCGAAAGGCGCCGCGACCGCGGGGCCGGCGCCGGTGATCATCGTCACCGCACCCAGGCCACGACCGAATGTTCTGCGGCTGATCAATGCGACTCGCTCCTCGAGAGCTTGGGGACGCGGACGGTTTTAGGCCGCCAGTCGCTGTGACGATCAAGACCAGACGTCGACAAAGTTGGGGATGGCAAGGCCGACGCCTGATCAGATCGCGTTTCCCGCGCGTCCGTGCCAATCTCGCCAAGCTGAACCTTTCGGACCTGGACCCGTTCCATTGCCGTTCATGTTCGAAGGCTCATGCCTGGGCAGACGGATCGGATCCGCCAGCCAACGAATGACCATCAAGCCCGAGAAGGCGCAAAATGAAACGCTCGACCCTCTTCAATCATGGCGCCCTGCTGGTCGCCCTGGGCGCCGGCCTGGCGCTGAGCGCATGCAATCAGGCGCCGAGCGCGAGCCAGGCGCCGCCGCCCCAAGCCGCCCTGCCGCTCACCACCGCCTCGGCTCCGCCGATTGTCGACGCCCCGCCGGCCACGGCCTTGCCCGCTGCGCCCCGCGCCCGGGTGGCCCATGTGCGCGACCGGCGCGAGAGCTACGGCTACGCCGACCAGGCCTACGCTCAGGCCTACGGCTATGGCGAAGCTCCGCCGGACTATACCTTCGACTATGGCGGTTCGCGGCCCTGGGTCTGGCAGAGCGACGACAACGCCATGCAGGTGGTCGAGCCTGTGGGTGGCGGTGACCGCTATTACTACTACCAGCCCGGCCAGGAATATCCGTATCTGGTTCGCGACGTGGACTATACCTACGGCTACGACAACGGCGCCTTGGTGGTGGTCTACGACCGCGAAGGGCGGGTCATGCCGCCGGACTTCGTCGAACGCCGCGCCGACTATGCCGGCCGCTACCTCTATCGCGGCCGAGACCTGTACGACGCCTCGCGCCATCGCCAGCACGAAGCGGTCGCCGCCGCCAACTGGGACGCCCGCCGCACCCTGATCGCCGCAGCCATCGGCCTGTGGGCCAGCCAGCAGAACCAGCACCCCGACTGGCGCGACTACCACGCCCAGCACGAGGACGAACAGCGGGCCATGTGGGACCAGGAACGCTATCGCCGCGAGGCCCAGGCCGCCCGGACCTACCAGATGCTGAACGACCAGCAGGCCGCCCAGCGCGCCCTGCAAGCCTCGCAGCAGGCGGCGGCCGACGCCAGGGCCAGGGGGCAGAATGTCCCCGGCGCGCGGGGCGGCGGCTTCGCCGGCGGCCTGTTCGGGCAAAGGCCCAACCCGCCGCCGGCCACGATGCCGGTCAACCCGGGCGGCGGGCCGGGCGCTCGCCCGCCCTTCGGTCAGGCCCCGGCCAATCCGGGCTTCCAGGCCCAGGGACCGATGAACGCGGCTCCCGGTGCGCCGCAGTTCGGGGCGCCGGGCGCGAACCCCGCCGCCCAGGCCGAGGCGCTGAGGCAGGCGCAAAGGCAGGCCCAGATCCAGGCTCAGGCTCAAGCTCAGGCCAACGCCCAGGCTCAGGCCAACGCTCAGGCCCAGGCCCAGGCGCGCCAACAGCAGGCGGTCGCGGCCCGCGCCCAGGCGCAGCAACAGCAGGAAGCCGCGGCCAGAGCCAAGGCCGACGCCGCCCGCGTCGCGACCGCCGACCAGGCGCGCCTCCAGGCTCAGCGCCAGGCGCAGCAGCAGCAGGAGGCCGCCGCCCGGGCCAGGGCCGACGCCGCCCGTGTCGCCGCCGCCGACCAGGCGCGACTGCAAGCTCAGCACCAGCAGGACGCCGCCGCCCGGGCGAAGGCCGACGCCGCCCGTGTCGCCGCCGCCGACCAGGCGCGCCTGCAGGCCCAGCACCAGCAGCAGGCCGCCGCCCGCTCCGAGGCCCAAGCCCAGGCCAAGGCCCAGCAGCAGGCCGCCGCCAAGGCGCAGCAGCAAGCCAAGGCCCAGCCGGCCGGCAAGGGGCAGGAGCCGGACAAGGAAAAGGCCAAGCGCGAGCATGAGCGCGATCGCCCGCCGGGCAATCCCTCCAACTGAAGCCGCCAGCGCCGCCCCGCATGTCCGGGGCGGCGCGAACTTCGCCAAAAAGTGACAAATAGTGCTACATAAGTTCGCCAATCCTTGACGCGTAGGCGAATCTATAGTTACATATGGGCACGGTCGAGAGTTGCGCCGAACAGCAGCGCTCTCCACCAACTCATCCACAACAGGCAAGCCGCATGATCACGTCCGATCCTCAGGGCGCGCGAAAGGCTGCGTTCAAGCCCGAACTGGCTGACGACGCCGCCACCCTCGAACAGCTCGCCCGGTACGGCGAGGTGCTGTTCACCGAGGCGGAAACCGCCACGGCCATGAACGTCCCCCTCGAACAGCTCACAGACCTTTTCAGCCGGTCCCAGACGGCCCGCCGGGCCTTCGAGGGCGCCCGCCTGCGCACGCTCGAAACCCTGCGCAAGGCTCAGTTCAAGCACGCCCAGACCAACGCCAGCATGGCCATCTATCTGGGGCGGACCCATCTCGGCCAATCCGAACAGCGTGAGGGTGCGGATGGCGCAGCGCCAGCTTTCGATCTCAGCGGAGCCAGTCGAAGACTTCGAGATAAGCTCGCTGCCTTCATTGTCTCTGCCCCAGCGCCAGAAGATCCTGCGGGCGATTGAAGGGCTCGACGACGACGCCGCCAGCGTCCTGGAATTCAGATGGAGCTTCTGGGCGCGCCCAAACCAGATCCCGCCCCACGGAGACTGGCGCTACTGGCTGATCCTGGCCGGCCGTGGCTTCGGCAAGACCCGGGCTGGGGCCGAGTGGGTGAGGGACCAGGTGCTGCTCGGCCGCCAGCGCATCGCCCTGATCGGCCCCACCACCGCCGACGTGCGAGACGTGATGATCGAGGGCGAGTCCGGCCTGATCGCCATCTCGCCGCCCTGGGACCGGCCCCGTTTCGAACCTTCAAAGCGTCGGCTCACCTGGCCCAACGGGGCGACGGCTTACTGCTATTCCGCCCAGGAGCCCGAGCGTCTGCGCGGGCCTCAGCACGACGCGGCCTGGGCCGACGAACTCGCCGCCTGGATCAAACCCGAGGCGGTCTGGGACCAGTTGCAACTCGGCCTGCGCATCGGCGATGACCCGCGGGCGGCGGTGACAACGACACCCCGGCCTCTGCCCCTGATCCGCCAACTGGTCGACGACCCGAACTGCGTGATCAGCCGAGGCTCGACCTACGATAACCAGGGCAATCTCGCCCCAGCCTTCATCGAGCGCATTATCGCCCGCTACGAGGGTACGCGCCTGGGCCGCCAGGAGCTGCATGCCGAGATCCTCTCGGACGTCCCTGGGGCGCTCTGGTCGATCGGCACCCTGGTCGCCTGCCGCGTGGCGAGCGCGCCAGACCTCGTGCGGGTGGTGGTCGCCGTGGACCCCTCGGGCTCCAGCGGTCGCGACGCCGGCGACGCCCAGGGCATCGTCGTCGCCGGCCTCGGGGTCGATGGTCGGGGCTACGTCCTGGCCGACCGCACCTGCAAGCTCAGCCCCGAGGGCTGGGGCCGCCGAACGGTCGAGGCCTTCGACGCCTTCGGCGCCGATCGCATCGTCGCCGAGCGCAATTTCGGCGGCGACATGGTCCGCTCCACTCTCCAGGCTGTCCGCGCCACCGCGCCGGTCACCCTTGTCACCGCCTCCCGAGGCAAGGTCGTCCGCGCCGAGCCCGTCTCGGCCCTCTACGAACAGGGCCGGGTCAGCCACGTGGTCCCGTCCGGCCTCGAAAACCCCTTGGCCGACCTCGAAGCCGAGCTGCGCCAGGCCACAGCGAACGGCTATCTAGGCCAAGGCTCGCCCAACCGCCTCGACGCCCTGGTCTGGGCTCTGACCGAGCTGATGCTGAAGAAGGCCCCGCCCGGGGCGGCGTTCCTGGAACTGGCGCGGCGGGAGGTGGCGGATCGACCTGGTCAGATCGGCTGAATGAGGCTCACCGCGCCTCGGCCGGAAACCTCGATCACAGGAATTTGCCAGGGATGCAGGCCGGCGAGGGCGGACAGCAGCGCGGAAAGCTGATCCTCACCGACGGCCTCATCGACATAGGTCTTGATCACTGCAGTCGGGCTCAGCGTGTTCCCACCGCCTTCGCCGAGGGTCGGGTCCGCCTCCGCCGTCGGCGTGAACCCCTCCAACCCCAGCGAAATCTCGAACACGCCCTTGTAGAGCCCGAAGTCGCCCAGTTCGTTGTCGGCCCGGATCAGGGCCAGGATCGGCGCGGCGACCGGGTCCTGCTCGATCGCCTCCAGCCGCCCTGCGGCTAAAGCAACGAAGGTTTCTCGTGAAATCGGGCAATGGATGCGGATCGCCCGGACGCGGCGCAGGCCGATGGATGCTCTGTCGGTCACGTCCGGACGCTCCCTGTCTTTCGGCCTCAGCCGGCCTTGGCCGCCTTGGCGCGCTCGACGCCTTCCAGCACCAGCGCCCGGGCTTCGTCGGCGTCGCCCCAGCGCTGGATCTTCACCCACTTGTTGGGCTCCAGGTCCTTGTAGTGGACGAAGAAGTGCTCGATCTGCTCGAGGGTGATCTTCGGCAGGTCGGTATAGTTCTGTACGTTCTCATAGCGCTTGGTCAGCTTGGCCGAGGGCACGGCGACCAGCTTCTCGTCGCCGCCGGCCTCGTCCTCCATGAACAGCACGCCGACAATGCGGCAGCTCATGATCGCGCCGGGAACGATGGCGCGGGTGTTGGCGATGATCACGTCCACCGGGTCGCCGTCGTCCGACAGGGTATGCGGGATGAAGCCGTAATTCCCCGGGTAGCGCATCGAGGTGTACAGGAACCGGTCGACGACCAGGGCGCCGGCCTCCTTGTCCATCTCGTACTTGATCGGCTCGCCGCCGATGGGGACCTCGATCACGACGTTCACGTCGTGCGGGGGATTGGCGCCAATGGAGACGGCGTCTAGTCGCATAAGGGAATGCTCCGGGGAGGAAAGCGGTTCAGCGCGCCTCCATAGGAGGGCGAGGCCCCCAAGGCAATCTGAACCTACGTCCAATTCGGCGCCGCAACCACGATCTGCGCTGCAATGCGGCGCCGCCTGTTCAAGTCCACAGGAGCTCATCGATGCCACCTGCCGGCGGGACGCGCCTGTCCCTCAGTCATCGCCTGGGCCCGGTCCAGGGCCGCTTTTCCGACGGCTGGACGGTGTTCGGGCCGGGCGCCCCGGTCCAACCCGTCGAGGCCCAGCCAGTGCGGGCCTTCGACTTCCCCGTCGCCGTCAACAGCGTGGTTCAGCCTCGCGCTTACGAGCCCTTCAGCTTCGCCCAGTTGCGCGCCTTCGCCAATGTCGAGCTGGTACGCCTGGCGATCGAGACCCGCAAGGACCAGATCGAGCGCCTGGACTGGAGCATCATCCCCAGCGCCGGCGCGACCACGCCCGATCCGGCCGAGATCGCCCGCATCACCGCCTTCTGGCGCCGTCCCGACGGCGTCACCCCCTTCGCCACCTGGCTGCGCCTGGCGCTCGAGGACCTCTTGGTGCTGGACGCCCCGGCGATCGAGCGGCGCTTCGCCCGCGGCGGCGGCCTGACCGGCCTCGACATCATCCCCGGCGACACCATCCACCCCATGGTCGATGACACCGGCCGCCGCCCGCGCGGCCCGGGCGCGGTGGCCTACCAGCAGGTGATCAAGGGCGTCGCCTGGGCCGACCTGACCGAGGCCGACCTGATCTATGCCCCGCGCAACCCACGCCCGAACCACAACTACGGCTTCTCGCCGGTCGAACAGGTGATCGTCACCATCAACACGGTGATCCGCCGCCAGGCCGCCCAGCTCGCCTATTTCACGGAAGGCAACCTGCCCGCGGGGCTGCTGAACGGACCGGAGGGCTGGAGCCCGGACCAGATCCGCGACATGCAGCTCTGGCTGGACTCGCGCCTCTCCGGCCAGGCGGCCGAGCAGGCCAAGCTGCTCTGGGTGCCCAGCGGCACGCGCTATCAGGCCTTCAAGGACAGCCCGCTCAAGGACGAGTTCGACGAGTGGCTGGCGCGGGTGATCGCCTTCGCCTTCAGCCTGCCGCCGACGCCCTTCATTCGTCAGATGAACCGCGCCACCGCCGGCGCCGACCAGGACCGTGGCCAGGAGGAAGGGCTTCAGCCGCTCAAGCTCTGGGCCAAGCGCCTGATCGATGGGGTGATTCAGGATGACCTGGGCGCCCCGGGCCTCGAGTTCTCCTGGAACGACGCCCCAGCAGTGGACCCCATGGTCCAGGCCCGCATCGACGACCTCGCCATCCGCAACGGCTCGATGACCATCAACGAGGTTCGCGCCCGCCGTGGCCTGGCCCCCTTGTCGGCCCAGGCCCTGTCGGCCGAGGCCGCTACGGTTTCAGCTTTTTCGGGAGCGCCGCTACATCCGCCGGGCTCAGCGGGGTGATGCCGGAAACGATGCAAGGCACGGCCATGCCGCCCGGCGGATCGGCGACCTTCACGTCCATCTCGATCGGCGAGCAGATCAAATCGCTGATCGGCTTGGTGATCAGGTGGGCGTTGGGCGCCTGCAGAATAGGGCAGCTGTCGGTGAATTCGATCCGATAGAAATCGTGGATCCCCACCCGGATATAGATCGACTTGGCGTCGTCGGCCGGTTTCCAGCCCTCCCAGTCGTGACTGCGGAAGCACTTGGGCGCCGGCGTGGTCGAGGGCGCGGCGGGCTGGTCGGCCCAGGCCGCGCCCGACAGGGCGAAGGCCGCGATAGCGGCGCCTGTGAAGGCTCTGGCTCGAACTCGCATCTCTAGTTCCTCCCGCGTGGTTCACGCGCCCGGCGATGATCGCGCCGGCCCGTGTCGCGATTGTGGCCCGCCCTGATGGCCAAGCCAGTTTTTGTTTCCAACCTGAAGCCTGAAGGGGCCAGCCAGAATGCGAATTTTCGGCGAAATCACCAAGCTCGAACCCCAGGACGACGGCACCATCAAGGTGGTGGGCGTCGCCTCCAGCGGGGCGGTGGACCAGGCCGACGAGCGGGTCGACCCGGACGCGATGAAGGCGGCCCTCCCGGACTACATGAAGTTCGGCGCCCTGCGCGAAATGCATGGCCTCACCGCCGCCGGCGCCACCCTCAGCGCCGAGGTGGGCGAGGACGGCCAGACCCGCATCGAGGCCCATGTGGTCGATCCGGTGGCGGTCAAGAAGGTGCGCCTCGGCGTCTACAAGGGTTTCTCCATCGGCGGTCGGGTGCTCGGCCGCGACGGGCGCGATCGCAACCTGATCACCGCCCTGCGCCTGGACGAGATCAGCCTGGTCGATCGTCCCTGCAATCCCGAGGCCGTGATTGAGATGTGGAAGGCGGTCGCCGCGCCCGATCCGGCGCCTGGCCCCAGCAACGCTCAAGTAATCGCCAAAGCCATCGAGTTGGCCGCCGCCGCCGGCAAGCGCGGCCGCTACAAGGACTTCGTGGTCAAGGCCCGCCAGCAGCTCGTCGCCGCCCAGCCCGCCCATCCAGCGTCGGAGATGCTCGACAAGCTCGGCGCCCGCAATTCCAAGGCCGATCTTGCCCGCATCCAGGCCGCCCACGACGAACTCGTGGCCCTGGGCGCCCGATGCCACGGCTGCGACGGAGGCGACGATCCCGATGCCGGCGCCGTCGATCCGGGCGACCTGACGCCGCCGGCCGCCAACGACAACGATGCGCCGGCGGGCGACAGCGACGGCCTTTCCAAGACCGCCCTGGCCCTGCGCGCCGAGCTCAGCGGCGAGATCGACGGCCTGCGCCGCGCTTATGCCGACCTGCAGAAGCGCTTCGACGACCTCGCCGCCCAGCCCCTGCCGCCGCGCGCCCTGGCCGGCTGGGCCAGGGCGGTGACCAAGGCCGAAGACGCCGCCGGCGAACCCGCCTTCTGCGCCGAAGCCCTGCGCAAGCACATCGAGGACCTGCCGCCCGAAGCGCGCGCCCAGCTCGAGCTGCGCGCCGCGCTCGCCCGCCCCATCGCGATCCACGGCCGCTAGCCGCCGTCCCATTCGGCGACGCGACGCCGACCCGAACCTCCGACCAAGGAGCCCAGAAAGCATGAACATGCGCGTTAATCAGAACGATCTCCGCAAGGCGGTGGTCGACTCCCTCGCCAACCCCTCCGAGGACATCGCCCGCCACGTGCTGGCCATGGCCGGCGCCAACCCCGACCGGATCGAAAAATCGATCACAACCGGCACGGGCCTGGTCGCCTACGACCTGCAGGCGCCGGCGAAGAATTTAGCAGTGCTCCAACGCCGCCGCCGCCACCGCCTATATCCAGATCTTCGATTCCGCCGCCGCCGCCGTGATCCTGGGCTCGACCCCGCCCAAGCTCACCTACCCGATCCCGCCCTCTGGCTATTGGGAAGAGCACTACCCCGGCGAGGAACGCCCCGCCTTCACCTACGCCATCACCGTCGCCGTCACCACCACCCCCACCGGCGCCACAGCCCCGGCGACGGGCGCGGTGTGCAACTTCATCTTCAAGTGAGGAGGGTGGGATGAGAACACTAATTGGTCTCGTTATAACGTTTCTGGCATTCTTTTGCGCGCGCCTCGCAAACGCTGGCGGCTATGTTCCCCCACTAGTTCCTACCGATATGCTGGCAGGACAGCGCCTGCAAACTGGTGACTCTATGGTCGCGCTTTTCAGCGCGGCTTCAACAGGCGGCAATACTCGTACTGGCCCCTGGCACTACGCTTTCCGGCGCAAGATTCCCCTTGGGACACTAAACGGGGCCACGTCCTACTATCAATGCAGGCTTACGTTCTCAAACTGGGTTCAGGGGCCGGGTGCAAATCTGGTGGTTTCTGGTTCCGCGAACACATCTGGATCGCCAACCATCACGGTCTCGTCGACGGCTGGGATATGGGCGGGGCAGATCATTTCGATGACTGGGTTCCCGGCGGGGACCAAAGTCGCCTCGATCACGGACTCGACTCATGTGGTCGCTAACCAGAACGCTACCTCCACCAATTCATCGGTGGTGGCAGCTTTCACCTCAACGCCAAACTATTATGGAAATGCTGCGGGAGAAGTGGATACGATCGGTGATCCGTTGGTAATAGGTAATGTAGGGTTTCTTCCGACCTGGAACAGCGGCGCTCAGCCCATTCAAGTCTATTTCGATGGCCAAAAGTCGGTACAGGTCCCAGCTGGGGCTTCTGTCGACAGCGACTGGTTCGCAGTCAATTTGGTTCCATCGACCTCCATCGCGGCAGAGGAGCGCCACGACGTTTGGTACGACAATCAGACCAGTCTTTATGGCAATGAGGCTATGCGGCTCGATCTTGGTGAAGCTTACGACTACGCTGGCGAAATTCAGCCGATCAGCGGGACTTCGATCGATCAGTCGCTGCCTCTTTCTCCAAGTTATAGCAAAACAACAGCAATATATGGTTACGGCCCGACTACCCTGACGTGCCGGTCAAACGTTCCTGTGAACGCGAACAGATCTTTTGCTATTGTTGGAGATAGTAAAGGGCGCGGGGCGTGGGACGTATTTCTTGCGCCCGGCACCACGTCATTGATTCAATACGGGGATAGCAGCGGAAACGTCGGCTGGATTTCTCGACTCCTAGCCAACAATGGCTTCAACTATATCAACACTTCACAATCCTCCAAGTGGATGGCTAACTTCGTTTCGAATCCAAGCAATACACTTGATCTGATTCGACGAGGAAGCGTTACTGACGCGATCTTGGCCCTCGGCGTGAACGACATCGCCAACGGCTAGACCGCCGTGCAGCTTGAGGCAAATTTCGAATCAGCTGTCGCGATCCTGAAGGCGGCAGGTGTCCGAGTTTGGGCTGTTACCATCGGGACTGAGACGACAACGACTGACGGGGGCGCTACCACCGGCAACCAAACTCCCGTTCCCGGCTTTGCCCCTGGTGGTGCGGGCCAAGCTTACAACGACTGGCTTCGAACCACGGGTGCGCCGACTTACACGGGCGGTCGCATTCTCGACGAAGCTGACGCCGAAATGTCGAGCCGCGACAGCCAACTCTGGCGTGTCGACTACCACCCATTCGCCGACTGGTTTGGCAGCTTGATCGCAGTCAGCTTTGTCCCAGGTTCCGGTGGTATGAATGGAAGTTACAATATCACGGCGACCGGGGGCGGTTGCTTGGTTGAGCCAGTTGTTCAGGCAACTGTGTCTGGCGGCGCAATCTCGGCGGTGTCGACAACAAATGTCGGTGCGGGCTGCGGCTCAACACCCTCGTTCTCGACGAGTGCGATCGCGGGCCTGTCGGGCGGATCGATTACCGCAACCGTGACGGCGCTCCGGAACGGTATCCATCCGCGCTCGCTAACAGATTTGACGGGAAGCAGTGTCGACGCCAACGGCCTAGTGGCGACCTATCTTCAGTCGCAGTTCGTTTCGGGCTTAGCGCTTCCTTAGGAGCGGTTCAGCAGGTGCGACGGCAGTGCGGTTGTCGGCGCCGTCATCCATCGTTTGGTCGTCGAATCTGCTCCTGGCTCGTGGCGAACAGGAAGCCGTTCACAAACTACGATTGCGCGCTAGTCAAACAGTCAAGCGACAACGCCAACCTTCGGCCGAATGATCCGCTTCAGCGCGGCCAAGGTTGGTTTTTCCACATAAACGTAGACTGCTGATGCCAGCACCAGCGCCGCTATGAACCCCACGCCGAGGTACGCCAAACCACCCGCAAGGTGAAGCTTCTTCCAAACGGCGGTGAGTGGGCGAATGGCAAACATGTGCGACAAGTAGAGGGCGTAAGACGCGCCGCCCAAGAAGACCATCATTCGGACCAGCGGACCCGACTGACCGCCACTCTGCCGAGGGGGCGGCCCGAGAATGGCAGAGGACGCTAGGAGAATTGCGGGAATTCCGCCCCAGACGATGCGCCATCGTTGATCTGTGAGATTGAAGTGCACACAAACCAAGGAAGCAATGACGCCGAGCGCGGCTAGAAAAATTCTCGTGGAGAGATGAAGCCGCAAACCACCGACGAACGCCATGCTCAGTAGCACGCCCCCGATGAACTCCAAGATGATCGGCGCAGTCCAAAATTTGACCATGACTTGGCTATCAGGGATAAATTCGCCGACTGCAACGGCAATTAAGAACGCCGAAACCAGACCAACAATCGCTGTGCGCCGAGGAAAGAAAAGGGCAATTGTAAAGGCGAAATAAAACAGCATTTCATAGTTTAAGGTCCATCCAAGTCCCAGAATCGGAAAGACTTGGCCCTGTGCCCTCTGCCACGGGATAAATAAGTACGAACTTACGATGTGGCCGACGCTCCAGTCAAATTGCCTCACTTCCCCGGGGATCAAAATCGTGATAGCGAGCATCAAAGTTGTGAATAGCCAATATAGAGGCACAATTCGAACGAATCGGCGTCGCAAAAATTCAAATGGATAGTCTTTTTCGGCAAAATGCCTATTTGTCAGAAAATACATCAAGAAGCCACTGGTAACAAAAAATATATCGACGCCAACGGTCCATTCAAACCTCAACAGATTGTCCATTGGGATCGAAAAATTGGGGCCAGATAGCTCGCGTACTAGGTGGCGAAACAGGACCATCGCCGCAGCGATGAACCTCAGGATTTGAACATTTTCCAGAAACTCTCCACCGGACGCGTTGATGGGGCGGGCCGTTCTTTGTTCGGGAACCTGGAACTTCAACTCGCTGAACCCCTGTCAATCTGGCTTCGCGAGTCTGTTCGAACGTGATTCGCCTGTCAAACGGAGCGCGATCGGTAACCCATGATCGGTGCCGAAAAGTGCCCTATTTTCGATCTATCGGCTGGAGCGGAGTTTCGCGGTTGGCGGGCTGGCAGCGAGGGGTGTCGGCGATCGTGGCCGTCTCTGACAGCCTTCAAGGTTCGTCCGGGCCGAACACCATTCGTCACCTTGGTGTCGGACCCCTCCGCGGCCAAAGGGCCGGCGTGAGCCGCCACAGCTTATGATCCGGATTGAATGGGCGCGGCTTCAATTGACCTATTATATTGCCGCCAATCGCGACGCCCACGGCCGTACCGGCCAAACCCCAAATCCCAATTTGGAATTGGCTTCATATAAATTCCACCCAGGAAATAAGCAAAGAATATTTCGAAGGGCACTAGAAGGCCGCCATTCACAAATTCATACTGAATATATAGCATGAAAAGAATTCCTATAGGCACGTTAGATGAAAACAAAATCATTATAAAGAAGATGGACCAAACGACCGCGACAAATAATCCGTATTCGACGATTAGTTTGGTCGGCGTCCCCCAGCTCGGCGAGCCGTTTGGCTTTCCCTTGATAACAAGGGGGAGGCGTGCGTCGTCGGCCGCGTTGCTCGCGCCAACTCCAAGGAACGAGTCGTGGAAATCCGAAGTCGAGGTCAGCTGCTTCCAAGCAAGCTGGTATGGCCACACGAATCTCTGATTCCCGCTTTGCCCAACTTGGGTGAACTCGCTGGAGCGCCTGGTGTAGTCGTTGAGCGCGCCCTTAGCGAGCGCTGCCCCCAAAATCAGCGGAACAATCAGGACGGCGACCAGGAGCGTGGATATTTTTGTGCGCCAAAGCATGAGTGGAATAACGAGCGCCAGGAGTAGAAATCCCGTTCCGGCGAATGTAAGCAAAAGGGCCGAACCGAGAAACCCCAGGCGAAGCAGATTCTGTCGCGTATAAAATTCCACGACGATTCCCATCGCCATGAACT